>JAOPVZ010000143.1 GCA_025965935.1 Frankiales bacterium | reverse complement strand
GACCAGGTGGGCGACCCGTGCCCGAGGTGGGTGTGTCGAACGAGCTCGAGCTCCTCGAGCAGCTCGAGCGCCCGGTAGACGGTGGACAGGTCGGCGTGCGGTTGTACGGCGGCATGGATCTGCTCGGGAGTGGCGTGCCCCAGCGAGGCCACTGCCTCGAGGACCCGACGGCGCTGCGGTGTGACACGCAGACCCCGAGCGCGCAACCGCTGCGCCGCGTCCTCGCCCTCGACCGATCGCCCCACGGCGTGAGGCTACGTTCTCATCGTGACGCGTGTCGTGCTGCTGGAGGGCCTTCGCGAGGTGCCCGCGGACACTCCCGTCCTGCGGGCGGACGACCTCGGCGTGGTCCGAGGTGAGTCGGTCTTCGAGACGCTGCGCGTCGTCGACGGCCGGCCGTGCTTCCTCGACGAGCACCTCGAGCGGCTGGCCCGCTCGGCTGCCCGACTCGAGATCGACCTGCCGGACGGCTTCCGGGAACTTGCCGAGAAAGCAGCGGCCGGCGCACCGGACGCGGGTCTGCGGCTCACCATGACCAAGGGCGGCGTGGGGTTCGCGGTCTGCTTCGTCGTACCCGCCGAGACTGTGCGCGGACGGACTGGGGTGACCGCGGTGACCGTGCCGCTGGGCGTGGCCGCCGACTTCAGGAGCACGGCGCCGTGGGCACTCGGTGGCGTGAAGAGCACGTCGTATGCCGTGAACATGGCAACGCTGCGGCACGCGCACGAGCTCGATGCAGACGACGCGATCTGGGTGTCGACGGACGGCTGGGTGCTCGAGGCGCCCACGTCCACAGTGGTGGCGGTCATCGACGGCGTCCTCATGACACCGCCGGTCGGCACGGGGATCCTCGCGGGCACCACCTTGCTGGCCTGCCGACGTCTCACCGAGATCCTCGAGCGGGCGGTCTCCGTCGAGGAGCTGGCACGCGCCGACGAGGTCGCGCTGCTGTCCTCCGTGCGGGGCATCGCTCCGGTGGTCGTCCTCGACGGGCGCGAGCTCGGTGCGGGACCCGTGGTGAAGGACCTGGCCGCGACGTTCGAGGCGTCGCTGCGCTAGTGCTCGCTTGCCTCTTGGGCGAGGAGATCCTCGGACATCGGTCCGCACACCAGGTCGAGGAGGAGGGACAGCGGGATGCCCTGCTCGAGCAGCGCCATCGGTGACATCGGGTTCTCCTGGTGTCGGGGGGTCACACACAAGAGGTCGGCATCTCGGGGCGCTCGGGTTGAACCCTGACCGGGTGGTTGTCACATGGCCCGAAAGGGCCTGGCGCTGAGCCGTTCGCCGAGACGGCCTGACCGCAGAGCCGAACGGAGGATCTTCTCCACGACGAACGGCCCTGGACGCAAGCGAACCCCTGGGCACTTCCTCTCCGGAGAGAGGGCCGGCTGGACTAAGCCGGCGCCCAGGGGTTCGGGTGCCTGTCGTGGATTCGCCGTACGCCGTCTGAGGCGTGCGGTGGTCCGCGTCGTCAGACGGCGCCTAGCGGACAGCCACCTCACATGTCCGGTTGTTACTCAATGCTTCGGACCACCTCCTTTCACGTGTACGACAAGCGTACGTCGAGCACCGCTTCTCGTCACGCCGAAAAAAGCTCGGGCGCTGGCACCCGAGTGATCATCTGGCTAGTCCCTTGTGCTCATCTTTTCCAGATGGCCTGTCGAACGCCGTTGCCGGCGTCGAAGACCGAAACAATCACCGCGAAGATCGGAGTCACGCTGCCATGCGCATGGACAGGACGCGGCGCGCCAGGCTCGGGCGTGCGCTGCTCGCGCTGGCGAGCACGGCGGCTGTCCTGTGGCTCGGGGCCGTCGCGGCGTTCACGCAGCTCGATGCCGCTCGTTCGTTGGAGCGTGCGCACCTGCGCGACCGCGACTCGATGCAGACGATCTTGTCCGGCCTGACGGCGCAGTACTTCACGAGCACCTTGCAAGCGACGCAGACCGCCGCGAACGAGACCCCATGGCGATTCGACGGCACCGACACCGAGCGCCTCCACCACCTGGCGCACAGCTCGCCACTGACGTCCTACGGCGCCGAGCTGGTGAGCCCCAGCGGCACCACGCTCGCGCACTGGTCCCGGGCAGGGTCGCTCCCCGCGGTGACGCAGGCCGGCATGTCGGATGTCCTGCGGACGGGCAACGATGCCGTCGTCGCCTTCGCTGTCCCGGTGGCGCGGGACGGCCGGACCGCGGCGTTGCTGGTCGCCTACGCCGACATCCACACCTGGACACTCGGGGCGTACGACCGCCGGCTCCATCTCAGCCTCGATGCCGTTTCCTATGTCATCGACAGCCACCATGTGGTCGCTGCCAGCGGAGACCCGAGCAGCCTCGGCAAGCCGCTCGGCCTGCCGCTGCCGCGCAGCACGAAGGAGCTCACCTGGCACGGCCGCCAGCTGGTCGTCAGCGCCGGCGATGCAGGTCACGGGTGGACGATGGTGACCGCGCAGGGAGCGAGCAGCTGGTCTCCCGGGGTCGCGGCGAGCCGCCATCGCGCGCTGCTCGCGCTTGCCGTGCTGCTGACGTTCGTCGTCGGGCTGCTGCTGTGGTTCCACCGGAGGCAGCAGGACGTGATGCGACGTCTCGCCGACGAGCGGCTCCACGACCCGCTCACCGGACTGCCGCAGCGACCGATGTTCGACCTGAGACTGCAGGATGCCCTCGGCCGCCAGAAGCGGCGTGGCGAAACGATCGGCCTGCTGTACTGCGACCTCGACGAGTTCAAGTCGGTCAACGACGAGCAGGGCCACAGCGCTGGCGACCAGCTGCTGCGTGCCGTCGGCGAGCGCCTCACGGCCGCTGTCCGTGAGGAGGACTTCGTCGTCCGGTTCGGCGGCGACGAGTTCGGGGTCCTCGTCGAGGGCGTGTCGCTTCCCGAACTGCACGCCCTGATGCGACGGATCCACGCCGTTGTCCAGCAACCCGTGTCCTGCGGGCGCCTCGAGATCACGCCGCGGCTCTCGATCGGAGGCGCGATCACGGCCGGCGGTCATGGCGCCGCAGAGCTGATCCACGCGGCTGACCTCGCGATGTACCAGGTGAAGGCCGGCGATCCCGGCCCTGTGGTCACGGATCTGGACCTTGCGTCTTCCGCGACGGCGATCGGGATCCCCGCGCCTCGCTGAGGACGTTCGGCCGGGCAGGCAGGAACGGGCGGGGCGGCGGCGAAGAGGTCCGCAGCTCCCCCCAGCCACCCAGCTACCCAGGAGACCTTGTGCGCCTCAGCGCTCGCACTGCCGTGCTCGCAGGACTGGCCCTCGCCGTCACGAGTGTCCTGCCCGTCGTACCCGTCGCCGCCGCGACCAGCGGCTCGCCGCTGGGGCTGCACGCCCTGACCCGCGACACCATCCCGGCCACCTGGCTGACCCACCCTGCGGGTGCGCCCTCGGCGAGCAGCGCCTGGCACGTCGGCGTCAGCGTCCGCGGCCGTGACGCGGCCGGGCTGCAGCAGCTGATGCGGGACCAGTACGTCAAGGGCAGTAAGGACTACCGGCACTTCCTCACGCCGGCCGAGTACGCGAGCCGCTTCGGCGCCGACCCCGTGCAGGCGAAGGCCGTGGCCCAGTGGCTGACCGCCAAGGGGCTGCACCTCACCTACAGCAACGCCGAGGGCACCTACCTGCTGGCGGAGGGCACCGTCGCCCAGGTGGAGAGCACCTTCGCGACGCACCTGGCCACCTTCACCGGCAAGGCCGGTACGCCGTTCGCGCGCTTCACCGCCAACACGTCGGCTCCGACGGTCCCGTCCGCCGTGACTGCCGTGGCGGGCCTGGACACGCTGTCGACCGCGCACCGCTCGGTCATGAAGACCGACTTCCCGATCCCGTCGAGCACCTCGCCGAAGGACCTCTGGTCGACGTACGAGCAGCCCAGCAACAACACCGGGCAGGGGCAGAAGCTGGCCGCCTTCGGATGGGGGTCGCCCGGCACCGTCGAGCCGGACCTGCGCAAGTTCGAGCAGGAGAACGCGCTGCCGCAGATCCCCTTCACCATCACGCAGGTCGGCACGCCCAACACCACCGACACCTCGGGCGTCATCGAGTGGGACCTCGACAGCCAGGCCGCGACCGGCATGGCGCCGGACGCCGCCGGCATGACCTTCTACTTCGCCAACTCTGGCAACAGCGACCTGCTCGCCGCCGCGATCGACACGTGGGCCAGTGACCCGGCCGGCGCAACCCAGGCGTCGGGCTCCTACGGCCTGTGCGACGCGTTCGGCTTCCTCGGCACCTTCGACGCGCACGAGGCCGCGCTTACCAAGGCCGCTGCCGAGGGCCGCAGCTTCTTCGCCTCCACCGGCGACAACGGCTCCGGCTGCTCTGCCGCCGGCGCCGGCGTGAACGGCGTCACCATCGGCCCGATCCCGTCCGCGGAGTACCCCTCGACCAGCCCGAACGCGATCGGCGTCGGCGGCACGGTGCTCTACACCACCGGTGACCCGGCCACCCGTGACCAGGAGATCGCCTGGACGCACACCGGCGGCGGCTCCTCGACGTACTTCGCGGCGGCTGACTACCAGTCGGGCCTGGACCCCCAGTTCACCGTCGTCGGAAGGCCCACGGCCGACGTCGCCGCCCAGTCGGGCGACCTGCTGTCCGGCTACAACATCGTCTCCGGCGGCTCGGACACGACGGTGGGCGGCACCAGCCTGTCGGCCCCGCTGTGGCAGGGCATGTGGGCCCGCGTCAGCGCCGCCGCCCCGGCCGCCGCGGACGGCAGCCACCCGGGCGCCGGTTTCGCCAACCGCCTGATCTACCCGATCGGGGCGGACCCCACGAAGTACGCGGCCTCGTTC
>JAOPVZ010000135.1 GCA_025965935.1 Frankiales bacterium | reverse complement strand
TGTCGATTCATGTCGCTACCGTGGCGGCTGGCAGGTCGGGTGCACCATCGGCCACCGGTCCTAGGACCTGCAGCCGGAGCGGGCCTCGAGAGCACCCGTCAGGCGCGATTGGATCACGTCGTCGGGGGGCAGGACCGGCTGGTGGACCGGCGAGGGGGTGCTGAGCTGAGCGCGGGCGTCGAGGGCAGCGGGACCCAGTGCGGGTCCGACAGCGGGTCCGACGAGGGAAGTTCCGATCCCGGCAACGGTGGCGGCGTCGCGCTGCACCGGGGCACCGACTCCGTGCCCCGCGCGCGGACGCACGTGCGCGAGGTGCTCCCGCGATCTGACGTCCGCGACGACGTGGAGCTGGTCGTGACCGAGCTCGTCACCAACGCGGTGCTGCACGCACCGGCGGGCGAGGTCACGTTGCGGGTCCGACCCCTTGCGGACGCCGTGCGGGTGGAGGTCGAGGACTGCGGCCACGGGATGCCGGTGCGGATGCGGGCGAGCACCGAGGCGATGACGGGCAGGGGGCTGACGCTCGTCGCAGCCCTCTCCCGCGCCTGGGGCGTCGAGAGCGGCCGGCCCGGGCACAAGGTCGTCTGGGCAGAGCTGCCGCTCGTGGGCAGCAGCCTGGCGCGCACGGAGCCTGACATCGACCTCGACGCCCTGCTGGCGGCTTGGCCTGACGACGACGACGGGGAGCAGCGGTTCACCGTCCGGCTCGGCTCGGTGCCGACGGACCTGCTGCTGGAGGCCAAGGCGCACGTCGACAACCTCGTGCGGGAGTTCGTCCTGACGACCGTCGGCCAGCTCCCGGCCCACCTGGCGACGCTGGTCCCGGACGTGGTGCAGGGGTTTGCCGAGGCCCGGCTCGCTATCAAGGAGCAGGCCCTCGAGGCGGCCGCGCGAGGCGATGCCGAGACAGAGCTGGTGCTGACGCTGCCTACCTCTGCTGCATCGGCCGGCGAGGCCTACCTCTCGGCGCTGGACGAGCTCGACCGGTACGCCGGCGCGGCGCGGCTCCTCACCCTCGCCAGCCCGCCCGTGCACCAGGTCTTCCGGCACTGGTACGTGCAGTCGCTGGTCGACCAGCTCCGGGTGCACGCGGCCGGCGCAGTGCCCGAGCCGGTGCTGTCGTTCCCCGCGCGGCTGGCGCGCGAGGTGAGCGAGCTGTCCTCGCTGCGCGCCCAGGTGCGCCGCACGAGCGGCCTGCACGAGGTCGGCGCGGCGCTCGCCGGCCTCACCACGTCGGAGGAGGTCGCGGCCGCTGTGGTCTCGGCGGGCATCGACGTCCTCGGAGCACATGCAGGAGGCCTGCTGACCTACAGCGACGGACGGATGAAGGTCCTGTCCGCCGTCGGCTTCCCGGCTGACTACCTGTCCCGGTTGGAGGCCGCCGGGCTCGCGGACGAGGAGCTGCCGGGACCCGTCGTGCTGCGCACCGGCGAGCCGCTCTGGCTGGAGTCCGCCGAACAGCGCGACCTGCGGTTCCCGGTGCTCACCGAGCTCGAGCCGAAGACGGTGTCCACCTGCCTCGTACCGCTCGTGGCCGGTCGCCGGCTGGGCGTGCTGCGCTTCAGCTTCGACACCCCACGGCTCTTCGACGACAGCGAGCGCCGTTTCGTGCTCGCGCTCGCCGACCAGGCCGCGCTGGCGCTGCAGCGCAGCGAGCTGTTCCTGGCTGAGCAGGCCGCCCGGCGCGACGCCGAGCTGCTGGCTCAGCGGCTCGACGGCCTCATGAGCGTGGTCAGCCGGCTCACCACGGCGACCACCGAGCAGGACGTCGCTTCGCTCGCCGTCATCAGCGCCACCGAGCAGCTCGGTGCGTTCGCGGCCCAGCTGCACCTGCTCGCGGACGACGGCCTGCTGCACTCGGTCGCGACTGCCAGCGACGACCTCTCGGTGTCCGGGCGCTTCCCGGTGGTGGCACCGGACGACCCGGAGCTGCCGGCCTGCACCGCACTGCGCAGTGGCGAGCCGGTCGTGCTCCGCTCCATCGCGGAGATCGGAGGGACCTACCCGAGGCTGGCCACGCTCTACGAGAAGGAGCGCTCCCTGGTGGTGATGCCCCTCATCGTCGAGGGACACCGGCTTGGGGTCCTGTCGGTGACCTTCCCCGCGTCGGTCCTGGCGCAGGGGCAGCTCACCTTCGTCACGACCCTCGCCGACGCGACTGCACAGGCCCTCGAACGGGTCGGTGCCACCGCGCGGGCGGCGAGCGCAGTGGAACGTCTGGAGTTCCTCGCGAACGCGTCCGTCGCCCTGTCCGGCAGCCTGGACGTCGACGAGACGCTCTCGACGGTCGCCCGGCTCGTCGTGCCCCACGTCGCCGACTGGTGCGTCGTCCACGTCGGCTCGCCCGGAGACCTGCGGGTCGCGGCCGTCGCCCATTCGGACCCGGCCAAGGTCGCCTGGGCCCTCGACATGCAGACCCGCTATCCGCAGGACCAGGAGTCCACGACCGGCGCGCCGCGCGTGGTGCGGACCGGCCAGACCCAGCTCTACCCGGAGCTGCCCGCTGAGCTGGTCGAAGCAGGTGCGCGGGACGCCGAGCACCTGCAGCTCATCCGCGACCTCGGCATGAAGTCGGGCCTCGTGGTGCCACTGACCGGGCGCGGTGGGCCGCTCGGCGCGATCACGATGATCATGGCGGACAGCTCGCGCCGGTTCGCCGAGGACGACGTGCGGTTCGCCGAGGACCTGGCCCGGCGCGCGGCCCTTGCCGTCGAGACCGTCACCGCTTTCGCCGCACAGGAAGGTCGCCTGGAGGCAGTCGCCCGCGTCGCCGACGCGGCACAACGCGCGATCCTGCCCTCGCCGCCGGAGCAGATCGGCAACCTGCGGATCGCTGCCCGCTACGTCTCCGCGACCGCGGAGGCGCTCGTCGGCGGGGACCTCTATGAGGTCGTGCGTCGACCAGGAGCAGTGCGGCTGCTCATCGGCGACGTCCGCGGCAAGGGCCTCGAGGCGGTCCGCAACGCCACCGTCGTCCTCGGCGAGTTCCGCGCCGCTGCCGAGGACATCGACGACCTCGTCCAGGTCGCGGTGCAGCTGGACCGCCGGTTGTCCGGCCACCTCGACGTGGAGGACTTCGTGACCGCTCTCCTGGCGGAGATCTCCGACGACGGCAGCTTCACGCTGGTCGCGTGCGGTCACCCGCCGGCGCTGCGCATCTCCGGCGACAGCAGTACGGCAATCACCGCGCCGGACGCCCTGCCGCTCGGGCTGGGCTCCGAACCGGGCAAGGTCACCGGTCGGCTCGCCCCCGGCGAGCGGCTGCTGCTCTACACCGACGGTCTCGTCGAGGCCCGCGACCCCGCTCGGCGGTTCGCCGACGTGCACGACCTGGTTGCTCCCCTGCGCACCGCCAGTGATCTCGGCAAAGGGCTGGACGAGGTACTCGACTCGGTGCAGGCCTGGACCGACTCGGGGCTCGGGGACGATCTGGCGCTGCTCGCTGTCGAGCTGCCGAGCACGACTCCGCGCGTCTGACCCGAGGTACCGCCGGCGTCAGGCTTTCGTCGTTCTGCACGAAGCGCTGTCCCGACGTGTTGTCCTGGTGCAACATCATTGCGTGCCGATCATCGCCCTAGCTGGGGGCGCCAGCGCCGCCGACCTGCGCGCGCACCTGGCGACGCCTCCGGTGGGCAACGGGCCGTGGCCGGGCGTCGTCGTACTGCACGAGGCCCTCGGGCTCACGGCGGACATCCGCCAGCAGGCCGACCGGCTTGCGGCCGCCGGCTACCTCGCCGTCGCGCCAGACCTGTTCACCGGCGGCGGACCGCTGCGGTGCCTCAAGCAGACCTTCACCTCGCTGACCCGCGGTGAGGGGCCCGCGGTCGACGACGTCCTGAGGGCCCGTGAGTGGCTGCTGCAGAGCGCGGACTGCACCGGCAAGGTCGGTGTCGTGGGGTTCTGCATGGGCGGCGGCTTCGCCCTGCTCCTCGCGGCGCGCGGCTTCGACGCGAGCGCACCGAACTACGGCCCGCTGCCGCGGGACCTGGGCGCGCTCGACGGCGCCTGCCCCGTGGTGGCCAGCTATGGCGCCCGCGACCACATGATGCCGAAGGGCATCGGCGCCGCGCTCGAGACGGCACTGCAGGCCCGGGGGGTGCCGCACGACGTGAAGACCTACCCGGGGGTCGGGCATTCCTTCCTCAACCGGCACGGCGCCGGACCGTTTGCCGTGCTGGAGCGGGTCGTCGGGCTGCACTTCGACGAGGACGTCGCCCAGGACGCCTGGGACCGGATCCTGCGCTTCTTCGACGAGCACCTGCGTGGGTGATCTCCTCGTCCGCGCGGTCCGGGTCACCGCGACCGCCGCGGAGGCCGACGTCCTCCTGCGCCGGGTGGCGGCGCTGCTGGTCGACGTCGCGGACTGGGTGCTCGCCGACCGGCTCGACGAGCCGGACCTGGTCACCAGGGTCGCCGTGCTCACCTCGTCCGGACCCGTCGACCTGCCGCCGGAGCTCGGACCACCCGCGGCGCGTCGGTCGTCGGCCGGCTCGATCGGCATCCTGCCGACCGTGCTGGCCAGCGCCGGCCACGTGCTCCGGCTGGACGAGGCGGCGCTTCGCGCGGTCGTCGCCGAGGGGGACCCGCACGCGGTTCGGCAGGCCGCCATGGCGCTGGAGAGGGGAGCCACCGACGTCGTGCTGATCGCGCTCGTCGCCCGCGGCACCCCGCTGGGGGTGCTGACGCTCGGCAGCCACCGGCGGCTGCCGGACGACGTCGTGGCGCAGCTCCCCGATGTGGCCCGGCACGTGGCGACGGCCCTCGACGCGGCCCGGTTGCTGACGCTGCAGAACGCGGTCGCCAGCACGATGCAGCAGAGCCTGCTGCCGCCGCTTCCCGCCGTACCAGGCTTGTCTCTCGCCGCGCGGTACGCGCCGGCGGCCCGCGGGCTCGACGTAGGCGGCGACTGGTACGACGCGTTCCGCACGACCACGGACGTCGTCGTCGCCATCGGCGACGTCACCGGCCATGACCTGGCGGCAGCGGCCCGCATGGCGGATCTGCGCAACCTGCTCCGCGCGCACGCCGTCGACGGTCTCCTCTCACCAGGCGACCTGCTGAGCCGGCTCGCACAGACCGCCTCCGTGCTCGGGCTGCACAGCACCGCCACGGTGACGGTCGGCCGGCTCTCTCGCGAGGACGGCGCGTGGTTGCTCCGCTGGTCCAACGCCGGGCACCCACCGCCCGTGCTGCTGTCGCAAGGCCGGGCAAGGCTGCTCGAGGAGGAGCCCGACCTGATGCTCGGAGTCGACGAGACGCGGCCGCGGGCCACGCACGCCGTGGCGTTGCGTCCCGGCGACTTGCTGGTGCTCTACACAGACGGGCTCGTCGAGCAGCGCGGAACCAGTCTCGATGAGCGGCTCGAGGGGCTGCGCAGGGCCGTCGAGGAGAACGGCGACGCCATGCCGGACCCGCTCGCTGAGCACCTGCTGCGTACCTTCGCCGCCGCGTCGGCGGACGACGTCGCGCTGCTGGTCCTGCGCGCTGACGGCTGAGCGGGCGAACCCTAGACGAGGGCCCAGACCCGCTTGCCTCTCGCCGTCGGCTCGTAGCCCCATCGGTCCGACACCGACTCGACGAGGAGCATGCCGCGCCCGGACTCCTGGGTCGTCTCGAGCTCAGGGCGTGGGCGGGGCACGGCCGACGAGCCGTCCTCGACGGTGAGCAGCACACGGCCCTGGCTGCACCGGACGTCGAAGTCGATCGGTTCGCGACCGTGCCGCAGCGCGTTGCCCAGCAGCTCGGAAACCGCCAGCTGCGCGTCGGCGCAGCGGTCGTCGCCGATGTGGTGCACGCGGCAGACGTCCCGCACGGACGCACGGGCCGACCGCACGTCCCTCGCCGAGCGCACCAAGGTCACGAACTTCCTTCCGTCGGCCGCCGTCCGGCGGCTCATCAGAGGACCTGCCCGATGCCCCCCACTGCACACCCGGCGGCAGACAACGATGTCGCTTGGGCAAGTCGTGTGCGCGACGGAGGAGCCAGCAAACCGCCGAGATACGTCGGTATCTCCTGCGTCGATGACGCGGAGTCGGGTAGTCGCCCGTCAGCCCCATCGATGACCGAAGGAGTTCCGTTGACTACACCGCACACGACCCAG
>JAOPVZ010000111.1 GCA_025965935.1 Frankiales bacterium | reverse complement strand
CTACCCACCACGCTGTCGTTCACCGACGGCGGCTGGCACATCGTGTTCGACGACTACGTCCCGCACACCGACCTCGCCACCATGACGCAGCAGGTCGCCGATGCCTTCGCCCGCGAGATCGCGAAGCACCCGGCCGACTGGCACATGCTGCAGCGGCTCTGGCTCGAGGACCTGCCGCTCGACGACCCGCGTCGGGTTCCCCAGTGAGGGTGGGCCTGGTCTGCCCCTACTCCTGGGACGTCCCAGGCGGCGTCCAGGCGCACGTGCACGACCTCGCCGAGGCGCTGATCGCCCTCGGTCACTCCGTGTCCGTGCTCGCGCCGGTCGACGAGCCGGACTCGGCCGACCTCCCGTCGTACGTGGTGCCGGCCGGACGCACCGTGCCGGTGCCCTACAACGGCTCGGTGGCGCGGCTGTGCTTCGGGCCGCTGTCGCTGGCGCGCACCCGGCGGTGGCTGCGCAAGGGTCACTTCGACGTGCTGCACCTGCACGAGCCGACGGTGCCGTCGCTGTCGATGCTGGCCTGCTTCGCGGCCAAGGGCGCGATGGTCGCGACCTTCCACACCGCGACCGCGCGCAGCCGCGCCCTGCAGGTCTTCGGCACCACCTTGCAGCCGGGGCTCGAGAAGATCACCGGGCGCATCGCGGTGTCGCCCGCGGCCCGCCGGGTGGTCGTCGAGCACCTCGGCCACGACGCCGTCCTCATCCCCAACGGCGTCGACGTCGCCCGCTTCGCCGTCGACCGGCCGCCGCACGACCGACCGACCGTCGTGTTCCTCGGCCGGGTCGACGAGCCCCGCAAGGGCCTGCAGGTGCTGCTCGACGCGCTGCCCGCCCTCCGGGCGCAGGTCCCGGACGTGGAGCTCGTCGTCGCCGGCCCCGGCGAGGTCGAGGCGCCGCCGGAGGTCCGGGTGCTCGGCCTCGTCGACGAGAAGGACAAGCCCTCCGTGTACGCCGGCGGCGACGTCTACTGCGCCCCGAACACCCACGGCGAGAGCTTCGGGATCGTGCTCATCGAGGCGATGGCCGCGGGAACGCCGGTCGTCGCGAGCGACCTCGAGGCGTTCCGACGGGTCCTCGACGATGGCGAGGCGGGCGTGCTCTTCCCGGTCGGTGACCCGGAGGCGCTGGCGGGGACGCTCGCGGCGCTGCTCAACGACCCTGAGCGCCGCAGGTTGCTGGCCGCCCGGGGCTCGCGGGTGGTGCAGGCCTACGACTGGCGGCACGTGGCCCGCGAGATCGTCGAGGTCTACGAGACGGTCCGGGCGGCGGCGCCGGTCGAGCTCGAGGACCCGTACGAGCCGGACCTCGACGAAGTGGACACCGCCGTGGACGACCCGTCCCGGGTGCCGGAGACGCTGCGCCGCTGGCTCGCGGTCGTGCGTGACGCGGTGGAGCTGCGGTGACCACTGCCGTCGCCTGGTGCGTGGTCGTCATCATCGTGGTGTCGATCTACATCACCTGGACCGCCGGCCGGCTCGACCGGATGCACGCGCGGGTGGACGCTGCCTGGGCAGCGCTCGACGCCCAGCTGGTACGCCGGTCGGCCGCCGCCCGCGCCCTGAGCGTGCCGTCGGTCACGCGGGCCGCAGACGCCGCGCTCGACGCGGGTCCGGTCGAGCGGCAGGACCGGGAGAACGACCTGTCCCGGGAGCTGCGCGCCGCCTGGCCCGCGGTGGAGGCGGGACCCACCCGTGACGAGCTCGAGGCAGCCGCCTCCCGGGTGGCGCTGGCGAGGTCGTTCCACAACGGAGCCGTGACCAACGCCCGGGCGCTGCGGCGCAACCGGCTGGCGCGGCTGCTGCACCTCGCCGGACGCCGCGAGATGCCGGAGTTCTTCGACGTCGATGAGGCGGACTTCTCAGATGAGGAGCCGGGCGCGCTCACCTAGACTGGGCTCATGAGTGAGACTGGGACCGACGTCGTCAAGCGGGGCATGGCTGAGCAGCTCAAGGGCGGCGTCATCATGGACGTCGTCACCCGGGAGCAGGCTCGCATCGCCGAGGACGCGGGCGCTGTCGCCGTCATGGCGCTCGAGCGCGTCCCCGCCGACATCCGCCGCGACGGCGGCGTCTCCCGGATGAGCGACCCGGACATGATCGACGCGATCAAGGCCGAGGTCACGATCCCGGTGATGGCGAAGGCCCGCATCGGCCACTTCGTCGAGGCCCAGGTGCTGCAGGCGATCGGCGTCGACTACATCGACGAGTCGGAGGTCCTCACGCCGGCCGACTACGCCCACCACATCGTCAAGACCGACTTCACCGTGCCGTTCGTCTGCGGCGCCACGAACCTCGGGGAGGCGCTGCGCCGCATCTCCGAGGGCGCGGCCATGGTCCGCTCCAAGGGCGAGGCGGGCACCGGCGACGTCTCGCAGGCGACCACCCACATCCGTACGATCCTCGGCCAGATCAAGCGGCTCACCACCCTCGACGACGCGGAGCTGTTCGAGGCTGCCAAGGAGCTGCGCGCCCCGATCGAGCTGGTGCGCCAGACCGCGGAGCTCGGCCGGCTGCCCGTCGTGCTGTTCGTCGCCGGTGGTGTCGCCACACCGGCCGACGCCGCGATGATGATGCAGCTCGGCGCCGACGGCGTGTTCATCGGCTCGGGCATCTTCAAGAGCGGCGACCCGGCCGCGCGCGCCCGCGCCTGCGTCGAGGCGACCGCCTACTTCGACGACGCCGAGCGCATCGCCAAGGTCAGCCGTGGGCTCGGCGAGGCGATGGTCGGCATCTCGGTCGACTCGCTCGGCGCCGGGGACCTGCTGGCCCAGCGCGGTTGGTGAGGCGTCCGCTCGGAGGCCGACGATGAGGGTTGGTGTCCTGGCTCTCCAAGGAGACGTCAGGGAGCACGTCCGCGCTCTCGAGGGGGCCGGCGCTTCCGCCGTACCGGTCAAGCGGGTGTCCGACCTCGACGACCTCGACGGCATCGTGCTGCCGGGTGGCGAGTCCACCACCATGGGCAAGCTGCTCACGCTGTTCGACCTGCTGGAGCCGTTGCAGGCGCGCATCAGCGGCGGGCTGCCGACCTACGGCACCTGCGCCGGGATGATCCTGCTGGCGTCGGAGGTGCTCGACGGCCGGAGCGACCAGCGGCTCATCGGCGGTCTCGACATCACCGTCCGTCGCAACGCGTTCGGCTCGCAGGTGCACTCGTTCGAGCAGGACCTGACGGTCGAGGGTGTCGGTGAGGTGCACGGCGTGTTCATCCGGGCGCCGTGGGTCGAGCGCGCAGGGTCGTCGGTGGACGTGCTGGCGAGCGTGGGGGAGCACCCGGTGGCCGTGCGTCAGGGCCACCTGCTGGCGACGTCGTTCCACCCGGAGCTGACGGGCGAGGGCCGGATGCACGAGTTCTTCGTCAATACACTCGTCGCAAAGAGGGAGGACAGCTGAGATGAGCGGCCATTCCAAGTGGGCGACGACCAAGCACAAGAAGGCCGTCGTCGACGCGAAGCGCAGCAAG
>JAOPVZ010000096.1 GCA_025965935.1 Frankiales bacterium | reverse complement strand
CGCGGGATCGCGGAGACCCGAGCAGGCCTCGGCGGGACGTTCGCAGCACTCGGACTGTGGGCGCTGGTCCGCGGCACCTCGGACGCCTACACGGCGGTCGGCATGACGTGGCTCGGCGCGGCCGCGTTCCGGACGTACTCGCTCAAGGCTGACGAGCCCGAGACCAAGCCGAGCTTCTGGGCGTACCTCACCGGTGAGACCGTCCTGGGTGCGGCGGGGATCCTGGCGCGGTCGCGGCGCAAGGCGTGAGGGTCGCCGTCTGGGGCACCGGCAACATGGGGCGCGCGGGCATTCGCGCCGTCGTCGCCCACCCGCAGTTGGAACTGGTCGCCGTCGTGGGTCGCTCGCGGGAGGGCGAGGACGCGGGCACGCTCGCCGGGCTCGACCCGCTCGGGCTTGCCGTCGCCCCGGAGCTGCCCGGAGGCCTCGATGCCGTGGTGTACATGGCCTCTGGTGACGTCCGACCGGGTGACGCGGCCGCCGACATCACCCGGTGCCTGCGGGCGGGAGCCGTCGTCGTGACGCCATCGGTCTACTCGCTCTACGACCCCACGTCCGCCCCGGCATCGTTGCGCGGACCGCTCGACGACGCCGCCCGTGACGGCGGCGCTGCCCTGTTCGTGAGTGGCATCGACCCGGGCTGGGGCAACGACGTCCTGCCGGTCCTGCTGACCGGCATCGCGTCCACCGTGACGCAGGTGCGCTGTCAGGAGCTGTTCGACTACTCGACCTACGACCAGCCGGATGCCGTGCGGAACTCGGTCGGCATGGGCGGCCCGATGGACCAGACCCCGATCATGGTGGCGCCGAGCGTCCCCAGCATGATCTGGGGCGGTCAGCTGCGGATGATGGCGCGGGCCCTCGGTGTCGAGCTCGACGAGATCCGCGAGCAGGTCGAGCGCCGTGCGCTCGACGAGGACGTCACCAACGCGATGGGGCTGTTCGAGAAGGGCACCCAGGGTGGCCTGCGCTTCGAGGTCCAGGGCATCGTCGACGGCCACGTGAAGCTCGTCGTCGAGCACGTCACGCGGATCTCTCCTGAGGTCGCGCCGGACTGGCCGGCGCCGGCCGACGGGGGCGCGGGTGCCCACCGCATCGTCATCGAGGGCCGGCCGCGCATCGAGGTGACCATCGAGGCCACCGACGAGGGCGGCAACCGGGCCGCCGGTGGCAACGCCACGGCTGCTGCTCGGCTCGTTAACGCCATCCCGTGGCTGCGCGACGCCAAGCCGGGCCTCTACGACGCCCTGGACGTCCCACTGAGCCCGGCCGTCGGCAAGCTCTGACTGCCCGTACCAGTCGCTGGACTGATCTCGGAAGGCTGAGCACGCCCTGACGTGTCGCGGCTCCCGACTTCGCGGGCACCGCGTGGCCCAGCTGTGTCGCCCGACCGGTCAGGCAACGTCAGGCATCGGGCGTGCGCAGCGGGTCTCGTGGACCAGCTCGTCCAGCGCCAGGCCGAGCACCTGCGCGATCGCTGCCACGGTGAACAGGGCCGGCGTCGGCACCGCTCCTCGTTCGATCTTGCGCACGGTCTCTTCAGCCACGCCGGCGGCCGCAGCCACCTCACGCACCGGCCTCGCGCCACGGGCGCGCCGCAGCGCCGCTCCGAGCGCGACGCCGCGCTCGCGCTCCTGTTCGGTAAGGGCTAGACGCACCATGGGAACACCCTACGCCGAGGCGGAACAACTATCCCGGGATAGTTGTACTGTCCTGGCAATGCACACACTGCCCTTGCGGACCCCTACCGAGCTGGACGCCATGCGTGCGGCCGGACGCGTCGTCGCTCAGACGCTGCATGCGGTGCAGGCTGCAGCCAGGCCCGGCGTCCGGCTGCGGGAGTTGGATGAGCTGGCCCAGACGGTCATCCGGGAGGCGGGAGCCGTGCCCTCCTTCCTCGGCTACCGGCCGGCATGGGCACCGACGCCCTTCAACGGCGCGCTCTGCCTGTCGCCCAACGAGGTGGTGGTCCATGGACGGCCCAACGGCCGACGGCTGCGCGAAGGGGACCTGCTCAGCATCGACTGCGGCGCCATCGCTGACGGCTGGCACGGCGACTCGGCCGTCACCGTGCACGTCGGCGCCGACCCGGAGGACGACGCACCCCTGCTGCTCGCCACAGAGCTCGCGCTGAGCGCGGGCATCACGGCAGCCGTGCCCGGTGCCACCCTCTTGGACGTGGCCACCGCCATCGACTCGGTCGCGCGGGCTCATGGCTTCGCACACCTGCCTGACCACGGCGGCCACGGCATCGGGCGCAACATGCACGAGGCGCCCTTCGTCCCCAACGAGCCGACCCGCGACGCGGCCCGTCACCGCCTTCGCGCCGGCAACACCATCGCGATCGAACCGATGCTGCACGCCGGGACCAGCGGCTACCGGACCAAGAAGGACGGCTGGTCGATCGTGACGGCCGACGGCAAGCGGTCCGCCCACTTCGAGCACACCGTCGCGATCACCGACGACGGACCGGAGATCCTCACTGCCTGTGTGAGCTGACCGCGGTCACGAAACCGACCTCGTCCGGAATCGCAGCTGTGCGGTGTCATCGGTGTCATCGACGTCATGAAGGACGACAGCTGGTCGTCGGCCTGGGGACGGAGCCGTACAGTCCCGGGCATGCCACGGATCGATCTTGTGCCGCTCGCGGTCGGTGGGCTTCGGCTCGCCTCCGGGGTCTCGTTCCTGGTCGCGCCGGAGAAGGCCAACCGGATGTGGGGCGACAAGGAGCCGCCGTCACCGACGGCTGCGCTGCTGCTGCGGTCCATGGGCTACCGGGACGCGCTCATCGGCGGGCTGCTCGCGTGGGCGTCACTACGGGGGAGACCCACGCGTGGCTGGTTGCTCGCCTCGGCCGGGGCGGACGCAGCCGACCTTGTCGGCGGCATGTCGGTCCACCGCGACCTGCCCCGGTCCCAGCAGGTGATCGGACTCGGCGGTGCCGCCGTCGGCATCGGCATCGGTCTCTGGGGAGCCTTCCGCCGCAGCTGATCCAGCCAGGACGGGACGGCTACCCGAGCAGGTCGAGTCGCTCGTGCTCGGCGAACTCCGCCCGCAGGGCCTCGCAGTCGGCTTCGGTCAGCTCCCGGTAATCGATCTCGCGGCCGAGCCGCCAGAACACCGGTCCGGCGGACCACTGCTCGGCTCGCAAGGGGTTCTTGTTCACCTTGTTGCTGCCGGTCAGCGGCATCGCCTCGACCACGCGCACGTAGCGAGGTGCCCACTTCGTACCCAGGTCGGGCTGGGACTGCAGGAAGGCGCCGAAGGCGGCCGGGTCGAAAGCCGTGCCGGTTGCCATCTCGACAGCGGCCATGACCTGATCGCCGGTCCGGGCGTCCGGCACGGGGTAGACGGCCACCATCACAGCGGGCTCCCAGCGGGAGAGGATGCTCTCGACGGGACCGGCGGCGAAGTTCTCGCTGTCCACCCGCAGCCAGTCGGCGCCGCGGCCGGCGAACCAGAACCAGCCGTCCTCGTCCTGGTAGCCGAGATCGCCTGTCCGGTAAGCACTTCCGACCACCCGCTGAGCCTCGGCCTCGGGGTTCTTGTAGTACCCCTCGAAGGCGGCAGCGGCCTGCAGACCCACGATCTCGCCGATCGCCTCGTCCGCGTTGACGAGCGCGCCGTGCTCGTCGAAACGGGCACGGGCGCACTCGTTGCCGTTGTCGTCGAGGATCGCGACCGGCATCCCTTCCGGGGGCTTGCCGAGCGCACCACGCGGCGTGCCGGGGACCTTCCGGATGGAGATGGCTCCCTCGCTGGAGCCGTAGTTCTCCAGCAGTGGGCAGTCGAACCGCGCGGTGAACGCGTCCATGTCGCGGGGAGAGGCCTCGGTGCCGAAACCGAGCCGGAGCCGGTTGTCGGCGTCGTGCTCGGTGGGTGGCGTCGCCAAGACGTACGCCAACGACCGACCCACGTAGTTGAAGAAGGTGCAGCCGTGCCTGCGCACGTCCGGCAGGAACTCGCTGGCGCTGAACCGGCGACGCAGCACCACGGTGGCGCCGAGCGCGGTGGCGGGCGCGATGCTCGTCATGAGCGCGTTGCCGTGGAACATCGGCATGGACTGATAGAGCACGTCCTCACGGGTCAGGCCGAACAGCGCGGTGCCGTTGCCCGCAAGCCTGGCGTAGCGGCCGCTGGTGCAGACGACAGCCTTCGGCGCTCCTGTCGAGCCGCTGGTGAACAGCAGCAGCAGCGTGGTGCTCTCCTGCACGGAGGGGTCGACCTCCAGCGGTACGCCGGTCGGCAGCTGCAGGTCCTCGACGAGCACGTGCTCGAAGGAGCCGACGGCGTTGCGGTGCCGGGCCTCGGTGACGAGCAGGTCGATGTCAGTGTGGCCGACGTCCGCCTCGAGCTGCGCGCCGCGCCGGGTGGGGTTGATGCCGACGAGGGCGGCGCCCTTGAGTGCACAGGCACCCAGCCAGAAGACGTAGTCGGGCAGGTTGTCGAGCAGCAGGCCGACGTGCATGCCGGGGCGGAGCAGCGGCGTGCGGTCGGCGCACTCCTGGACGATCTCCGCCCAGGTCCACCGCCGATCCTCGAAGACCAGCCCGAGGTGGTCGTCGCCCGCGCGCTCGAGCAACAGGTCCGCGTAGGTCGGCATCAGACGAGAGAGCTGCGCCCGTCGGTGCCGAACCACGCGGCCGTGGTCTTGAAGTCACCGCGTGGGCCGATCTCCTCCCACAGCCGCTTGTAGCCGGTGTGCTGGATCATCCACTCGCCGTCGACCCGGACGTAGCGGTCCGCGTAGATGGACGCACCCCGGATCACGAGCTTGGCGCCCTCGAGGATGACGATGTCCATCAGCTCCCACGCCCCGGTGGCGGTGTCGCCGTCGACCTCGATGACCGGATGGCTGAAGAAGTGGTTGCTGAGCATGCCCTTCGACCCCATGGCGTTCGCCATCCAGTCCCGCACGACCTCGCGGCCCTGGAGGCTCACGGCGCCTCCGCCGTAAGAGACCGTCACGTCCTCGACCATGAGGTTCGCCATGGCGACGAAGTCCTTGGTGTCGAGCGCGGTCCCGTAGCGGTACTTCAGCTTCTGGATCGCGTACACGTCCTCGAACGACCCGCTCACGTTGAATCCCCTCTAGATGAACCGTCCCTCATCGTCCGCGCGTTCATCCCCGCGAGTGAGTCGGTGCCGACCTCGGCGTTGTGGGCGTGGGCCAGGTGGTGCAGCCCGAACACGGAGTCCATGCCGTCGCGCAGTCCCATGATGTCCTCGCACTGGTTGACGGCCTTCTTCGTCAGCGCCAGCCCGAACGCCGGCATCTCGGCGATCTTCTCGGCGACCGACATGACCTCGGCCTCGAGCGACTCGCGCGGGACGACGCGGTTGACCATGCCCAGCTCGCGGGCGCGCTCGGCCCCGACCCGTTCGCCGAGGAACAGGAACTCCTTGGCGAAGCGGGGGCCCATCTGCCACGGGTGGGCGAAGTACTCCACACCCGGGATGCCCATCTTCACGACCGGGTCGGCGAAGAACGCGTCGTCACTGGCGATGACGAGATCGCACGACCAGGCCAGCATAAGACCGCCGGCGATGCAGGCGCCCTGCACCATCGCGATCGTCGGCTTGGGCAGGTCACGCCAGCGGCGGCACATCCCGACGTACACCTCGGACTCACGGGCGTAGCGGGAGGCGCCGCCCTCGTGCGTCGTGTGGTCCCACCAGAGCGTGGCCTTGCGCTCGAAGGACTGGTCGATGTCGCGGCCTGGCGTGCCGATGTCGTGCCCGGCGCTGAAGTGCTTGCCTGCGCCCGCGAGGACCACGACCTTCACCTCGTCGTCGTCGGCCGCGCGGTAGTACGCCTGGTCGAGCGCGTAGGTCATCTTGGAGTTCTGCGCGTTGCGGTACTCCTCGCGGTCCATCGTCACCACCGCGACGGGACCTCGGCGCTCGTACCGGACCGGCTCTTCCTCGCTCATGCGTCTCTCCTGATGCCGAGGAGCTCGGCGACGAGCTCACGGTGGTCCGATGCGGTGCCCCAGTCCTTGCTCAGCGCCCAGGTGCGCTTGGCGAACAGGTGCAGGTCGTACTCCACGGTGTAGCCCATGGCGCCGTGGGCCTGCAGGCAGACTCGCGACATCCGGTAGGCCGCGTCGCTCGCGAGCGCCTTGGCCATGCTGACGTAGAGGTCGCTGTCGCGGTCGCCGTCCACGAGCGCCTGCGCCGCACGCAGCACCGCGGGCCAGGCGAACTCGGTGCCCACGACGGCGTCGGCGAGCGGGTGCTTGATGGCCTGGAACGACCCGATCGCGGCGCCGAACTGCTGGCGGGTCTTCACGTAGGCGACTGTGATGTCGAGCTGGCGGCGCGCCAGGCCGAGCAGGAAGGCCGCCGTACCGAGGGCCCCGCGCCGCTCGAAGCGAGCCACGTCCTCATCGCTGAGGTCCAGGGGGAGCGGATCGCCCTCGACGCCGGCGAGCTGCCGCGAGCGATCGACGGTCCCGACGACCTCCGCGGTCTCTGGTGTCAGCTCGTACAGCGAACCGGCTGGGTCGAGGACGTGGGTGCTGACGGCGGCGTAGGGCGTCGGACCGTGATCGGAGAGCACCGTCACCCGGGCGGAGCCGTCCACCGGCAGTGACGCGAGGGGCATCGAGACGAGCGTCTCGACGAGCGGACCAGGTACGCCGTGGTAGCCGCACTCCTCCACAGCCGCGACGAAAGCGAGCTCGTCGAGCCCCAGACCTCCGCGCTCCTCGGCCAGCAGAAGCCCTGGTACGCCGAAGGAACCGAGATCCTTCCAGAGCTGCTCGCACGGGTCGCCGTCCCAGGCGGCCCTGATGACGGCAGGCGTGCAGGCGGTCTCGAGCACCTCGCGCAGGCCCTCACGCAGAGCGAGGGCGTCGTCGGTCAGTCCGAAGTACACAGCTACTTCCGGGGGAGGCCGAGCAGGCGCTCGGAGACGATGTTGCGCTGCACCTCGTTGGTGCCCGCGTAGATGGGGCCGGACAAGGAGAACTGGAAGCCCTTGCTCCAGGGGCCCTCGAGCTCCGCCTCGGGGCCGAGCAGGTCCAGTGCGAGCTCGTGCAGCCGGATGTCCATCTCGGACCAGAGGAGCTTGTTCAGCGACGACTCGCCGGGCCGTCCGCGACCGGCCTGCTCGTTCGTGACCTGCTGCAGCGTGAACAGCCGGTAGGACTCGGCGTCCATCCAGGCCTGCGCGAGCCGCTGCACGTCGGTGTCGTCGAGCGCCTGGCCCCGGGCCATGGTCAGCAGCCGGTCGACGGTGGCGGTGTACCTGCCGGGCGAGCGGAGCGTGAGACCCCGCTCGGAGCCGGTGGTGGCCATGGCGACCGACCAGCCCTTGCCCACCCCGCCGAGCACGGCGCTGTCCGGCACGAAGGCGTCGTCGAAGAACACCTCGGCGAAGCCCTCGTCCCCGTCCAGCCGGGCGAAGCCGCGGACGGTCACCCCTGCCGTGTCGAGAGGCACGAGGAAGTACGTGAGCCCGTGGTGCCGCTCGGACGCCGGATCCGAGCGGAACAGCCCGAACAGGTGGGTGCAGAAGGCGCCACGGGTGGTCCAGGTCTTCTGACCGTTGAGCTTCCAGCCGCCCTCGACCTTGTCGGCGCGGCTCTTGAGTGAGGCGAGGTCGCTGCCGCTGCCCGGTTCGGACCAGCCCTGGCACCACAGGTCCTGCGCGTTCGCCATCCTGGGCAGCAGGGTGTCCTGCTGCTCCTGGGTCCCGAACTCGAACAGCGTGGGGGCGAGCAGGAAGATGCCGTTCTGCGTCACGCGCTGGGGGCCACCGGCGCGGTAGTACTCCTCCTCGAAGGCGATCCACTCCCAGACGCTCGCGCCCCGACCGCCGTACTCCTCGGGCCAGCTGACCACCGCCCAACGCGCGTCGAAGAGCTTCTTCTCCCACTCGAGGTGGAGCGCGAAGCCCTCCGTCGTGTCCCCGGACGGCAGACCCTGCGGCACGTTGGCAGACAGCCAGGCGCGCGCCTCGGCGCGAAAGGCCTGCTCAGCCTCGGTCTCCCTCAGGTCCACGTCGGTGAAACTACCAAGCAAGCGCTTGGTATGGCTATCCGCTACCCCGCATGAATGGATACTGCGCTGCCGATTTGGCCCCGAAAACAGCAGCGCTGTATCCATTCATGGCGGGAGGGCGGAGGGAGCTAGCGGGCGATGCCGCCGACGAAGACCTTGACGTAGTCCTCGGCCAGCTGGTCGTAGCCGTAGGTCCTGGTCGGGACGAACCAGCGCGCCGTGAGCCACAGCCCGTCCCGCAGCAGCGGGTAGATGACCTTCACCGGCACGTCGTCGCGGAAGACGCCGGTCTGGGCGCCCTCCTCGAGCACCTGGATCCAGGCGTTGCGCACCGCCCGCGCCGACTGCCGCACGATCGTGGGGCCGTCAGCGGCCTGCAGGTAGCGGGCGTCGTTCTGGTAGATCTCGGTCGCGTGCGGGTGGTCGGCGCTGGTGGCGATCGAGGCTCGTACGAGCCCGACGAGGCGCGCCTCCGGGTCAGTGTCCGCGGTCATGACGGCGTCGTAGCGCGTCACGAGGTCGTCCATGAAGCTGCTGACGATCGCGTCGACGATCTCGTCCTTGGACGCGAAGTGGTGGTACAGGCTGCCGGACAGGATGCCGACCGCCTCGGCGATCTCGCGCACCGTCGTCGCGGCCACCCCCTGCTTCGCGAAGAGGTCGGCGGCGCGCTCGAGGATGACGTCACGGCGGTCGACGGACTGCGAGACTGGCCCGGCCACGACACTCCTCTCGCGTTGACCTTCGGCGAGCGGCGATCGTAGCCTCCCTAGCAAGCGCTTGGAAGGGTAGG
>JAOPVZ010000082.1 GCA_025965935.1 Frankiales bacterium | reverse complement strand
GCTGTCGCCGACCCACTGCAGCTTGGCCGAGCACTGCTCGGCCGTCAGCCCCAGGGCATCGAGATCCGCCTGCTGCCAAGGGATGACGGTGTCGGCGTGGATGCGGAGCCGTTCCATCAGGTGCACGGACGAGGTGCAGAACGCGCAGTCCCCGTCGTACACCAAGGTGGTCACGGCTCGATCCTCGCACCGGTCCAGCGGACCGGCGGCCCGTGGCCCAGGGCATCGGCGAGGTGGACGCGACGGCCGGAGGGATAGCAGGTGGCGTGCACCCGGAAGACGTAGCTGCCGTCGACGGCCTCCGGCTCGAGGCTGATCCGCACCAGCGGTCGACCGACGTGCTGGAGGAGCTGGTCGACGGCGGCCCGCTCGGCGGGTTCGACGTACTGCCAGACGACGCTGTGCCACACGACCGTGGTGACCTCGTCGCGGGGCCGCGCCAGCTCCCGGGTGAGGAACTCCAGGGCCCCGGCCCGCTCGACCGGCGCTGGGACGCGGGCCGCGATGTCGAGCGCACCACGCAACCGCTGCAGCCGGGCGACCTGGTCGGCCCACACGTAGGACGTCAGCGTCAATCGACCGTCGGTGGTGGTCGGGTCGAGCGGGTTCGGGTCGCAACCGCGCCGCTCGACGACCTGGACGCCGTGCTGCACGGGCGGCGGGTTCTCCCACGGGTCCTGCAGGACGACCGGGCTTGTCGGGTCTCCGAGCACGAGATCGCCTGCGGTGTAGGCGAAGTGGTCGCAGCGGAGGTTCAACCCTGCGGAGGCCCCGACCTCGAGGAGCCGGACCGGCCCCGCGATCATGCCGAGCGCGCCGAACAGCACCGCCGAACGTCCGACCTCGTTGGTCTGCACAGGCCGAGCCATCAGCTGCCGCAGCTCGGGAAGGTGCTCGTGGCACGTGCGCGCTGCGACCGGCCAGACCTCCTCGACCGGCGCCGTGCCGCCGACGCTGGGGTAGTGCAGAGCCAGCTGCGGAGCCTTGCGCTCGAGGACCAGCCGGTGCAGGGCGCCGGCGAAGCGCAGTGACGGGACCGCGCCCGGCGGCAGGTCGAGGTACGGCGCGACCACGTCCGCGACGACCCCGCCGGCCCGAAGGTCCGCAGCCGCCCCCTCGAGCAGGGCGCCGGTGAGCGGGCTGCCCATCAGCCGGCACTGCTCGGCCTGCAGCAGCATCCGCTCGCCGAACGAGGTCACCTCAGGTCGGCTTCCGGCCGTGCCGGGTCGCGGAGGTCGCAGCCCTGGGCCAGCCACCGCTCCTGCAGGGCCTCGGTGCCGTGCACCCGCTTCCAGGCCGCCTCGTTCGGGGTCATCGGGAGCAGCGGCAGGAACTGCACGCCCTCGAGGTCCGAGACGAGGCCACCGGGCTCGCCGACGAGCACGGCGGTGAACCGCGCCCCGTCCCACAGCGGCTCCCCCAGGTCGAGGCCCGCTCCGGCGCTGATGACCACCCCTTCGACACCCGGGCTGGCGGCGAGCACCCCAAGCCGGCGGAGCACGCTGTCCTGGGCACCGCGCACCGACAGCAGCAGCTCGGCGCGGGGGCCCTCGGTGGTGAGCTCGGAGGAACCGCTCATCGGCGCGCGGGACATCCCGAGGGTGGCGTAGCGGATCAGCCCCTCCGCGTCCGGGCCGAACCGCAGCACGTCGATCGGGTCGGTGCCGAGGAAGCTGACGGAGGCCCGCCCGCTGTCGTGCCCGAGGACGTTGACCAGGTGGACCTCGACGAGCGTGAGCAGCTCGTCCGGTTCCACCGGATCAACCTATCCAGCCGCTTCCCTGCTCAGGAGAAGGGCGTGCTGACCGGTGGCGGGCCCATCGGCGTACCGCCGTAGACGACCTTGCCGCCGGCGTCCTGGTAGGTGAGCCATGAGGTGGCACCCCGCTGTCCGACGCCGGGCTGGGAGTAGTCGCACACGCCCTTCGGGAACGCGCTCTTGAGCTCCGCCGACTGCGCGCTGGTGAACGTCACGTTGTAGTCGTCGCGACGAAGCTGCTTGAGCCGGCACTGCAGGACGTCGTCGGCCAGCGGACCACCCGCGGCGATCCGCGGTGAGGCGTACGCGGCGACCGTCTCGTCGCAGACCTCGCCGGGCAGCGACTGGCCGGCGCCGTCGGTGCAGCGCTCGCCGATGTCACTCGGCTTGTCCGCGATGATCTTCTTCGCCAGCGGGACCGACCGGTCGTCCTTGGACACCCGGTCCAGCCACGTGTCGAGGGCGAAGATCGCCTGGTCGACGTAGTTGGCGTCGCCGAGCAGCGGGACCTGGCCGCGCCAGAGGACCTGGTTCGCGGCGGTGCCGAAGTCACGCATCAGCCGCGCCCGCAGCGCGTAGGTCCGGTAGACGTCGTGGAAGGCACCCGGGTCAGGGCCCCGCAGGTCGATGATGGCGACCTTGTCGAGGTTGTTGGCGCTGTCGACCGCGCCGGTGGAGTAGGCCCGCTGCAGGCCCACTGGGTCGCCCGCGAGCCGCTGCTTCGAGATGTCGCCCTTGATGTCCAGCCCGCCGAGGTGGGCGTTGAGGTCGGCGAACTGCGCCGGGCTGATCAGCCCGTTGCGAAGGCCGGCGAGGCCGTACTGGATGCCGACGTTGCCGAGCCCGCGGTTGGCGAACCCGTCAGGTCGCTTGCCGAACATGTTCACCATGTAGTCCTGCAGCGTGCACTTCACGCCCTTGGGGTTCTTGGCAGGGTCGTAGACCTGCCCGGCCGGGACACCGGGGCAGGACCGCGACGGGTCGGAGCTGTTGGGGATGACGGTCGTGAAGGTGACGGGGTTGCCGACGTTCGGGTGCCCGAGCACCTGGCTGATCGCGACCGGGTCCCACGTGGTGCCCGGGGTCCAGCGCGACGGGTCCTGGAAGTACTTCAGCAGCATGAGGTAGTCGACGTACTGTTGGGCGCTGCTCCACGCGTCCGTGAACGAGCACTGCGGCGAGATCCCCTGGTAGATGCCGGGGTAGGCGTTCGCCACCTGCTGCTGCACCAGCGAGCCCCCGGAGCAGCCCGAGCCGATCGTGTAGCGGAGCGTGCCGTACTGCTCGATGACGCGCTCCTTCGTCATCGCGAGGGCCTCGGCCTGCACGGCGAGGTTGCAGTTGTGACCGGCGTTGTCGAGCGCGTGCGACGCGACGACGAAGCCGGCGCCAAGGGCGGCCACGTTCAGGGTGTCGGGTGCGGTTCCGGTCTCGTACTCGGTGTCGCAGCTCGCGCCGTGCGTGAGCACCAGCTTGTGGTTGAACTGCGGCTGCGGCGTCGTCCCGTCCCACTTCTTGCCCGGCTGGAACAGCGCGGAGATCGAGTACTGGTCGCGATCCAGGTAGCCGGTCTCGCTCCGCACGATGAAGGGCACGGTCACGCCGGTCTGGGTGGTCGTCGTCGCGATGAGCGGGGCCGGCGGCGGGTTGGCGGGGTCGTAGTCCTGCAGCGGCGACTGGTTGCCGACGGCCTGGCCCGGCGTCCCGTTCAGTCCCCCCGGCATGTACTTGTAGGTGTAGGTCGGCGCCGCGTCGCACTGCTTGCCGTGCGTGCCGGCGGCGCAGGCCCACGGCTGGATCTGCGGGCCGGCGAAGACCGGGCCACCGATGGCGTGGTCGACGAGCGTGATGCGCGCGCCGCGTCCGTCGGCCACGGTCGCCGTCAGCGTCGTGCTGCCCAGCGGCAAGCCCGTGACCAGGCCACGCACCTGCCCGTCGGCGCGCTTCGCGAACGCCCTCGTCACGTCGCGGACGCCCGCCTCGACCCTCAGGCCGCGCGCGCCCGCCGGTACCGAGACGGCGACCAGCGCATCACCGGCGGAGACCAGGTCGGCGCGGCTCGACAGGACGGTGATGACCACGTGGCCGCTGCCGGCGGACGCGCTCGGCACGAACGGCAGCACCGCGGTCGTGGCCGCCAGGGCGACGAGGGCACGGGACAAGCGCACGACAACCTCCGGGTACGTCGGTTGCCTGCCGTCTTCGACAGCCCGGACCGCGTTCCTGCCGCGCTCCGTCCCCGTTTCAGCTGCTTCCCTGCCCACGTACGACCCGAGGTTCCGCAGCGACGCTCACGCAGGGCATGCGGGGTCGAACCCGAGCAGGGAAGGGGCCCGGGTCAGCCCTTGAGCTGGTAGTCCTTGAGCAGGCCCCGGCTGATGATCGTCTTCTGGATCTCGCTGGTGCCCTCGCCGATGAGCAGGAACGGGGCCTCACGCATCAGGCGCTCGATCTCGTACTCCTTGGCGTAGCCGTAGCCGCCGTGGATGCGGAACGCCTCCTGGGTGACTTCGGCGCAGTACTCGGAGGCGAGCAGCTTTGCCATGCCGGCCTCGACGTCGTTGCGCTTGCCGGCGTCCTTGAGGCGGGCGGCGTTGACCATGAGCGCGTGCGCGGCCTCGACCTTGGTGGCCATCTCGGCGAGCTTGAACTGGATGGCCTGGTGGCCGGTCAGCGGCTTGCCGAACGTGTGCCGCTGCTGCGCGTAGGAGATGGCGAGCTCGAAGGCCCGGATCGAGATGCCGCAGGCCCGCGCGGCGACGTTGACGCGGCCGACCTCGACGCCGTCCATCATCTGGTAGAAGCCCTTGCCGCGGCCCTCCTCGCCGCCGAGGATCGACGTCGCGGGGACACGGGCGCCCTCCATGACCATCTCGGTGGTCTCGACGCCCTTGTAGCCCATCTTGTCGATCTTGCCGGGGATCGTGATGCCCGGGGCGGTCTCGCCGAAGCCCGGCTCCTTCTCCACGAGGAAGGTCGTCATGTTCTTGTAGACCGAGTCGCTGCCCTCGTCGGTGCGGACCAGGGTCGCGACGACGCTCGCCCGGGCGCCGTTGGTGAGCCACATCTTCTGGCCGTCGAGGACGAAGTCGCTGCCGTCCTGGACCGCCTTGCTCTTGATGGCGGCGACGTCGGAGCCGCAGTGCGGCTCGGACATCGAGAAGGCGCCGCGGATCTCGCCGGTCGCCATCTTGGGCAGCAGCCGGTCCTTCTGCTCGGGGGTGCCGTGCTGCTTGAGCATGTACGCCACGATGAAGTGGGTGTTGATGACGCCGGAGACGCTCATCCAGCCGCGGGCGATCTCCTCCACGACGAGCGCGTAGGTCAGCAGCGACTCGCCCAGACCGCCGTACTCCTCGGGAATCATGAGGCCGAACAGCCCCATCTCCTTCATGCCCTCGACGATCGCCTCAGGGAACTCGTCCTTGTGCTCGAGCTCGGTCGCGTAGGGGATGATCTCCTTGTCCACGAAGCCGCGGACGGTCGACAGGATCTCCTGCTGGATCTCCGTGAGGCCCTCGGTGTTGGCCAGGCGTCCCATCGCGCGTGCTCCCTCTTCAGCGTTTCGGGAGAGTGTCCCACCGGCTACTGATCAGTAGCCACCTCGGGGGCGTGAGACTGCTCACCCAGACCTCCCGCCAGCCCGCGGGCCACGGTGCGCTCGGCGAGCTTGCGACTGGCCTCGTCGACCATGACGTCGCCGAGCATCGCGACCCCGCGACCCTCGTCGACAACGGCGACCACCTCGCGCGCCCGGTCGAAGGCCTCCCGGGTCGGGCTGAAGACCTCGTGCGCGATGTCCACCTGGGACGGGTGCAGGACCCAGGTGCCGTCGAACCCGAGCGCGGCGCTGCGAGTGGCGCGGGCCCGGAAGCCGTCAAGGTCGGCGACCCGCTGCCAGGGCCCGTCGATCGCCTGCACGTCAGCGGTCGTGGCCGCCGCCCGGATGGTGAGCAGCGCGGAGTCGAAGGCTCCGGTGAACGGCTCGGCACCGACGAAGGGCGAGGACATCCCGAGGTCCGCCGCGAAGTCGCCGGGGCCGAAGACGAGCGACGTCACGCGCGGGCTGGCCGCGGCGATGTCCGCAGCCCAGAGCAGCCCGGCCGCGGACTCGATCTGCGGCTCGATGCCGATCTCCCCCGACTCGTAGCCCATGGTCAGCTCGATCTGGGTGAGCAGCAGGTCGAGCCAGACGACGTGGTCGGCACCCTGCACCTTCGGCAGCACGATCGCGTCGAGGTGACGCCCTGCGCCCTCGACGACCTCGATGACGTCGCGGTAGGTCCACCTCGTCGACAGGTCGTTCACCCGTACCGTCCGCACCCGGTCGCCCCAGCCACCGGACGTCAGCGCATCGACGACGTGGCCGCGCGCACGCGACTTGTCGGCCGGCGGCACCGCGTCCTCGAGGTCGAGGAAGACGGCATCGCTCGTGAAGCCCTTGGCCTTCTCGAGCTTGTGAGGGTCGTTGCCGGGGACCGCAAGGACGGAACGCCTGGCGCGCAAGGGGCTTCCTCTCATCAGAAGAGCTTCATCAAAGAGCTCGACTACTCGACGGGAACGCTGGGTTCGGTGGTGCGGCTGCCGGAGCGGATGACGATGGCGAGGCCGGTGACGAGCAGGGCCGCGGACGGGACCGCGAGCCAGGGCACGTGCTGGCCCGAGACGAACAGCGCCGCGACGAGGGCCGCGCCGGGGATCTCGAACAGGATGGAGAGGCTCACGACGGTCGGGCTGGTCGTGCGCAGGACCACGTTGAACAGTGAGTGCCCGAGCAGCTGCGCACCCGCGGTGAGCGCGACCAGCTTGACCCAGTCGCTGCTGTCGTAGCCGGACAGCCGCTGGCGTCCGACGAGGCAGGCGACGAGCAGCAGCAGGGCGGTCGTCGAGTAGCAGACCGCGGTGTAGGTGGTGGTCGACACCGACCGCCGGACCTCGCTGCCGGCGGTCATGTAGGCCGCCGCGAACAGGCCGCCGAGCAGCGCGAGGCCGTCTCCCAGCAGGGCCTTGCCGGAGACCTGCAGGTCGGCGCCCGTCAGCAGCAGGGCTCCGCTGAGCGACACGACGATGCCGACCCAGACCTGCCTACCGACCCGCTCGCCACGCGCCTTGCCGATGAGCGCCGACCAGATCGGCTGCGTCGCGACGAGCGCGGTGGCGCTGGCGACCGAGGTGTAGCGGATGGACGGGATCCAGGTCGCGAAGTGCAGCGCGAGCAGCAACCCGGCCAGCAGGGCGAGCGCCCGCTCGCGGCTGGACAGCCCTCGCAGTTCGGCGCGGTTGCGGACCAGTGCCACCGGCAGCAGCACACCGCCACCCATCGCGTTGCGCCAGAAGGCGATGGCCAGTGCGGGCGCCGCGGTCGCCGCGATCAGCGGACCTGACGTGGAGACGGCCAGCAGGGCGACGACCATGATGCCGAGGTCGCGGGTGGGAGGGCGGGTGACGCCCTGCCGGTCCAGCGCGTCGACAGTCACCGTCCCATCTTGTCAGTCAGGGGACCTGGATCTCACCGCGGGACACCGGGACCACCTGACCCGTCACGGTCGTGCGCACCGCCGCACCTGCCACGACCTCGACGGTGCACGACAGGGTTGCGGGCCGGCCCATCTCGTGGCCCTGCTCCACGACGTACGCGTGCTCGCCGTCACCGAGGCTCTCAGCGAGGAAGACGCCGAGGCCGAGCGCCGCGGAGCCGGTCGCCGGGTCCTCTGGGATCCCCAGGCCTCCGGGGAACACCCGGCTGCGCGCGACGGCACCGTCCCAGCTCACCAGCGCGATCCCGCTGCGTCCCAGCGCCGCCACCCGTCCCGGGTCGACCCGGACGCGGGACAGCGCCTCCCGTCGTACCAGGAGGTAGCCGAAGTCGATGCCGACCCCGGCCCACCGCGGCGCCGGACCGGCGAGGTCGGACTGGTCGAGGCCGACGGCCTCGAGCAGCGGCGCCGGGTCGAGCGGCTCGCTCAGCGACGGGGTGCCGCCGGTGAGGGTGGCGCCGTTCGGCGTCACGTGGACGGGGAGCAGGCCGGCGCCGCAGGCCTGCACGTTGGGGCCGGCGTCGATGCGGCCGAGCCGGTGCAGCACCCAGGCCGCCCCCACCGACGGGTGGCCGGCGAAGGGCATCTCGGTGGCCGGGGTGAAGATGCGCAGCCGGTAGGTCGCGCCGTCGGGAGCCTTGAGGGGGAAGGCGGTCTCGCTCAGGTTGAACTCCCGGGCGATCGCCTGCAGCTGCTCGGTGGCGAGCTCGTCGGCGTCGAGGACGACGGCGAGCGGGTTGCCTGCGTAGGGCCGGTCGGTGAAGACGTCGACCACCTCGAAGGCGACCGTCAGCCCGGTCACGGCATCACCAGGCCCCCGTCCACGCAGAGCGAGACGCCGGAGATGTACGACGACGCGTCGCTGGCCAGGAACACGCAGGCGTCCCCGACCTCGTACGGCTCGCCCAAGCGGCCGGCCGGAGTGATCATCTTGACCATCTCGCCCTCGCGAGCGTCCAGCTCGTCGGTCATCTCGCTCGGGAAGTAGCCCGGGCAGATGGCGTTGACCCGGATGCCCTTGCGACCCGTCCACTGGGCGGCGAGGTCGCGGGTCAGGCCGAGCAGGCCGGCCTTGGACGACGCGTACGCGGCCTGCGGGATGCCGCCCGGCCGCAGCCCGAGCACGCTCGAGATGTTCACGATCGAGCCGCCCTCGGTCGCGGCGCGACCGAAGGCCTGAGCCATCCAGTACTGGCCGTTGAGGTTGACGTCGATGACGCTGCGGAACTGCTCCGGCGTCTCCCTGCTGGCCGGGACGGCGGTGCCGACGCCGGCGTTGTTGACGAGCACGTTCACCTTGCCGAAGGCCTCGACCGCAGCCGCGACCATGGCCGTGCACTGGGCCGGGTCCACGACGTCGGTCTGCACCGCGAGCGCGCGACGCCCGGTGGCCTCGACGAGCCGCTTGGTCTCCTCCAGCTTCTCGATGCGGCGGGCACCGAGCACCACGTCGGCACCGGCCTCGGCGAGGCACTGCGCGATGGCGACGCCGAGCCCGGATGAGGCGCCCGTGACGAGGGCGACCTTGCCGGAGAGGGAGAAGCGGTCTGGGACGGTGGATGCTGGCATGCCAGGCATCGTGCCGTACCGCTGCCAGGACCCCTCCCGGCGGTAGCGTTCCGGACGTGACTGGAGCGAGCGCGGACCCGGGCCGAGAGGTGGGTCTGCCGTGAGCACCGGCGGTCGCGTCTTCGTGGCACGACTCGCCGGGCTGCCCGTCTTCGACCCCAACGGCGACCAGGTGGGCCGGGTGCGCGACGTGGTCGTCGCGCTGCGCGCCGGCAGCGAGGCACCCCGCGTCCTGGGCCTGACCGTGGAGATCCAGGGCCGTCGCCGGATCTTCGTCCCGATGGGCCGCCTCACGTCCGTCGAGAGCGACGCCGTCATCCTCTCGTCGGGCTCCCTGAACCTGCGCCGCTTCGAGCAGCGCGACGGCGAGACGCTCGTCCTCGCCGAGCTGCTGGACCGGCAGGTCGTGGTGAACGAGGACGGCAGCGAGGCCAGCGTCGTCGACGTCGCGATGGAGCAGACCCGCACCGACTGGCTCGTGACCAAGGTCGCCGTCCGCAAGGGCCGCGGGCGCCGGCGCAGCGAGCTGCTGACCGTCGACTGGAACGAGGTCACCGGCCTCGGCGTCCCCGAGCACGAGCAGGGCGCCGCCAACCTGCTCGCCGTGCTCGAGAAGCTGCGGCCCGCCGACCTCGCGGGTGTGCTGCACGACCTGTCCCAGAAGCGGCGCGGCGAGATCGCGGCGGCGCTCGACGACGAGCGGCTCGCCGACGTCCTCGAGGAGATGCCGGAGGACGAGCAGGTCGAGCTGCTCTCCGGCCTGGCCGACGAGCGAGCGGCCGACGTCCTGGAGGCGATGGCACCCGACGACGCCGCCGACCTGCTCGGCGAGATGCAGCCGGCGGACGCCGAGCGGCTGCTGGAGCTGATGGAGCCGGACGAGGCCGAGCCGGTGCGGCAGCTGCTGGCCTACGGCGAGGACACCGCCGGTGGGCTCATGACGAGCGAGCCCGTGATCCTCGGGCCGGGTGCGACCGTCGCCGAGGCGCTCGCTCGGATCCGGCACGTGGACCTGGCACCGTCCCTGGCCGCGCAGGTCTACGTCGTCAGGCCGCCGTTCGAGACGCCTACCGGCCGCTACCTGGGCACCGCGCACTTCCAGCGGCTGCTCCGGGAGCCGCCCTCGACGCTGCTGGGCGCCGTCATCGAGACCGACATCGACCCGCTGCTGCCGGAGTGCCCGCTGCACGACGTCACCCGGCACCTGGCGACGTACAACCTCGTCGCGGTGCCGATCGTCGACTCCGACGGCCACCTGCTGGGGGCGGTCACCGTCGACGACGTCCTCGACCACGTGCTGCCCGAGGACTGGCGCGAGGGGCAGGTGCGACGCCATGGCTGAGCGCACCCCACGACGGTCGACGCGGGCGCGGCTGGACCAGCCGGTCTCGCCGCGCACGGTCCCCCGCCCGCACTACGACCCAGAGGCCTTCGGGCGGACCTCCGAGCGGATCGCCCGGTTCCTCGGGACCAGCCGGTTCCTCGTCTACCTGACGCTGTTCTGCGCGCTGTGGATCCTCTGGAACTTCGCGGTGCCGCCGAAGCTGCAGTTCGACAGCTACGCCAACAAGTTCACGCTGCTCACCCTCATCCTGTCCCTGCAGGCCTCGTACGCAGCGCCGCTGATCCTGCTCGCGCAGAACCGGCAGGCCGACCGCGACCGGGTTGCCCTCGAGGAGGATCGCGGGCAGAACCAGCGGCTGCAGGCCGACGTCGAGTACCTCACGCGCGAGCTGGCCGCCCTGCGGCTGTCGCTCGGCGAGACGGCGACCCGCGACTTCCTGCGCGACCAGCTCAGGGAGCTCACCGAAGAGGTCGTGGCGCGCACCAGCGAGGGCGTGTACGACCAGCAGGCCCGGCTCCAGCGCGAGGACCGCGAGAAGCGGGCCGAGCGCAAGCGCAGGCGCACCGAGAAGGAGCCCTCGCCGCCCCCGCAGAAGCTCTCGGAGCCGTTCGACGGCGAGGCCGACACCGCGTGACGCCACGCCGGCGGGGCTTCACCTGTGGCCAGATCCGGTCGAAGAGGTCAGGGTGACTGCCGTGCCTGCCGCTGAGGGTTCCCCGACGTCCCCGCAACCGGGCGTCGCAAGGCGACGCCTGGGCGAGGTGCTGGTCGGGTACGAGCTGCTCACGACCGCCCAGCTGACCGAGGCGCTGTCGAAGCAGCGCGACGTGCTGCCCGGTCAGCCCCGTCCGCGGCTCGGCACCGTCGTCATCGAGCTGGGATACGCCACCGAGGCGCAGGTCGCCGAGGCGCTGGCCGAGGCGCTCGGCCTGGAGCTGGTGGACCTCGGCCGGACGATGGTCATCCCCGAGCACGTCCGACTGCTGCCGCGCCAGGTCGCCGAGCGCAGCAACGTGCTGGTGCTCTCCAAGGAGGGCAGCCGGCTGAGGGTCGCGACCTCCGACCCCACCAACGTCGTCGCGCTCGACGACGTGAAGCTCTACACGCGGGCCGCCGAGATCTCCATCGTCGTCGCGACCGAGAGCCAGGTGCGCGAGCAGCTCGCCCGGGCCTGGTCGCTGTCCGACGACGGCGCCGACGTCAGCACGCTGTTCGAGGGTCTCGACGAGGACCAGGAGTCCAACGAGGAGCTGGCGCAGGGCGGCTCCGACTCCGCCCCCATCGTCCGCCTCGTCGACGTGATCCTGGCCGACGCCGTGCGGGCCCGCGCCTCCGACGTGCACGTCGAGCCGCAGGCCGGCGAGCTCCGGATCCGCTACCGCGTGGACGGCCTGCTCCGTGACGTGATGACGGTGCCGAAGAACGCCACCGCTGCTGCCGTGAGCCGCATCAAGATCGTGTCGGGTCTCGACATCGCCGAGCGGCGCCGCTCCCAGGACGGCCGCGCGCGGCTGAGCGTCGACGGGCTCACGGTCGAGGCCCGCGTCTCGACGCTCCCGACCCTGCACGGGGAGAAGGTCGTCGTCCGGCTGCTCCCCCGGGCCGAGAACGTGCCGCTGCTCAACAAGACCGGCATGACCCAGACCCAGCTCGAGATGATCGGCAGCGCGCTGATCCAGAGCCAGGGCCTGGTCCTCATCACGGGCCCGACCGGCTCCGGCAAGACCAACACGCTCTACGCCGCGATCCAGCAGGTCAGCACCCCCGACCGCAACATCGTGACCCTCGAGGACCCGGTCGAGGTGCAGGTCGCCGGCATCACGCAGGTGCAGGTGCACGAGCGCTCCGGCATGACGTTCGCCCGCGGCCTGCGGTCGGTGCTGCGGCAGGACCCGGACGTCGTCCTCGTCGGCGAGGTCCGCGACCTGGAGACCGCCGAGCTCGCGCTGCAGGCGTCCCTCACCGGCCACCTCGTCCTCACCACGCTGCACACCAACGACGCGGTCAGCGCCGTCACCCGGCTCGTCGACATGGGCGTCGAGCCCTTCCTCGTGGCGTCCTCCCTGACCCTCGTGGTGGCGCAGAGGCTGGTCCGCCGGCCCTGCGCCTCCTGTGCGGCCGAGTACGTCCCGTCGCCCCGCACGCTGTCGCTGCTCGGCCTGGCCGACGCCGACCTCGAGGGCGCCACCCCGACCCGCGGCAAGGGCTGCGGCGAGTGCGGCGGCACCGGGTACCGCGGCCGCACCGGCATCTTCGAGGTGCTGCCCGTCACCGCAGCACTGCGCAAGGTGCTGCTGACCTCGCCCACCGAGGCCGCCATCGGCGCGGCCGCCCGCGAGCACGGCATGACGACCCTCCGGGCCAGCGCCCTGGCCGCGGCGCACCGCGGCGAGACGACCTACGAGGAGGTCCTCCGGGCGACCCACGTGGACGCGGTCTCCGGACCGCGCTGCCCCAGCTGCGCCCGCGCCCTGGCCGACGACATGGTCTGCTGCCCATGGGACGGCGCCCTCGTGCAGCGCGACCGCTGCGAGGGCTGCGACCGCCAGCTGGACCACGAGTGGAGCACCTGCCCGTGGTGCCGCACCGCCGTGGACCGTCCTGCCAGCGAGGTGGTCCAGGCCCCGCAGCAGATGCCACGCCTGCTCGTCGTCGACGACGACGAGAGCATCTGCCAGTTCGTGACCGCGGCCCTCGCGGGCGCCGCCGAGGTCGTCACCGCAGCCGACTCGGACAGCGGTCTCACGCTGCTCGGCAGCCAGCACTTCGACGGCGTCCTCGTCGACAACGCGCTGCCCGACCTGTCGGGCGTCGAGTTCATCCGACTCGTGCGCTCGGACCCGAAGACGCTGATGGTGCCGCTCATCCTCTTCACCGGCGCCTCGTCGTCGCACGTCGAGCGGGAGGCCCGCAACGCCGGGGCCGACGACTTCCTCGCGAAGCCGGTCGAGCCCGTCCTGCTCGAGGAGCGCGTGATGGCGCTGCTGACCCGCGAGACCCGCGTCATGCCGACCGCTGTGGGCGGCGCCTCCACCTGATGAGCGGCCCAGGCGAACCTGCCGTCCGGTACGTCGAGAGCTACGGCAGCACCTCCCGGCAACGGGGCGAGTGGTGGCTGCCGACAGGTCGCACGGACCGCGGCTCCCTCGTCGTGCTCGTGCACGGCGGGTACTGGCGGGACCGCTACGACCTCTCGCTCGAGGACGCCGTCGCGGCGGACCTCTGCGGCCGGGGGCACCTGGTCTGGAACGTCGACTACGCACCGTCGACCGCGCCCTGGCCGGCGACGCTCACGGACGCTGCCGCGGCCTACGACTTCGCCTTCCACGGCCGGTACGGCGGACTGGTCGACCCGGAACGAGTGGCGGTCGTCGGGCACTCAGCGGGCGGGCACCTCGCGCTGTGGCTCGCCTCCCGGTCGGCGCTGGCAGCCGGCGCCCCGGGCGCGGGCAGCCACGTCGTACCGAAGCTGGCGGTGCCGCAGGCGCCGGTGGCCGCGCTCGTCCAGGCCCACGCTCTGGGGCTCGGCGACGGCGCGGTTGCCGCGCTGCTCGGCGGCGGTCCTTCCGACGTACCCGGGAGGTATGCCGTGGCCGACCCGGTGTCGCTCGCCCCCTCCGGCGTACCGACGACCATCGTGCACGGCACGGCCGACGACGTCGTGCCCATGAGCCAGAGCGAGGACTACGTCGCAGTCTCTCCGACCACGGGGCTGGTGCGGGTGCCCGGCGGGCACTTCACGCACCTCGACCCGTCGTCGGACGCCTGGGCTGCTGCGCTCACCGCCCTCACAGCGCTCTGACGGCGGCCGCCGCGGCAGCGGCCGCGACCACCACCACGATGAACGGCAGCCGACGCCACAGGCAGAGCGCGGCGACGGCGAGGGACACGGCGCGGGCGTCGACGGTGAGCGACCGGCCGTGGCCGAAGACCTGCACCACGACGAGTGCCGACAGCAGCGCGACCGGCAACAGGGTCGCGGCGACACGGAAGACCGGGCCGTCGAGCACGCGCGACGGCACCGACCAACCAGCGACCTTGAGCCCGAAGCAGCCGGCGGCCGTGAGGAGCACCGCGGTCCAGATCACCTCCGACGCACCAAGGCGGGCAGCACTGCCGCGCCGGCGACGAGGACCGGGACGCCCGGAGGGGTGAGCGGCACCGCGATCGCGGCGAGCACCGCTCCCCCGAGCGCCACCCAACGGGCCTCGGTCAGCCGCGGCCACACCAGACCGAGGAACGCGGCGCCGACGGCGCCGTCGAGGCCGATCGCGTTGGTGTCGACCGCCGCCGCGCCCAGGGCGCCGATGAAGGTGGAGAGGTTCCAGAGGACGTAGACGGTGAGCCCCGCCCACCAGAAGCCGACGCCGGCCAGGTGCGGCGGCGCAGTGGTCCCGACCGCGGTGCTCTCGTCGATCGTCACGTGCGCCGCGGCGATCCGGCGGGGACCGCGGACCTGCACGCGGTCGGCCATCACGACGCCATAGAGCGCGTTGCGGGTGCCCAGCAGGACGGCCGACGCGACGCCCGCGGCGACTCCACCACCAGCACCCAGCACGCCGACGAGCGCGAACTGCGAAGCGCCCGTGAACACCAGCAAGGACAGGGCGCAGGCCTGCGGCACCGAGAGGCCGGCGGCCGCTGCCGCGGCCCCGAACGAGACGCCGTAGAGGCCGACGGCGACGCCGATCGACAGGGCGCGGCGCACCACCTCGCGACGGGCGGCGTCGTCCGCGCGGCCGGTCTGGGTCAGTGCACGCCCTCGGCGGCACCGCAACCGCCGGCGGGCGGCTCGAGCGGCCCGTCCGCGAGCTTGAGCATCAGGTGCTGGAGCTGGTCGAGCTCATCGGTGCTGAGCCGCGACGTCACGTGCTCGGAGATGCCGCGCAGGTGCGTCGGCGCGGCGCCGCGCAGCCGGCCGAGACCGGCCTCGGTGAGGACCGCGTGGGTGCCGCGGGCGTCGTTGGCGCAGGCGACCCGCTCGACCAGACCGTCACGCTCCAGCCGGTCGACCAGCCGGGTCAGGCCGGAGCGCGAGAGCAGCACCCGGTCGGCGAGCTCGGTCATCCGCAGCCGGCGCCCGTCGGCCTCCGCGAGCTGCAGCAGCACGTCGTAGGAGCCGAGCGGGAGGTCGTGCTCGGCGACCAGCTCGGCCTCGAGCTTGCGATTGATCTGCGAGTGCGCACGGAGAAAAGTCCGCCAGACACCGAGCTCACGTTCCGTGAGCCGCTCGGCTGTCGCCTTCATCACCACAGGCCAATCTTACTTGTACCTGCAACACTGAGTAACGTCTTTCCCGTGCGAAATGCGAAGGACTTCTTCAGGCCGCTCGCGGTCGGCGCGCCCGCCCCGCTGCGCGAGATCCCGTGGACGCCGTCACGGATGATCCACTTCTTCGACCCGTCCAACGAGAAGATGGTCTCGAAGGTCCCGGACATCGCGCCGAAGGTCGACGTGCTGCTCGGCAACCTCGAGGACGCGATCCAGGCGTCGAACAAGGTGGCAGCGCGCGAGGGCCTGGTGAAGGTGGCCAACTCGGTGGACCTCGGCGAGACGGCGCTCTGGACGCGGGTGAACGACCTCGGCAGCCCGTGGGTCCTCGACGACCTCACCACCCTCGTGCTCGAGGCCGGCGAGAAGATCGACGTCATCATGGTCCCGAAGGTCGAGGGCCCGGACGACATCCACTACGTCGACCGGCTGCTCGCGCAGCTGGAGGCCAAGGCCGGCACCAGCCGACCGCTGCAGGTGCACGCCATCCTGGAGACCGCCCAGGGCATGGCCAACGTCGAGGCGATCTGCGCGGCCTCCCCGCGCATGCAGGGCATCTCACTCGGCCCGGCCGACCTCGCCGCCAACCGCCGGATGAAGACCACCCGCGTCGGCGGCGGCCACCCCGGCTACCTGGTCCGCGAGGACCCCGGAGCCGACGAGAGTGCGCCGCGGGCGACCTTCCAGCAGGATTTGTGGCACTACACGGTCGCCCGGATGGTGGACGCCTGCGCCAGCAACGGCATCTACGCCTACTACGGCCCCTTCGGCGACATCAAGGACACCGTCGCCTGCGAGGACCAGTTCCGCAACGCCTACCTGCTCGGCTGCGTCGGCGCGTGGTCCCTGCACCCGGTGCAGATCGACATCGCGAAGAAGGTCTTCTCCCCCGACCCCGCCGAGGTCGCCTGGGCCAAGCGTGTGGTCGAGGAGATGGGCGAGGACGGCCGCGGCGCGGTGATGATCGACGGCAAGATGCAGGACGACGCGACGTTCAAGCAGTGCAAGGTGGTGCTGGAGCTGGCCACCCAGCTCGCCGCCCGCGACGCCGACCTGAAGGCGGCGTACCAGCTGTGACGGTCCTGCGGTCGGTCCTCTACATGCCGTCCTCCAACGAGCGGGCGCTCGAGAAGGCCAAGACGATCGCCGCCGACGCGATCATCTTCGACCTCGAGGACGCCGTCGCGCCCGACGCCAAGGACGCCGCCCGTGGCAACGCCGTCGCCGCCGTGCAGTCCGGCGAGTACGGCGGGAAGACGCTGACGATCCGGTGCAACGGCCTCGACACCCCTTGGGGCGCAGCCGATCTCAAGGCGGCCACCGCTGCCGGCCCGGCCGCTGTGGTCGTACCGAAGGTGTCCGGACCCGACCACCTGGCGCAGATCACCGCCGTCACCGGCGACACCCCGGTGTGGGCGATGGTCGAGACGCCGGCGGCACTGTTCGCGATCCGCGAGATCGCGTCGTTCCCGCAGGTGTCGGTGCTCGTGATGGGCACCAACGACCTCGTCAAGGAGCTCCGCGCCTCGATGGTCCCCGGCCGCGCGCCGCTGCTGCCGCACCTGGCCACGGCACTGCTGGGCGCACGCGAGGCCGGCAAGGCGATCCTGGACGGCGTCTACAACGACGTGAAGGACCTCGACGGCTTCCTCGCCGAGTGCCGGCAGGGCAAGGAGCTGGGCTTCGACGGCAAGACCCTCATCCACCCGACCCAGGTCGAGGGCGCCAACGACACCTGGGCGCCCTCCGAGGACGAGATCAGCCACGCCAAGAAGGTCGTCGAGGCCTTCGAGGAGGCCTCCCGCGACGGCCGCGGCGTCGTCACGGTCGACGGGCGGATGGTGGAGAACCTGCACCGCGACATCGCGCTCCGGATCCTCGAGAGCGCCTCCCAGATCCAGGCCCTCACCCCCCACCCCTGACCGGCGCACGTAGGCTGAGAAGCATCATGACGCTCCAGACAGCCACACCTTCGCAAGACCAGCTCCTGGCCGCCCTCGCCACCGTCGAGGACCCCGAGATCCGCCGGCCGATCACCGAGATCGGCATGGTCAAGGGCGCTGCGGTCGACCCCGACGGCACAGCGCGCATCGGCATCTACCTCACCGTCAGCGGCTGTCCCATGAAGGAGACGCTGACTGAGCGGGTCACCACCGCCGTACAGGCCCTGGAGGGTGTCACCTCCGTCGTGGTCGAGCTCGACGTCATGAGCACCGAGCAGCGCCAGGCGCTGCAGACCCAGCTGCGCGGCGACAACCCGACCCGCGAGATCCCGTTCGCGCAGCCGGGCAGCCTCACCCGGGTCTTCGCGGTGGCGTCCGGCAAGGGCGGCGTGGGCAAGAGCTCGGTCACGGTCAACCTGGCCGCGGCGCTCGCCGCCAAGGGCCTGCGGGTCGGGGTCGTCGACGCCGACGTCTACGGCTTCAGCGTGCCGCGGATGCTCGGCGTGGAGCACCGCCCGACGCAGGTCGAGCAGATGATCATGCCGCCGTCCGCGCATGGCGTGAAGGTCATCAGCATCGGGATGTTCACCAAAGACAACACCCCCGTGGTGTGGCGCGGACCGATGCTGCACCGGGCGCTGCAGCAGTTCCTCGCCGACGTCTACTGGGGCGACCTCGACTACCTGCTGATGGACCTCCCGCCCGGCAACGGCGACATCGCCATCTCGGTGGCGCAGCTCGTCCCGACCGCCGAGATCCTCGTGGTCACCACCCCGCAGATCGCTGCCCGCGAGGTGGCGGCGCGGGCCGGGTCGATCGCGCTGCAGACCCACCAGCGGATCGCCGGTGTGGTGGAGAACATGAGCTACCTGCCGTGCCCGCACTGCGGCGAGGCGGTCGACGTGTTCGGCTCCGGCGGCGGCGAGGCGGTCGCGGCCTCACTGTCGCGGCTGCTCGGTGCCGAGGTGCCGTTGCTGGGTCAGATCCCGATCGACAAGCGGCTGCGCGAGGGCGGCGACAACGGCGTGCCGCTGGTGCTCTCAGACCCCGACAGCGTTGCCGGCAAGGAGCTGCTCAGCATCACCGAGCGGATCTCCGGCAAGCCCCGCGGCCTGGCCGGCATGTCGCTCGGGCTGACGCCGGCGAAGGCCTAGCTAGAGGTTGAACTTGTAGCGGATCCGGTTGTAACCCTCGCACTCCGGCTGCACCTGGATCGTCCCGCTGGCCTTGCCGCTGAACTGGCCCTCGGCCTCGTACGTCGGCTCCTGGTCCGTCGCGGACGCCGTGTAGCCCTGGCCCTTGAGGTCCGAGACCACCTTGTCGCGCAGCGTCACGAGGTCTTGGCGGTTGCCGGGAGTGATCGCGAAGATGATCTCCGTCTTGCCCTGCTTGGCGACCGACAGCAGCGTCTGGCCGGAGGGCAGCGTGAACGCGAGCCCCGCTGGGAGCGCGACGCCCGGCGTCGGGACGAGGCTCGACCCGCAGGCGCGCTTGGCGGCCTGGACCTTGTCCCGGTGGTCGAAGTACTCGAAGACGAAGAAGCCACCGATCGCCACAGCGGCGACGACGACGAGGGCGACGATGATCTTCACGGGACGACTCACGAGGCGGCACTCTAGGGGCCGCGGGGGTCACGGCGCCGGACGAAACGGGCCGGAAGTGGACGCAGTGGACCCGACATCTGGTTGACGCCGGTCAGGTGGTGTCCGGGTCCCAGGGGGCGGGCTCGCCGGGGAGCAGCGCTGCCCGCCTGCCGGGTACGGCGGGAAGGGGCTCGTCCGGGTCGTCCTCGAGCAGGTGCTTGCGCACGAACTCGCGGGGGTGGAGGGAGCGCAGGTCGAGGTCGGCCACCTCCGGGCCGAGCTCGGACTTCAGCTCGTCGGTCATGTCCTTGAGGTAGGCGCGGACCTTGCGCAGCGTCCGGCCGGCGTCGGCGGCGATGCCCGGCAGCCGCTCAGGACCGAAGACGAACAGGCCGAGCAGCAGCAGGACCGCCGCCTCCGGCCAGCCCAGTCCTCCGAGCACGTCGTGCCTCCTCCGGTCCAGTCTCAGACTAGGAGGACTGCTTGTCCTGCAGGACAACCTTGGCCGTGCGGGTGGAGCCGCCTCTCAGGTAGGTGACGGCGACGCTCTCCCCCACCTTGTGCTCGCGCAGGTCGACGACGAGCTGGTCGACGCTGTGCACGGTCCGACCTGCGACCTTGGTGATGATGTCGCCGGGGCGCAGCCCTGCCCTGTGCGCTGCACCGTCGTTCGTCAAGGAGATGATCCGGGCGCCGCGGGGGCCGTTCCCGTCGGCGCCGACCGTGCGGGCCAGGACGCTGATCGACGGGTGGGTCGCCTTCCCGGTGCGGATGAGCTGCTCGGCGATGGACCGGGCCTCGTCGACGGGGATCGCGAACCCGACGCCGATCGAGCCGGACTGGCTGTCGACGCCGGAACTGCCGAGCGTCGCGATGGCGGAGTTGATGCCGATGACCCGGCCCGCGCCGTCGACGAGCGCGCCACCGGAGTTGCCGGGGTTGATGGCGGCATCCGTCTGGATGGCGTTGAACAGCGGTGGGGCGGCCGTACCGGACTCCGACGGCACTTGCACGGTGCGGTTGAGCGCGCTGATGATGCCCGCGGTGACGGTGCCGGCGAGGCCGAGCGGCGAGCCGATCGCGATGACCGGGTCGCCGACCACCAGGTCGCTGGACGTGCCGAGGGTCGCCGGGACGAGGTGCGGTCCGCCGATGACCTTGATGACCGCGAGATCGGTCTCGGGGTCGGTGCCGACGATCCGGGCGTGCTCGTCGGTCAGGCTGTCGTTGGTGAACGACACCGTGATGGTGCCGCCGACCGCGGCGTCCGCGACCACGTGGTTGTTGGTGAGGACGTAGCCGTCGGACCGCAGCACGACGCCGGACCCGGTGCCGCCGGTGGTGCCGCGCTCGACCTGGATGCTGACCACGCTGCGCAGCACCCTCGCGGCGATCCCGGCGACCGACGACTCCGGCCGGCTGACCGGCGTACTGGCTGCTGGCGGAGCCAGCGACACGGACCCGTCGTAGACCTGCGTGTGATCGCCACGCGAGCCGACCCAGCCGCCGGCGCCACCGGCGATCAGCGCGGTCGCCAGGACCGTGGCCGCGAACACCTTGCGACTGGGGCTGCGGCCGATCTCCCCGGGGTGGCCCGGGATCTCGGTCGGGTAGCCCCACGCCAGGGCGCGGGTGGGCGGCGTCTCCTGGGCGAGGAACGGGTCAGGCACGGCAGGACTCCTCGACGAGGGGGACACACACCAGTGTCCCGCTAGCCGAAGGGGTTCAACCAGGCGCCCACCCTGGACATGCCCCGCCAGACCCGGCGGCCCATGCCCTCGTGCGGGCTCGGCGGGTCAGCGTGCGGGAGCACGAGGACCGCCTGGTCGATCGTGGCCTCCGAGGCGTCGGAGACCAGCGTCCAGGTACGGCCACCGCCGGCCCACACCAGCTGCTCGGGAGCGTTGCTCGCGACGTGGACCATCTCGCCGCCGACCTCGCGCTGCGGGCCGCCGGTGCCGGCGGGCAGCGAGCCCTGCTGGACGAACAGCGACAAGGTGGACAGGCCGTCGGAGTACGACAGCTGCACGACGCCGTCGGGGTGCAGCAGGGCGTCGAACAGCTCCAGCCCGGACGGCAGGTGGTCGACGATCGGCCAGCCCTCGTCGATGAGCTGCTGGACCTGGTGGTCGTCGAGGTGCGTGGACGTCGCCGGCGTGCTGGCAGTGGGTTCGACGGGGTGCTTGCCCTTCATGAAGCCGAGCGCCGAGAAGGAGCTGCTCACGACGACCGCGCCGTCGTCGTCGAGGACGTCGCGCCGCCACACCATGTGCGTCGCACTGTCGATCCAGAACCTGCCCGCCACCGCGCTCGGCCCGGTCTGGCCAGGCCTGCGGGCCTCGACGAGCGTGGTCGGACGGCCGCCGCAGAGCCGCGCACCCACCACCGTCAGGTCGTAGTGGCGGGCCAGCAGCGCGAACAGCGCGTCGTCGATGAGGTCGGGCGCGACGGTGCGCCAGCTGTCGGCGAGGCCGACGACGGTGCTGCCGGCACCCGGGTGGTGCTCCACGTCCAGGATGTCGAAGCTCGGCATGTCGCCGTGCGTGCTCAGCACGTTCTGGGTGCCATGCCACGGCATGCTGCGGGTGACCGTGGCGGCCCGTTCCAGCAGCCCGAGCGCCGTCGCGGAGCGGGCCGGCGACGTCGCCGGCTCAGCGGGGTCGGGGGCGACGCACGCCAGCACAGGGCCCCCGCTGACGAGAGCTCCGAAGCAGCCGAGCAGCAGCAGGAGCCGGAGCCGGCTCACGGCGCCGGGCTGGCCGAACGCCGCGCTGACGCAGGGAGGAAGTCGATCGTGCTGAACGGCACTTCACCGGACACCTTGCCGTGGTCGACGACGAAACCGGCGTTCGTCGGGTCGACCGGCGCGACCGGCTGGCTCGGCGGCGGGCCGGCCAGGCTGAGGGCGCCACCCAGACCGAGGACCACGAAGGCTCCGGACACAGCGGTACGACGGAGCCGCGGGCTGAGGTGCGGCGTGACGTGGACGGTGGGCCGGCGCCGGGGGTGCCTCACCGGGGTGGTCGGGAACGTGCTCACCGCCATGAGGCGGGCGGACAGGTCGCTCGGCAGCCGGGGGCCGGTCTGGCGGAGGGCGGCCTTGAAGCCGCGCAGCGTCGCCACGTCCGTGCGGCAGCTGCCGCACCAGGCGAGGTGCGCGAGCACCTCGTCCTCACGCGTCGGGTCCAGCTCGCCGTCGACGAAGGTGTTGACGGCCTGCCCCAGGTGCGCGCTCACGCCGAGAGCTCCGCGACAGGCGCATCGGCAAGGACCGGCAGCCCGGGTGCCCGGTGCGCGAGGGCCTCGCGCAGCTGCGAGCGGCCGCGGTGGATCCGGCTGCGGACGGTGCCGATCTTCACGCCGAGCGTGTCGGCGATCTCCTCGTAGGAGAGCCCCTCGAGGTCGCAGAGCACCACGGCGGCGCGGAAGTCCGGCGGCAGCGCGTCCAGCGCAGCCTGCACGTCGCCGTCGAAGTGGGTGTCGTCGTAGAGCTGCTGAGGGCTGCGCTCACGCCCGGGCAACCGCTCGGTGTCCTCCGGGAGCGCGTCGAACCGGATCCGCTGCTTGCGGCGGACCAGGTCGAGGAACAGGTTGGTCGTGATCCGGTGGAGCCAGCCCTCGAACGTCCCGGGCGTGTAGCTGGACAGTGATCGGAACACCCGGACGAACACCTCCTGCGTGAGGTCCTCGGCGTCGTGCCGGTTGCCGGTCAGGCGGTAGGCCAGCCGGTACACGCGGGCCGAGTGGTCCCGCACGACCTCGTCCCAGCTAGGCGCGATCCACGCCGCACCGTCAGGACCAATTGCCCGCACCGCGTCCATGAGGCGAGTCTCCCCCACCTTCCTGCGAGGTCGCTGTACGTGCCCGGTCGAGCGCACTTGTCACCCAGTCAGAACGTCGGATCCGGTCGGTGCGTTCCTTGAGCGATAGGTTCGCGCTCATGACCGACCTGACGGGCTGGCTCGACGCGTGGCTCCCCGAGGACGCCCCCCTCACCGCGGCCCGCTCGCGGGCCGCCGAGGTGGGCGTGCCGTGCGTGGACCCCGTGACTGGGTCCTTGCTGCGACTGCTGGCCGCGACGAGCGCCGCGAAGGCCGTCGTGGAGCTCGGCACGGGCGCCGGGGTGTCCGCGCTGTGGCTGCTCCGCGGCATGGCGCCGGACGGCATCCTCACCACCGTCGACCCCGAGACCGAGCACCAGCGCCTGGCGAAGCAGTCGCTCAACGAGGCCGGCTACGGCTCCGGCCGGGTCCGCCTGATCGCCGGCGAGGCGCTCAACGTGCTTCCCCGGCTCTCCGACGCCGCCTACGACCTGGTGTTCTGCGACGCGGCACGCTCCGAGAACCTCGACTACCTGGCCGCTGCCCTGCGGCTGCTGCGCCCGGGCGGCCTGGTGGTCTTCGCGGGCGCGCTGGCCGACGGCCGGGTCGCCGACCCGTCGGCTCGCGACAACGAGACCGTCGCCCTGCGCGAGCTCACCAAGGCGGTCCGCGAGGAGGACCGGCTCACGCCGGCCCTGCTCCCGGTCGGCCCGGGCATCCTGGCGGCCGTCCTCTCCCCCTGAACGCTCTTCCTGAGCTCTGACGCACCGCAGGGCGCGCGCCCACGCTGAGGACGCCGCGGCCAGGCGTGCGAGAGCTCAGGAAGCGCGGGCGCGCTTGCGCGCGGAGGTCGCGGACAGCTGCTCGAGCCAGCGGGTCAGCAGGCGTACTCCGTAGCCGGTGCCGCCCTTCGTGAGCTCCTCGTCGTCGCCTCCGGACCACGCAGGGCCGGCGATGTCGAGGTGGGCCCACCGGCGGCCGCCGGCGAACTCCTGCAGGAACAGCGCCGCCGTGATGGAGCCGCCGTTGAGCTTGAGGCGGGCGTCGCCGATGTTGCGCAGGTCGGCGGTCTCGGACTCCAGCGCCCGCCGGTAGTCGGGGGTGAGTGGCATCCGCCAGAGCCGCTCGCCGGAGGCCTCGGCGGCCTTCTCGAGCTGTCCGGAGAGCGTGTCGTCGTTGGTGAACAGCCCGGCGATCTTCTTGCCCAGGGCGACCGGCATGGCGCCGGTGAGGGTGGCGACGTCGACGATGACGTCGGCGTCGAGGACCTGGTCGGCGTAGGCGATGCCGTCGGCCAGCACGAGCCGGCCCTCGGCGTCGGTGTTGAGGACCTCGACGGTCGTCCCGCCGTACTGGGTGATGACGTCACCGGGGCGCTGGGCGCTGCCGCTCGGCATGTTCTCGGCGGCGCAGGCGATCGCGGTCACCTTGACCGGCAGCTTCAGGTCGGCGACGGCGCGCAGCGTCGCGAGTACGGCGGCGGCGCCGCCCATGTCCATCTTCATCGTGAGCATGCTGTCGTTGGGCTTGATGCTGATGCCACCGGTGTCGAACGTGATGCCCTTGCCGACGAGCACGACGTGCGGTCCGACGCCGCCGACCCGGTTGTCGACGCTGGCCTCGACCACCCGCGGCGGCCGGGAGGAGCCCATGCCGACGGCGACGACGCCGCCCCAGCCCTCGTCCCGCAGCTGGGCGTCGTCGCGGACCGTCACGTCGAGCCCCTTGAGCAGGGTGCGGGCCTGGGCGGCGAGCCAGACGGGGTTCTTCTGCAGCGGTGGGGTGTTGACCAGGTCGCGGGCCGAGGCGACCGCCCGGATCACCGCGAGGGCCCGGTCGAGGCCGGCCTTCAACGCGTCGGGCTTGGCCACGACGACCGTGATGCGGGTGAGCGGGCGGGGCTCCGCGGAGGGCTTGAGGGTGAAGCCGTAGGAGCCGAGCAGCAGCCCCTCGGCCAGCGCAAGGAGGCTGTCATCGGTCAGGGTGAGCCGGCGCAGGTCGAGAGCCAGGGACTCCTGCTGCTTGGCCCGTCGCGCGATCGCGGCGCCGGCCTTGCGCAGGGCGGCCGGGCCGCCGTCGCCGGTGCCGAGCAGGAGCACCCGGTCCTCGACGGGCACGGTGAGGATCTCGCCCGCCTCGCCCTTGGCCTTCTCGCGCTCGAGCAGGGCCGCCACCTCGACCGGTGGCTGCCCGAGGACGCGCGGAGGTCCGTCGCCGTCGCCCGGCCGGGTGGGCAGGGCGACGACGGCTGCACCGGGGACGGCCCCGGCGAGGGCAAGAGCGGGAAGCACTGCCATTCCTAGGAGGTGACCGCCTTCAGCGCTTCCGCCAGCGCAGTGGCCTCTTCGGCGTTGAGCTCCACGACGAGCCGCCCGCCGCCCTCGAGCGGGACGCGCATGACGAGGCCACGGCCCTCCTTGGTGACCTCGAGCGGACCGTCGCCCGTACGCGGCTTCATCGCCGCCATCGCCGTACCTCCATCAGTCAGGTGCGGACGCGACTCATCTCGAGCGAGAGCCGTCACGTCCGCGGGTGCTTGCTGAGCATTCTCCTGCATCAGCGGCTCGACTGTCGAAAAGGGTCTACAGCCCGGCCCGCTCCACGCTGCGCGCGAACCGCTTCAGGGACAGCCTCAGCCCCACCGCGAGCACCGGCCGCACCAGCGACCATCCCAACCGCCCGAGCGCGCCCAGGGGGAGGTCGAGCACCTCCAGCCACACGAAGCGACTGCCGCCACCGAGCCGTTCCTCGACCCGGAACACACCGGTGCCGCGCACGAGACGACCGGTGTGCACCACCTCGCAGCGGTGCGGCGGGTCCCACACCGTGATCTGCATGGTGTCGAGGAAGCCGATCCGGCCGAGACCGGTGAACGCCTCGATGCCGCCGCCGACGCCCACACCACCTTGGACCGTGCCACGCACCCGGGTGCCGAGGACCCACTCGCCCTGGCTGTCCCAGTCGACCGCGGCCCGCCAGGTCTGCGCGACGGGGGCCGCGACGTCCACGGACTGCGCGAGCGTGGCGGCGGTCACGGCACTCTCAGGGGCTCTGGGGGCTGTCGGCACCCGGGCGGTCGGGCCGGTCGGTCCACCACTCGGCGGAGACCTCATTGAGCTCCTCGGCGGCAGGGTCGGGCGGCTGCAGCTCCGGGAAGCTGAAGGCCTCGTCGGCGGCTGGCAGCGTCAACGCCTCGGGCTCGACCGGCCCGGCCTGCGGAACCGGCTCCTGCTCCTCCTGGGCCGACGTCTCCTCCGGTACGGCGGGAGCGGCCGCCTCCGCGACGACCTCGGGCTCCTGCGGCTCCTGGACCGGCTCGGCACCGGGCTCCGGTGCGAGGTCGGTCCACCAGGTGGTCGCGGTGAGCGGGCCGCTGATCGCGGCGGGGGCGACGGTCGCCGGCTCGAGGGGTTCGAAGGCCTCGACAGCAGCGGGCGGCGGCTCCTCCTCCTCGAGCACAGACTCGGCGTCCTGCTGCTCGACCACGGTGACAGCGACAGGCTCGGGCGCGGTGACGACCGGCTGGACGTCCTCGGCCAGGGCCCGCTCCAGCTCGGCGATCCGGTGGTCGCGGACAGCCAGCTCGTCAGCGAGCCTCTCGAGCGCGGCGTCGACCTCGGCCATCCGGTAGCCGCGCAGCGCCATGTCGAAGCGCAGCTCGGTGACATCCTCGGGCTGCAGGGAGCTCGCGGGCAGCCCGGCAGCCCGGTCGTCGGGGTGCGGGTCCTTCAGGACGTCGCCTTCGTAGGTCGCCAGGGCCGCAGCGCCGAACAGGATGCCGAGGACCGCGAGGATCACGAGCACGGTGAGCACCCGCGCATCGTGTCATGCCGGGCGCCGACAGACGGCTCAAGCAGGCGGTTCGGACTCGAGTGCCTCGTCCAGGGTCGGCAGCACGCGCACCGGGTGCGCCAGCCCGTACTCGAGCAGCTCGAAGGCCTCCTCGACCGTCGTCGCCCACGCCAGGGTCGCAGCCGCCTCGGTGCGCAGGAAACCACGCTCGATCATCAGGTCGACCTGTGCGCGCAGCGGTTCCCAAAGGCCGTCGACGTCGAGGGCCACGACGGGCTTCACGTGCATGCCGAGGAACCGTGACGTCCAGACCTCGGTGAGCTCCTCCAGCGTTCCGAGCCCGCCGGGCAGGGCTAGGAACGCGTCCGAGCGGGCGTCCATCAGGCCCTTGCGCGTGCGCATGTCGTCCACGACGAGCAGCTCGTCCGCGTCCTGGTCGCCGACCTCGAGCTGGAGCAGCGCGTGCGGGATGACGCCGGTCGTCCGCGCCCCGCCGGACCGGGCGGCGCGGGCGACGGCGCCCATCATCGACAGCGCCCCACCGCCACTGACCAGGGTGTGCTGCCTGCGGGCCAGCTCGTGCCCGACGTCGGTCGCGAGCTGGACGTAGGAGCGCGAGATCCGCTCGGAGGAGCCGCAGAAGACGCAGATCGCCGCCATCAGGTGCCGAAGCTGTCCCGCTCGGCCTCCTGGAAGAGCTCCACCACCTCGTCGACATCGTCGGTGAGGGTGAACAGCTCGACGTCAGGCGGGCTGATCTTGCCGTCGCCGAGCACCGTGTCGGTGATCCACGACATCATCGGCTTCCAGTAGTCGGTGCCGAGGAGCACCAGCGGGAACGACGTGATCTTCCCCGTCTGGATCATCGTGACGGCCTCGAAGATCTCGTCGAGCGTCCCGTAGCCGCCGGGCATCCCGACGTACCCGATGGAGTACTTGAGGAAGCAGGTCTTCCGGGCGAAGAAGTAGCGGAAGACCATGCCCAGGTCCACGTACTCGTTCATGGACTGCTCGAAGGGCAGCTCGATGCCGAGCCCCACCGACGTGCCGCCGGCCTCGTGACAGCCCTTGTTGGCAGCTTCCATGATGCCGGGACCGCCACCGGTAATGACCGCGTAGCCAGCCTCGGAAAGCTTGCGCCCCAGAGCTTCTGCCTTCGCGTAATAGGGGTCATCCGGTCTGGTGCGAGCCGAGCCGAAGACCGTGATGGCCTTGCCGAGCTCAGCCAGCATGCCGAAGCCCTCGACGAACTCCGACTGGATGCGCATGACCCGCCAGGGGTCGGTGTGCACCCAGTCCGAGGGCCCGCGGTTGTCGAGCAACCGCTGGTCGGTGGTGCTGTGCCGGACCTGCAGCCCGCGGCGCCGGACCGGCCCCTCCTGCCGCTCCTGCCGTGCCGAGGTCTGCGCCTCCGCGTTTGCCTCGACGGACTCCTGCTCGTGCTCGCGCCTGGTCTCCTCCATGTCGAGGAACCTAACCGGCGAAGACCTCGAGCAGCTTGTCGTTGAACGCCTTGAGGTCGTCAGGCTTGCGACTGGTCACCAACGGCGACGGGCCGGTGAGGTCGACGACGACCTCCTGGTCGACCCACTCCCCGCCTGCGTTGCGGATGTCGGTCTGCAGGGAGGGCCAGCTGGTGAGCCTGCGGCCGCCGACCACGCCGGCCTCGATCAGCGTCCACGGGGCGTGGCAGATCGCGGCGACAGGCTTGCCCGCGTCGAAGAACGACTTGGCGAAGGCCACCGCGGCCGGCTGCGTCCTGAGGAAGTCCGGGTTGGCCACGCCGCCAGGGAGCACGAGCGCGTCGTAGTCGGCCGAGTCCGAGACCGTGGCGTCGACCGGGAACGTGTCGGCCTTGTCGAGGTGGTTGAACGCCTGCACCTCACCGGTCTTGGTCGAGACCAGCCTCGGGGTGCCGCCCGCCTCCTCGACGGCCTTCCACGGCTCGGTCAGCTCGGCCTGCTCGATCCCCTCAGGGGCGACCAGGAAGGCGACGGTCTTGCCGGACAGGGTCATCGGGGGCTCCTTCGCGTCGGGTGCAGAAGCCCCCCATACCCGGCTACCCGCTGCTGACGCTCTCGCGCGGGCCTTGGGCGGGCAGCGTGATCTGCGCCCGACCGACGAGGGCATCCCACAGGTGCCCGTTCTCCACGAACGTGCGGCACGCGATGACCTGGCCGTTGCGCAGGTGGAGCTGCTGCACGATCTCCTCGTCGTACTTCCGGTCCCGGGCGCTCGCCTGCGCGTGGGCGGTGACGATCACCGTGTCGGGGACGACCTCGTTGATGGTGAGGACGGAGAGGGTGAACGTGCCGGCGGTGGCCTCGACGAGCTTGCCGAAGTAGTCGAAGGTCGCGTCCCGGCCGTGGTAGTTGCCGGTCAGCCGGTTGTCGCCGCCGACGATCCAGACGCAGTCGGGGCTGATGAACTCGGAGAGCGTGTTGAGGTCTCCGGCGGAGAAGGCGGCGTAGGCGCGCGCGGTCCGTTGGGTGTTCGTCTCTTGTGTCGTGGCTGCCATGTGGGGTCCTCCCCCAGGTCAGGCGGGGCGGGTGACCCCGCACGACCCGACGCTACGACCGCGAACGCTGCCGGTCACCACCCGCATTGATCAGTCCGGCGGCCGGCTCAGGTAGGACCGGAGCAGGTCCGCTGCCTTGGCGACGAGCCGGACGTCGACGTGCTCCTCGCGGGTGTGGGCGAGGTTGGGGTCGCCCGGCCCGTAGTTCAGCGCCGGGATCCCGAGGGCGCTGAACCGGGCGACGTCGGTCCAGCCGTACTTCGCGACCGGCGTCTCCCCGACGGCCTCGACGAAGTGCCGGGCTGCCGGGGCGGTCAGCCCCGGCAGGGCACCCGGACTGGAGTCGGTCACCGTCACGTCGTACCCGTCGAAGACCTCGCGGACGTGCTGCAGCGCCTGGCTCTCGGAGCGGTCCGGCGCGAACCGGAAGTTCACCGTGACCGTGGCCGCGTCGGGCACCACGTTGCCGGCGACACCGCCTGTGATGCCGACCGCCTGCAGCCCCTCTCGGTAGACGCAGCCGTCGATGTCGACGTCCCGGGCCTGGTACGACGAGAGCGCGGCGAGCACGGGAGCGGCGGCGTGGATCGCGTTGTCGCCGAGCCAGGACCGAGCGCTGTGCGCGCGCTTGCCCGCCAGCGAGATGTCGACGCGGAGGGTGCCCTGGCAGCCTGCCTCGATGAGGCCGTTGGTCGGCTCCATGAGCAGGGCCAGGTCGGCGTCGAGCCAGTCGCGGTGCTCGCGGACGAGGTGGCCCAGGCCGTTGCGCTCGGCGGCGACCTCCTCGTTGTCGTAGAGGACGTAGGTGACGTCGTAGCCGGGGTTGCTGAGGGTCGCGGCCAGGTGCAGCAGCACCGCGTCGCCGCTCTTCATGTCACTGGTGCCGCAGCCGTGCAGCAGGTCGCCGTCGCGCCGCGAGGGCAGGTTGTCGGCGACCGGGACGGTGTCGAGGTGGCCGGCCAGCAGCACCCGCCGGTCACGTCCGAGGTCGGTGCGGGCGACGACGTTGTTGCCCATCCGGTCGACCGTCAGGTGCGGCAGCTTCAGTGCCTGCTCGACGAGGTCGGCGAGCCGCTGCTCGTCGCCGCTGACTGAGGCGACGTCGACGAGCTGTGCGGTCAGCGCGACCGGATCGGTTAGGTCGAGGTCCACGTGAGCAATCTAGGCTGACGGCCATGACCCGCACCGCCTCAGGCGTCGGCCTCGCGACGCTCACCCCCGAGGGCCAGGTCCTCGACACCTGGTACCCCGCTCCCCGGCTCGGTGCCGATGCCACGGCTCCCGAGGGGCTGGCGGCGCTCGCCACCACCGACGACGTCCGTGGCGTCCGCCGAGAGGTGGTCACCCGGACGATCGACCTGGACGCGCCACCGGTCGATGCGCCGGACGTCTACCTGCGCCTTCACCTGCTGTCCCACCGCATTGTGGCGCCGCACGGCTGCGACCTGTCGGGCCAGTTCGGCTTGCTCGCCAACGTGGTCTGGACCTCGCGCGGACCGTGCGCTGTCGAGGATTTCGAGGCGACGCGACTGCGTCTGATGGCGTCCGGGCCGATGCAGGTGCTCAGCGTGGACAAGTTCCCGCGGATGGTCGACTACGTGCTGCCCACGGGCGTGCGCATCGCCGACGCCGACCGCGTGCGGCTCGGGGCCCACCTCGCCCCGGGCACGACCGTCATGCACGAAGGCTTCGTCAACTTCAACGCCGGCACCCTCGGCGCGTCGATGGTCGAGGGCCGCATCAGCGCCGGCGTGGTGGTCGACGACGGCAGCGACATCGGCGGGGGTGCTTCCGTCATGGGCACCCTGTCGGGCGGCGGGACCGAGGTCATCCGGATCGGCAAGCGCTGCCTGGTCGGCGCCAATGCCGGGACCGGCATCAGCCTCGGTGACGACTGCGTCGTCGAGGCCGGCTGTTACGTCACGGCCGGTACGAAGGTGACGCTCGAGGACGGCCGCGTCGTCAAGGGCCGCGACCTGTCCGGCTCCTCGGGCCTGCTCTTCCTCCGCGACAGCGTGACCGGCGCCATGCAGGCCCGTGCTCGCGCAGGGAAGAACGTCGAGCTCAACGCCGCCCTGCACGCCAACTAGGCATGGACGCGCGCCAGGCGACAGCAGCAGATGCACGTGCGGTGGGTACGACGCTGGGCGCGGCCTTCGCGGACGACCCGGTGTGGCGGTGGCTGGTCGGCGACCGCGCCGCACCGGTGGTCGCGGCCCTCACGCGGCACGGCTGCGAGCGGCACCCGGAGCAGTTCACGATGGTGGGCGAGGACGCGGTTGCTTGGTGGCATCCGCCGGGTCAGTGGCGGCTGGGGTTGACTGAGACGCTTCGGCTCGCGCCGAAGGTCGGACCGATCGCCCGGCTCGGGACGCTGCGGCTGCTGCGGATGTCGGCGGCCATCGAGAGGCAGCACCCGCACGAGCCGCACGCCTACCTCGGCTACGTCGGTGCGGCCGTGCAGGGCAAGGGCAGGGGTGCAGCCGCGCTGGCCCCGGCGCTCGCGGTGTGCGACGCCTTCGGCTGGCCGGCGTACCTGGAGAGCTCGAACCCGCGCAACCTGCCGTTCTACCGACGGCACGGCTTCGTGGACCGCGAACCCCTCCGGGTCCCGGCCGGCTGCCCGGTCATCACGCCGATGTGGCGAGACGCTCGCTCGCCGCGCTGATCCGCTCGTCAGTGGCCGTGAGGGCCATCCGGACGTGTCGGGAGCCCGCAGCCCCGTAGAAGGCTCCAGGCGCCGCCAGGACGCCCTGCGCCGCCAGCCAGGCGACCGTGTCCCAGCAGTCCTCGTCGCGGGTGCACCACAGGTAGAGCCCCGCCTCGGAGTGGTCGACCCGGAAGCCGGCCTTCTCGACAGCCGGCTTGAGCAGGTCGCGGCGCGCGCGGTAGCGCTCCTTCTGCTCCGCGACGTGCGTGTCGTCGCGCAGCGCCGCGACGGTGGCGGCCTGGACCGGCGCGGGCGGCAGCAGGCCGATGTGCTTGCGGGCCTCGATGAGCATCCCGATCGCGGTGGCGTCGCCGACCGCGAACCCGGCGCGGTAGCCCGCGAGGTTGGAGCGCTTCGACAGCGAGTGCAGGGCGATCACGCCGTCCGTCGAGCCGCCGGACACCGACGGGTGCAGCACGCTGACCGGCGAGGCCTCCCAGTCGAGCTCGAGGTAGCACTCGTCGGAGGCGACCAGCACGCCGTGCTCTCGGCCCCAGTCCACGACCCGCTTCAGCTCCTCCGCCGACTGCACCCGCCCGGTCGGGTTGGACGGGCTGTTGACCCAGACGAGCCCGACCTTCGAGGCATCGTGCGCGGTCGGGTCGTCGGTCGGCACCGGCTCGCAGCCGGCGAGGCGCGCGCCGACGTCGTAGGTCGGGTATGCGAGCGCCGGGATGAGGACCTGCCGACCGGTGAGCCCGAGCAGCACGGGCAGCAGCGAGACGAGCTCCTTGGAGCCGATGCTCGGGACGACGTTCGCCGCGGTGACGTCTGCGCCGAGCCGCCGGCGCGACCACTCGACGAGGGTGCCGCGCAAGTCCGCCGTACCGATGGTGAGGGGGTAGCCGGGGGCGTCCGCGGCAGCCTTCAGCGCCTCCTGGACGACGGCCGGCGTCGGGTCGACGGGCGTGCCGATGCTCAGGTCGACGATGCCGTCAGGGTGCTGCCGCGCCGTCTCGCCGTACGGGACGAGCTGGTCCCAGGGGAAGACCGGCAGCTGCGCGCGGGCCGCCCAGCCCTGCATCACTGGCCCTCGGTGTTCTGACCCTCCGGGACCGCCATGACGACGGGGTGGTCGAGGTCGACGGGACCGACCTTCGACGCGCCGCCGGGGCTGCCGATCGAGGTGGTCTCGGTGAAGAAGTCGACGTTGGCGCGGTAGTAGTCCTTCCACTGCGAGGGCGTGTCGTCCTCGTAGTAGATGGCCTCGACCGGGCAGACCGGCTCACAGGCACCGCAGTCGACGCACTCGTCGGGGTGGATGTAGAGCGATCGCTTGCCCTCGTAGATGCAGTCGACCGGGCACTCCTCGATGCACGCCTTGTCCTTGACGTCGACACAGGGCTCGGCGATCACGTAGGTCACTTGCTCAGCCATCCTTCTAGGTGTTGCGGACCCCTCTAGTCTCGCAGACGTGGTGCGCTACACCCGCGACGTGGGTCCGGGCGACTCAGGGGTACGGGTTTCGCTGCGACGTGCGCTCCCGGAGGGCGGGTACGGCGACGTGCTCGGGCAGCTCCTCTCCTGGACCGAGGTCGTGCGCATCGAGAGGCGGGACGGCGTGGTGGTCGAGGTCCCGTCGGAGACCGTCGTCGCCGCCAAGCGGGTCCCGCCGGCCCCGGAGCGCCGGTGAGCGAGGCCTCGCGGGAGCGGTTCGCGGAGCTGGTCCGCTCGCCCGAGGTGGACGTAGCCGAGGCGTGCCTGCTGATCGGCTGCGAGGTCGAGCCTGACCTCTCCGTCAACGACTGGCTGGTGGAGCTCGACGTCCTCGCGGCCACGGTCACCTCCAAGGACGTCGGTGGCCTGCAGCGGGCGCTCGACGGGTTCTCGGGATCGACGGAGGACTATGACGACCTGCGGTCCTCGCTGCTGCACGAGGTGCTGAGGCGTCGGCGTGGGCTGCCGATCCTGCTGTCGGTCGTCTGGTGCGAGGTCGCCTCCCGGGCGGGTCTGGAGGCCGTCTCGCTGGGGCTTCCCGGGCACGTCCTGACGCTGGTCGGCGACACCGTCGTGGATCCGTTCGGCGGCGGCACGATCGTGCACGCGCAACACGAGCCGGTCCTCGATCCCGGGACGCTGCTGCTGCGCGTGCTCACCAACATCCGGGCGCTCACGGCGCGGCAGGGCATGTCGATGGAGACCACGCGCACCCGGCTCTGGGCCACCGAGCTGTCGCTGCTGCTCCCCCGCCACCCTGTCGACCTGCGCCGCGAGCAGGGCGAGCTGCTGCTCCGCCTCGGCTCGTTCACGCAGGGCGCTGAGGCCCTCGAGGCCTACGCCGAGATCGTCGAGGACGCGGCCCCGGAGGAGGCCGACCTTGCGCGCCGACAGGCCCGGATGGGACGTGCCCGACTGAACTGAGACGGCATGGGGCACCCTGCTCCCATGCTGAAGAACCCCCTCCCCTCCTGCCTGCTCGCCGGGGCCGCGGCCGCTGCGCTGTTGACCGGCTGTTCCGGGTCCAGCTCCGCGGCAAAGCCCGCCCCCAGCTCGACCCTGCTGCCCGTTCCGTCGCCGGTCGCCACGGTGCCGGCGTACGTGATGAAGCTGTCCCAGACGATCGGCGAGTACGTCGTGGCTCCCCACACCGCGCTGACCGCCGCGAACGCGCACGACGTGCTCGACGCCGTGGCTTCGATCAGCGGCGTGCAGTCGGCCAAGCTGGTCGACGGCAAGCTGCGGGTGGAGATCCTTCCGGACGCCACGACCGCCCAGCGCGATGCGGCCCTGCGTGAGCTCGCCGCGATCGGCCAGGTGTCCGAGGGCACGTAGTCCCAGGCACGAAGAAGGCCCCGTCCCAGTGGGACGGGGCCTTCTTCGTTCTTGCGGTCCTGAGTTCCGGTGAGGGGCCTCAGCCCCTCACCGGAACCGGCGGACTACTTGAAGGTGACCGTGATGCGGTTGGACTGGCCAGCGAGGCTCGTCAGGTCAGACAGCGTCTGGCTGATGAACGTCACAGGACCGGTGGCCGCGAAGGTGCGGCTGAAGGTCCACTTGCCATTGGCGTCCGTCACGGCGGTGCCGACCGGCGAGCTGGAGCGCACGCCGTTCTTCACCGTGAACAGGCGGACCGTCACACCGGAGTGGCCAGGAACGATGCCACCGTGGAACGAGCCGACCTTGCCAGTCGCGGTGCCGAAGAGGGACTCAGCGGGACGGACCGAGATGACGGCCGAGGTGCTGGATCCGCCCGCGGTCTTCGCGAACAGGCGGGTGTTGGTGCGCGGGCCGACCTGGAAGGTGACGGTCCCGTTGCTGCCGATCGTGCCGTTGCGAACAACCCCGTAGGTCGTGCTGGGGCGGCTGTAGGCGAGCAGCTGCACCGCGTCGCCAGCGGTGCCGTGGACGACCACGGTCGCGTACTGGCCCACGTTCAGAGCAGTCGGGCTGACCGTGATGGTCGGGGCCGCGCTGCTCTGGAACGTGTAGGTGCTGGTGTCGGAGCAGTTACCTGCCGTGGTGCCAGCCGGGTTACCCGCGGCGTTGGCGCACTGCGTGCTGCCGTTGCCGATGGTGGCCGTCACCGCGTCCGTACCGGTGGAGCCGGCAGGCGAGGTGAAGGTGACCGTAACGGTGCCGGTGGAACCGGTGACACCGGAGGTCGACGAGGTGCCGTTCGAGAACGAGCCAGCGCCGGTCTCCGTGAAGTTGACCGTGATGCCCTGCACCGGGTTGCCGAAGCGGTCGGTCACGAGAGCAGTGAGCTCCTGCGACTTACCCGCAGAGATGGTGCTGGTGTCGGGCTTCAGGTCGATGTTGCGAGCGTCCGTGACCGTGGCCGCCGTGTACGTGACCGTACCGGTGTCGCTCTTGCCGTCGATCGTCGCGGTGAGGTTCTGCGCACCGGACTTGGTCGAGACGACCAGGATGGTGGCAACACCGTTCTGGTCGGTGGTGACCGTCTGCGGGCTGGTCAGCGCAGTGCCGTCAGCCTTGGCGAACGAGCCCACACCAGTCAGGGTGAAGGTGACGTTCTTGCCGGTGAGGAGGGCCCCACCAGCGGTCTTCACCAGGGCGCAGACCGAGTGTGTCGCCGTGCCCGGAGCGTATGCCTGGGCGTCGTTGGCCGGGTCAGTCGCAACCACACCGCAGGTCGCGGAGCTGGCACCAGTGACGTCCAGGTCCACCGTGGCGGCCGTGGCCGGCTCGGTGATGAACTTGTTGGTGGCCGTGCCCTGCGGGGTGTTCTGCGTGGTGTCGTTGTTGTCGACGTCAGCCACCGCGGTGATGGTGTCGGTGCCCGTAGAGGCCGCCGCGCCGGTGTCGGTGTACGTGAGCGTCGCCTTACCAGCGGCGTCGGTCGTCTTGTTGAGCGTCGCCGGGCCGTTGAGACCAGCGTTACGACCGGCGATGTAGAAGTCGACGTTCTGGTTCGCGACAGCCACAC
>JAOPVZ010000075.1 GCA_025965935.1 Frankiales bacterium | reverse complement strand
GTCCGGTTAGTCTGCTGCCCGTGTCACTCCTCGAGACCAGTCTGGCGGGCGTTCCCGGCAGTGTGACGCTGGCCCGTCGGTTCGCCGAGGCGGCGCTGAGCGAGTTCGGGCTGGAGGACCTCAGCTGGGAGGTCGTGCTGCTCGTCAGCGAGCTGGTCAGCAACAGCGTGCTGCACGCTCGGGGCGACGTGACGCTGCGGTTGGAGACCCTCGGCCCTGGCGAGGTGCGCCTCGACGTGCGGGACGGCTCGGCCAAGCTGCCGACCAAGCGCACCTTCTCCGACCAGTCGACGACGGGCCGCGGCCTGCGGCTGCTGGAGGAGATCGCCGACGTCTGGGGGGTGCGCACCGAGGAGGTCGGCAAGACCGTCTGGGCGGTGTGCCGCCGGCAGGAGCCCGACGGCACCCTGCGCGAGGACGCCACGGCCGCCACGGCCGAGGACGTCGAAGCGATCCTCAGCGCCTTTGCTGAGCCGGACGACGACGTCGCCGGTGGCGCGACAGTCCGGTGGGCCGCATGACGCAGGTGGCCCTGCTCGAGCTGCCGGTCACGTTGTGGGCCCGCGCTCAGGAGCAGACCGACGAGCTCCTGCGCGAGATGACGCTCATCGCCGAGGGCCTGCGGGGGGAGGCCTCCGGGGTCGACGCCGGCCGGTCCGCGGAGCACCTGCCGGTGCGGCTGATCGACCTGGTCGCCGAGCTGACCGCGGACTTCGGTGGCGTGAGCACCGCGCAGGAGCAGGAGCTCGCGAGCTCGGCGGCGGCCGGTCGACCGGTCATCCCGGAGCTGCTCTTCGACGTCCCGCCCGAGGCGGCCGGGGCCTCGCGGGTCCTCGGTGACCTGCTCGACGAGGCCGACGAGTACTGCCGCCTCGGCCGGCACCTCCTGACCCTCGCGGCCGACGAGGAGATCGTGCGCTTCCGGCACTGGTACCTCGTGCAGTTCATCGACCAGATCGCGGGTGCCGAGCCGACTGCCTGGCCGCAGTACGACGGCGCCTGGCCGAGCTGAGCTACTTCGGCGCGCGCGCCGAGACCGCCACCAGCCACCGGGACGGACCGGTGGCCCGCAGCGTCACGACGTAACGGGTGGCGGCCGCTTCCGGCTTCGCCGCGGTGGCGCCTAGCTGGCTGGGCAGCTGGTTGCCGTTGCAGGTGATCGTCTGCGCCGCCGCCGAGACCGGCGTGGTCGTGACGACCACCCTGCCCCGGCCTTGGCAGATCAGGTCGGTCGCGAGCACCCGGCCGGCCGGGATCGTCACGGTGAGCGTCGCGGTCCGCACTCCCGGCGTGAGGTTGTTGCTCTTGCGGCCCAGCTCGCCGTCGAAGGCCGGCGGCACCGCCAGCGGCGAGATCCGGCCGGCGTCGGCCGGATAGGGATAGCTCGTCGCGGTGCCGGGGGTCGTGGTGATGCAGCCGGGAGCCGGCGTCGCCGCCTCGCACGGGTCGCTGGGGGTCGGCGTCGGTGCCGGCCCGGCGGCGCTGTGGCTCGAGCAGGCGGCGGCGAGCAGCGGCGCGGCGAGGAGGAGACGGGCACGCACGCTGGAGAACCTACTCAGTAGACAAGGGCCTGTACGTCGGGAGCGAGCGCCTGCTCGACGAAGGACCCGGCACCCGCGATGACCGCCCCGTCGACGAGCAGGTCCTGGGTCAGGCCGCGCCGGGCGGCGCACTGGGTGCACACCTGGACGGTCCCGCCGGCGAGTACGGCGGCGACGAGCGTCGACGCCGGCGGCGACTCGGGGAGCTCCAGCTCGCCGTCGGGGGTGGCGAGCCAGACCGACTCCCCGGTCAGCCACAGCGACACGGTGGCCCCCGAGGCGAGGGCCACCGAGGCGACAGTGAGGCCTTGCAGGCACCGTTCCGGTGCGTCGGCACCGGCGGTGAGCTTCACGACGAGAGAACGCATCCCGATAGAGTGGCATCCGTGAAGATCGAGTACTTCTACACCGGCTTGCTGGTCGCGGCCTTCCTCTTCATCGCCTGGTTCTCCGCCTACGTCGTCTACCGGCTGTACCAGGGCCAGCGCTAGAGGACCCCGCGCTTCTGGGCCATGCCTTACCGCCCGACCTGACTGGTGACGCCGGGCCGATCACGTGCCACGTTCATTCGCGTGATGGTGATCCCCGAGCAGCGACAAGCCCAGGAGCGCCTGTGGCGCGCCCTCACCAAGCTGGACGCGATCGACCAACCGGGCGCCGACAGGGACGTCGACCGTGGCGCCGTCGAGGAGGAGCTGTTCCAAGCCTGGGCCGACTACGAGCTGGCGAGGTCGCTCCGCACCGCCTGACGCCCGCATGAATGGATACTGCGCTGCCCTCTTGGGGCCAGAAACAGCAGCGCAGTATCCATTCATGGCAGCGCGTCGGGGCGGTGGGAAGAGGGGGACGGTCGGGGTTGTCTTGACGGGCTCGCCCGCGGGCAGCAGGGTCGGCGCATGGACCGGACTCAGCTGTACGTCGGAGGCACCTGGATCGACTCGGCCTCGGGCAGGACGATCGACGTCGTCAACCCGGCGACGGAAGAGGTGATCGCGCGGGTCGCCGCCGGGTCACCCGCCGACGTCGACCTGGCCGTGGCCGCGGCCAAGGACGCCTTCCCGTCGTGGTCGGCGCTGGCTCCCAAGGAGCGCGCCGACTTCCTGCAGGCCGCTGCGGCGGCGCTGACGGCCCGCACCGACGAGCTCGGCCAGCTCATCTCCGAGGACATGGGCATGCCGCTCGGGTTCGCGAAGATGATCCAGGTCGGGCTGCCGTCGTTCAACCTCGGCAACTTCGCCGAGCTCGCGCGCACCTTCGCCTTCGACGGCGAGGAGGTCGGCAACTCCCTCATCGTCCGGGAGCCGGTCGGCGTCGTCGGCTGCATCACGCCGTGGAACTACCCGCTGCACCAGGTGGTGCTGAAGGTCGGCGCGGCGCTGGCCGCCGGTTGCACCGTGGTGGTCAAGCCGAGCGAGGTGGCGCCGCTCTCGGCGTACGTCCTGGCCGAGGTCTTCGACGCCACCGGTCTGCCGCCTGGTGTCTTCAATCTGATCTCCGGCTACGGCGCCGAGGTCGGCGAGGCCCTCGTCGTGCACCCTGATGTGGACATGATCTCGTTCACCGGCTCGACCCGGGCCGGCAAGCGGATCGCGGAGCTGGCCGGCAAGCAGGTCAAGCGGGTCGCGCTCGAGCTCGGCGGCAAGTCGGCCAACGTCATCCTTGACGACGCCGACCTGGAGAAGGCGGTCGCCGACGGTGTCGGCAAGTGCTTCCTCAACTCGGGCCAGACCTGCTCGGCGCTGACCCGGATGCTGGTCCCCGCCGACAAGCTGGAGCAGGCCGAGCAGATCGCCGCCGCGACGGCCGCTGCCTTCGCTGTCGGTGACCCCAACGACGCGGCGACCCTGCTCGGGCCGCTGGTCAGCAGCGCCCAGCTGCAGCGGGTCCGTGACTACATCGACAAGGGCGTCGCCGAGGGCGCGCGTCTCGTCACCGGCGGCTCAGAACCCTTGCAGGACAAGGGGTTCTACGTCCGACCCACCGTCTTCTCCGGCGTCACGCCGGACATGACGATCGCCCGTGAGGAGATCTTCGGGCCGGTCCTCGTCGTGATGCCGTACCAGGACGAGGACGACGCGCTGCGGATCGCCAAAGACAGCGAGTACGGGCTGGCCGGCGGCGTCTGGTCCGGCGACCCCGACCGTGCCTTGCGGGTGGCCCGCCGGTTGCGGACGGGTCAGGTCGAGGTCAACGGCGGCGCCTTCAACCCGGCGGCCCCCTTCGGTGGCTACAAGCAGTCCGGCATCGGCCGCGAGGCCGGCACCTTCGGCCTCGAGGAGTTCCTCGAGACCAAGGCCATCCAGCGCTAGAACGAGCCGCCACTGTGCGGACCTACGCGAGGCTCTCGCGCGCGGACCCCGCACAGTCCCAGGACGTGCCGGGTCAGAACTCGCCGCGGCGGCGCAGGGTGCGCGGGCGGCCGTCCGGGTCGTAGAGCCGCTGGTACAGCAGCCGGGACCACGCCGCGGTCACGGGGGCACCGGCGTCCAGAGGCCGGACCCGGCCGCGAGGCCGCGGACCGGCGCGCCCACCGTCGTACCAGGCCTGAAGGTCCTCGGCCGACTGGCGCATCACGGCGAACGCCTCGTGCGGGTCGACCAGGCCGTCGTCGGTGTCGCGTTCGAGGTGCTCGCGCATCAGGCTGAGGCGCAGGTCGCGGGCGTAGCGACGGGCTCCGTCACCGAGGCCGGCCGGGTCGCGCGGCTCACGTGCGTCGAGGGTCTCATCGAGCACCGCAGCGCTGAGCTCCGAGTCGTGCGTCCAGGAGCGGAGGTTGACGTTGTCGGAGCCGATGCTGGCCCAGGTGTCATCGGCGACGCAGACCTTGGCGTGCACGTAGATCGGTACGCCGGAAGGGTTCTCGACCCCGTAGACCGCGACCCGGTCGCCGCCGGCCGCGCGGAGCAGCTCGAGGGCGCGCTGCCGGCCGAGCAGGTTCGGGGGCAGTGAGACCGGGCCGTCCTGGTCCGGGTGGTGCGGGACGACGGCGATGAGATGCAGGTCGGGGCGGGCCCGCAGGGCGTCGGCGAAGGCGCGCGCGACATCGGAGGACCAGAGGTACTGGTCCTCCAGGTAGACCAGCCGACGGACCCGCCGTAGGACCTTGGCGTACCCGAGCGCGATGCTGCGCTCGCCGTCCGGGGCGAACGGGTAGCGCCGGCCAGAGGGGTAGGTCCGCAGCAGCTGCACCGCGTGCGGGCCGGCCGGCGCAGGGTCGGGGAGCTGCTCGGGGAGCGGGCCAGCCCGCCGCTGCTCGTGCCGGAGCACCTCGGCCAGTCGCCGGAGCGGACTGCGGCTCAACGGTTGCGGGTCCTCCCACCGCTCGCGGAAGACCGTCTCGACGGCCCCGACGACGGGACCGCGCAGCGCCACCATCGCGTCGTGCCACGGTGGCCGCGGGCCGTAGACGGCGGCCATCGGCTGTCGCTGCTCGTCGCCCCCGTGCTGCTCGTCGTCGCGACGGCTGTGACACAGGTCGATGCCGCCGACGAAGGCGATGTCGCGCTCCGGTCGGCCGGGATGCCGCAGCACGACGAACTTCTGGTGGTGCGAGCCGCCGGTCCGGACCCGCATGTCCAGCAGGCACTCGCCACCGGCAGCCTCGATGTCCTCGCCCAGGTGCCGGTTCTCCTTGGCACTGAAGGCCAGCCGGTCGAGGTGCGAGCGCCAGATGAGACCCCGGACGTCGACGCCGCGCAGGGCTGCCTCGCAGAAGGTCGTGGACACCGGCGCGCCCGGTGCGAGCAGCTCATCGGGGTCACCGCGCCAGTCGGTGAAGAGCAGCAGATCTCCGTCGCGCATGTCCCGGACGCGGTCGAGCAGCTCCTGGAAGTACCCGGCGCCGTGCACTCGTGGCTCGGCGAGGTTGCCTTCGGACCAGGCGCGCAGCCGGGTCGCGGCGTTGTGGCGTTCAGCGCTCGTCAGGAGCCAGTCGGTGGTCACCCAAGGGGTGATGCCCAGCCAACGATGATCGAATGCGGACACAGTGGGGTACATCGCCGCCATGAGAATCGGTTCCTTGCTGCTGGTCGTGTGGCTGCTCATCGGAGCGCTCGCGGCCTACCAACGGCACTACTTCCAGCAGAACAACGACAGCTGCGCGAAAGCGGGCACCGTCGTCGTCACCGTCCTTGCCGGGCCGCTGAACTACTTCGGCGCCAACCCCAAGGTGAAGGACTGCGCCGTGCCACAGCCCTCGAAGTAGCGCCTCGTGCTGCCCGTGGCCGGTCTGTTCGCTGTGGGACGGCTGAACGCCACAGGTTTGCCTCAGTGCCAGAAGTCAACGCTGCCACCGTGACCAGAAACCGCGCCGCGTGCGCCGCCTGGCAGGCCTTCGCCGAGTGGCTGGCCCGCGCGGCGGGCTGGGCGTCCCGCAGAGCGGGTCGAGGAAGCGGGCTGGTGATCACCGGCCGCGTGCTGACCGCGCTGGCTCCGCGGTCGGTCAGTCGGCTGGCCGCCGGTCGTCGGATCGTGCTGGTGTCCGGCACCAACGGCAAGAGCACCACGGCCCGGCTGCTCGCCGCGGCCTGGGCGGAGCAAGGCCCTGTCACGGCCAACCGCGATGGGGCCAACCTGATGGCCGGCATCGCCAGCACGCTGCTGCAGTCCTCCCACGAGCGGGTCGTGCTCGAGGTGGACGAGGTGGCCCTGCCGGCGGTGATCGAGCTGACCAAGCCTGAGCTCGTCGTGCTTCTCAACCTCGCGCGCGACCAGCTCGACCGCGTCGGCGAGGTGTCCTCCCACGTCCGTGGGTGGCAGCGCGTCCTGCGGCGCACCGCAGTGGGGACGCTCGTCGTCAACGCTGACGACCCGCTGCTCGTGTCCGCCGTGGACGGTGCCGCCAGCAAGGTGGCCTGGGTGGGAGCCGGGCTGACGTGGCGGGAAGACGCGCGCGGCTGCCGCCGCTGCGGGCAGCCCATCACCTTTGAGGACCACGACTGGTGGTGCGACGGATGCGGGCTGCGACGGCCACCCGTGCAGGCGGTCCGCTCCGGCAACACGCTCTGCATCGACGGCGGCCCGTCGCTCGGGCTCGACCTGGACCTGCCGGGGGACTGGAACCGCGCGAATGCCGCCATCGCGGTCGTGGCCGCCCGCGCGCTCGGAGTGGATCCCGCCATCGCGCTGGAGCACATGCGCCAGGTGCGCGACGTGAACGGCCGGTACGCGCAGGGGAGCATCGACGGTCACGAGGTGCGGCTGCTGCTGGCCAAGAACCCGGCCAGCACCGGGTCGATCCTGGACCTCCTCCTGGAGACTCAGCACCCGATCGTCTTCGTGTTCAACGCGGGGGCCGCGGACGGCCGGGACCCCTCATGGCTCTGGGACGTCCCGTTCGAGCGGCTCAGCGGCAGGCGGGTCGTGGTGACCGGGCGCCGCGCCGCGGACCTGTCGGTGCGGCTGCGCTACGCCCTGGTGGAGCACGAGGTCGCCGACGACCTTCCCAACGCGCTGCGCGTCCTGGGGCCCGGGCTCTGCGACGTGGTGGCCAACTACACCGCCTTCGCCACGACCAAGCAGCAGCTCCAGCGCACCGGCGGTGGCAGCTGAGCTCCCGTCGGATCCGCATCGGTCACCTCTACCCGGAGGTGCTGGGGACGTACGGCGACGGCGGCAACGTGCACGTCCTGCACCACCGGCTGAGCTGGCGCGGCATCCCCTCCGAGGTCGTCCCGATCCCGCTGGGCACGCCGGTGCCGACCGGCATCGACCTGCTGATCCTCGGCGGCGGTGAGGACGACGCCCAGTCACGGGTGGCCGCCGACCTGGCCCGCTTCCTCCCGCCCGTGCTGGCCTCCGGCACGGTGGTCTTCGCGGTCTGCGCCGGCCTGCAGCTGCTGGGCCACAGCTTCGAGACCGCGAGCGGCAGCACCGTCGCCGGCGCCGGTGTCCTCGACGTGACCACCACAGCAGGTCAGCGTCGCGCCATCGGTGAGGTGGTGGCCCTTCCGGCCGACCCGGAGCTCCCAATGCTGACGGGCTTCGTCAACCACGGTGGGGTGACGCTGCTGGGGGATGCGGCGCGGCCGTTCGCCCGGGTCCGCCGCGGCCCGACGAACCACCCCCTCAGCCGCGACGACGGGGCGGTGCAGGGCTCGATCGTGGCGACCTACCTGCACGGTCCGGTGCTGGCCCGCAACCCTGCGCTCGCGGACCACTTG
>JAOPVZ010000051.1 GCA_025965935.1 Frankiales bacterium | reverse complement strand
TACTTCTGCGTCGGTCCGACCTGGCCGACGCCGACGAAGCCGGGCCGGCCGGCTCCCGGCCTCGACCTGACCCGGTACGCGGCTCGGCTCGGCTCCACCCGGCCGTGGTTCGCCATCGGTGGCATCGGCCTCGACAACCTCGACCAGGTCCTGGCCGCCGGTGCCACCCGGGTGGTCGTCGTCAGGGCACTGACGGAAGCGGCCGACCCGCGGGCGGCGGCGCGCGCCTTCAAGGCCCGGCTGTGACCTACCTGCTCGTGCTCTCGGGCTGCCTGCTCGGCACCCTCCCGCTCGAGCTCGTGCTGCACGTCGGCGTCTACCGGCAGTGGCGACGGCTGCTGCTCACCCTGCTGCCGGTCTGCGTGGTCTTCGTGACCTGGGACGCGCTCGCGGTGCGCGCCCATCGCTGGCGCTTCGACGCTGCCCAGGTGCTGCCCCCGCGGGTGCTCGGCCTGCCGTTGGAGGAGCTCGGCTTCTTCGTCGTCATCCCGCTGTGCTCGATCCTCGGTTTCGAGGCGGTACGGCGGAAGCGGCCATGACCTACACGACCGCCGCTGTGCTCGCCGTCCTGGCCACCGTGGCCCTGGACCTGCTCGTGCTGCGGACCAGAGTGCTTGCGCAGCAAGCCTTCTGGATCGCCTACGCCATCATCCTCGGCTTCCAGCTCGTGACGAACGGGATCCTCACCGGCCGGCACGTCGTGACCTACGACCCGCACACGATCACCGGTGCGCGATTCGTGTGGGCCCCGGTCGAGGATCTGCTGTTCGGCTTCGCGCTGGTCGTGCAGACGCTCAGCTGGTGGACCTTCTGGGGCGCCGCCGCCGGACGAGGAGCGCGACGACGAGGACACCGACGCCCCACGCAGGCAGCAGGTCGCCGAGGCCGGTAGCCGCGAGCGCGCCGCCGGGCAGCATCTTGCGCGGGATCGCGACCTGCGGCTGACCGGTCGTCGCTGTGGGCGCCTGGGAGGCGCCGCTGTGCGCCGTCAGCAGCGAGGGTCCGCCCTTCTGGCGGACGAACGCCGGCAGCGACACCGCGGCCGCCACCTGGGTGTCGGCGTAGCCGACGTACATGCGCCCGGTGTTGTCGACGTCGACGGAGAAGTAGTCGCCGAGCCGACGGTCGGTGAGGGTCGCCTGGCAGGTGGTGCCGCCCTGGCAGATGGTGCCGAGGTGCACCGGTGTGGGGGTCGCGACTGCCCGGCTGAACCGGGCGCACCCCAGGCCGGTCGTGGTCGCCGCCGCGACGACTCGCCAGGGGTAGGTGCCGGAGGTCTCGGCGTCGTTGTTCGGCAGCTTGCGGTCCGCCTCGAGCCAGGCGATGCCCACCCGACCGGAGTCACCGACCCCGAGCCACGGCCAGATGGCGGTGTGGTCGCCGGTGTTGACCCGGACCGGCGCCGCCCAGTGGTGCCCGGCGTCCGTGGAGCGGGAGTACCAGATGCCGGCTTCCTGGTCCCCGTGGCCGCTCTCGTCCCACGTGATGTAGAGGTTGCCCTGCGGGTCGAGGTCGAACGCAGGCCAGTGCGCGAGCATGTCCACCTTGTCGGCGACCACGTCGGTGTCGGTCGCGGTCAGGTTGCCCGACCTGGCCTTGCGGAACGCCGCCATCGAGAGCTTCTTGCCGTCGTAGTGCGCCTCGTAGACGGTGCCGTTGCGCTTGTCGACGCGGATGTCGCCGAGCCCCGAACCGCCGACCTGGTCGGCGACCGAGAGCGTGAACGTCTTGCCGCCGTCGGTGCTCTTGCTGAGGTAGTGCCCGTCGACGACCCCGCCGCCCGTACCCCCCGGTTGCCCGTTCCCGACGAAGTAGAGCTCGTCCTTGCGGTCGGCCTCCATCCACTGCCGGTCGGTGAGCAGTGCGCCGCCGAAGTTCTGCAGCGACCAGGTGCTGCCCTTGTCGCTGCTCCGGCTCACCGCGACGTTGACGAGGTTGATCTCGGAGAAGAAGACGTCGCCCGCGCTGTCGATGGCGATCTCCGGGTCGGAGAAGCCGGAGGCGGGGGCGCCCTGGCCGGGCGCGGTGCGCGGCCGGAAGGTCCAGTGCTTGCCGTTGTCGTCGCTGGTCCAGATGTAGGTCTGACCGGTGTAGTGGTCGACGAAGGCGCCGGAGCCGGGGTTCGCGGCGGTCGGCGTGAAGAAGTGCGTGGTGCCGGCGTGGCTGGAGTAGAGCAGCCGGCCGTTGGGGTAGGTCGCGACGAGCGGTTCCCCGCCCGCACGGGCGCGGTCGACGTAGCTCGGCGGCGCGAACGTCAGCTGCGCGGGCGCGGGGCAGCCGGCCGTGGCGGCCGTGGCGGGGGCGTGGAGCAGCGGCGCGCCGGCGACGGCGAGGGCGCTGGCGGTCAGAACAGCTGCAAAGCGGGGCATAACCGCATCTTCTACACCCTCAGCAGCGCCGCCGCTCGTCTCAGGGGCCTGACCGACACCCGCCGGTCCAGCACCTGGTGGTCCGCCCGCTCGATCTCGTCGAGGATCCCGCCGTACAGCTGCAACGCGAGTGAGATGCAGCGGCGCGACGTCGGGTGCAGCAGGCGGATGCCCAGCGCAGCGGTGCGGTAGATCTCGCGGGTGCGGGCGATCTCGAAGGCCATCAGCCGGCGGAAGCGGGCGTCCACGACGCCGGCCTGCAGCTGCTCGACGGTCACGCCGAAGGCGTCGAGGTCCTCCAGCGGTAGGTAGACCCGGTCGCGCCGCAGGTCCTCCCCGACGTCGCGCAGGAAGTTGGTGAGCTGGAAGGCAATGCCGAGGTCGGCGGCGTACGGCGCGGCGACGGCGAGCGGCACGACCGGCTCGAGCACGGGGAGCATCTGCAGCCCGATGACCGCCGCCGACCCGTGGACGTACTCGAGCAGGTCGTCATAGGTCTTGTACGACGAGACGGTGAGGTCCATCCGCATCGACCGCAGGAAGGCCTCCACGTGCGCGGCGGGGATGCCCCAGCGGCCCATCGTGTCGCGCAGCGCCACGGCGGCGTGGTGCTGCGAGCTGCCGTCGAGAGCCGAGCGCCCGAAGGTGTCGAGGGCGTCCGCTCGCTGCTCCGGGCTGAGGGACGAGGCGAGGTCGTCGACGATCTCGTCGCACCACCGCGCGAAGCCGTACAGCGCATGCACCGACGGCCGCTTCCAGGCGGGCAGCATCCGGGTGGCGAGGTAGTAGCTGCGGCCGTACCGGGCGTTGAGCCGCCGGCAGGTCGCGTAGGCCGCCTCGAGGGTCACGTCCGAGGTCACACGGGCACCGGTTCGCGCGGCTCCTCGTGGCGCACCTTGCGAGCCGAGCGGCGGACCTCGATGACGGCCAGGGCCACCGCTGCGATCACCGGCGCGCCGTACATCGGCGGGCGGAACAGGCTGCGGCCGTTGGGAAGGATCGACAGGCACAGCGCCACCGACAGGGCGCCGAGGGCCAGCTCGGCGCGGGGCCCGATGGTGGCCGCCAGCAGCACGAGCCCCCAGACGAGGTACCAGGGCTGGACCGTCGGTGCCAGCGCGACGACCGCCACCAGAGTGAGGCCGAGGGCCCGTTGCGGGCCGAGCCGCGGGGACCGCAGCAGCAGGAGCAGGGCGATGCCGCCGGCGAGCGCGACGCCGCCGGCGAGGACGAGCCGGGTGACGACGAGCGGGGTGGCGATGAGGCCGATGTCCTGGAGCAGCTTGCCGAGACCGACGCCCAGGCCGGTGACGGGGGAGAAGATCGACAGCCGCGCGCTGCCGGCGTCCAGGTTGTCCAGCCAGCCCCATCCGAGCCCGGTGGCGAGCGTCACGAGGACCGCCCAGGCCGCGGCCGTCGGGGCGATCACCGCTGCTGCCCGGAGGCGCTGTCGCCAGGTCGGCAGGGCCATCGGCAGGAAGCCCAGGGCGGCGATGGCGGGCAGCTTGATGAGCGCGGCCGCTACGACCAGGAGCGTGGCGACGACGAGGCGCCGCCAACTGGGGTTCCGACCGGCCGCCACCAGGCCGACGGCCAGCAGCCCGACCATCAGCGTGTCGTTGTGACCGCCGCCGACGCCGTGGATGAGCAGCAGCGGGTTGGCGAGGCCCAGCCACAGCGCCCGCTGCGGCGCCACGCCGTGCATCCGCGCCAGGCGCGGGAGGGCCCACGCCACCATGAGCAGCCCGATGACCGCGACGAGCCGGATGCCGAGGATGGCCGCGACGAGGTGGCCCTGCGACAGCCGTACGACGCTGGCGCTGATCCACAGCCAGAACGGGCCGTACGGCGCCGGCGCGAACCGCCAGACCGGGTCGACGTTCACCGACCACTTGCTGGCTGGCTCGAACCCACCCGGCCCCACGCTGTAGGGGTCGATGTGGTTGACGACCAGGTTGCCCTGGCCGAGGTAGGCGTAGAGGTCCCCGCTGAACAGCGGCGGCGCGATCAGCAGCGGGAGCGCCCAGACCCCCGCGACCACGAGCAGGGCGTGCGGCGCCAGCCGGTCGAGCAGAGGCCGCAGCTGCCACCACGCCATGGCCAGCAGGACCAGGCCGATGGCGACCAGCGCGGTGGAGAGGGTGCGGGTGAACGCGTGGTCACGGACCCAGGTGAGGTGCAGGGTCTGCGCCATCGTGTCGTGGATGGCCGGTGCCACACCCGAACCGACGCCGCCCAGGGTGAGCAGGCAGGTGCCGAAGAACCCGGTCGCGAAGATGCGTCGGGGGACGCCGGTGTGCAGCAGCGAGGGGATCCTCATCGGCCCAGCACCCGCTCGGCCGCCAGCCGGCCGCTGAGCAGCACCATGGGCACCCCGACGCCGGGCCGGGTGCCGGAGCCTGCGCGCACGACGTTGTCGAGCAGCAGGTTGCCCGGGCGGAACGGACCGGTCTGTCGGAAGGTGTGGGCCGGCCCGAACGGCGTGCCGTGCGCCATGCCCTGCCGCTGCCAGTCGGCAGGGGTCGTGATGTGCTCGACCTCGATCGCGTCGCCGAAGCCCTTGTACCCCAGGCCTTCCAGCCGCGCCACGACCTCGTCCCGGTACCTCGGCCCGACCACGTCCCAGTCGATGCCGGCGTCGCTGTTGGGCGTCGGCACGAGCACGTAGTACGACTGCCGTCCGCGCGGAGCGAGCGACGGGTCGGAGGCCGTCGGATTGGTGACCAGCAGCGACGGGTCGCTCATCAGCTGCCCGTCGTGGATGAGCTCCCGGAACACCGAGCGCCAAGCCTGGCCGAAGTGCAGGTTGTGGTGCGCGGTCCGGGTGTAGCTGGCGGTCGACCCGGTGAGCAGCAGGAAGCACGAGGGCGAGTAGCGCAGCCGCCGCTGCTTCGCCGGCGGCAGCAGGTCCTGCGGCACGTCGGTCGTGAGCACGACCACGTCCGCCGGCAGGCGCTCGCCGGTGGTCGTCTCGACGGCTGTGGCGCGTCCGTGCTCCACGACGACTCGGGCCACCTCCTCGCCGTACCGGAAGACCACCCCGTGCTTCTCCGCCGCGCCGGCGAGGGCGCGCGGCAATGCGTGCATCCCGCCCTTCGGGAAGACGACGCCTGCGACGGAGTCCATGTAGGAGATCACGGCGTACAGCGCGAGGGCGTCGTACGGCGAGAGGCCGGCGTACATCGACTGGAACGAGAACAACCGCTGCGTGCGCGGGTCGCGCAGGTACTGCGCCACCTTGGGCGCGAGCCGCCGGAAGCCGCCGAGCGCGACCAGCCGGGCGAGGTTCGGGGTCACGAGCCCGAGCGGTGAGTCGGTGTTGCGGTCGATGAAGTCGCGCATCTCGAGGCGGTAGAGCCGGGTCACGAAGTCGACGTACCGCTCGTAGCCACGGGCCTCGTCGGGACCGCAGACCTGGCGCACCTCCTCGGCCATCCGGGCGCGGTCGGCGTGCACGTCGAGGGTGGAGCCGTCGGGGTAGAAGGCGCGGTAGAGCGGCTCGACCGGCTGCAGCTCGAGCCAGTCCTCGAGGCGCTCGTCGACGCAATCGAGCGCGTCCGCGATGAGGTCCGGCATCGTGAGCACCGTGGGACCGGTGTCGAACGCGTAGCCACCCAGCTCCAGCAGCCCGGCTCGTCCGCCCGGCACGTCGGCGCGTTCCAGCACGGTCACCTGGCGGCCGGCGCCGGCCAGCCGCAGGGCGGCGCTCAGGCCGCTGAGGCCCGCACCGACGACCACCACGCGATCAGTGGGGCCGGAGACGGTGCGCACCGGCTGAGCCTATCCGCGGCTCACACCCCCGAGCAGCGCCAGCGCAGCCGGCAGCAGGGCGCCCCACTGCTTGCCGTCCGGCACGAGTACGACCGCCAGCAGCGGGACGCCGTCCACGTCGGTGCCGAGCACCCGCACGCGCTGACCTGGGGCGTAGTCGAGTGACATCGTCCCCGACGGACTGGCCAGCAGCTGCCCCGAGCCGCCGATCGCGTCGAAGCCGGTGGCCGGCTCCCCGTCGAGGGTGCCGGTGACCGTCGTCGGGTGGGAGGCCTTCGCGCGGAGCGCCTTGAGCACCGGTGCGACCGTCTCCCCGTCGGGAGTGTCGAAGACGACGATCAGCCCAGGCTTGCCCAGGTCGAACGCGTCGTCGCCGCGGTGGGTGCTGCTCCACCCGGCCGGCACCGCGATCGCCAGCGGTGGGACGAAGTCGAGGGGGGAGAAGTAGGAGCCCGCGGTGAGCGGGAGGTCGGCCTTGCCCGCCGGGAGGACGTGCGGGTCGGGCGAGCTGGTGTCGGGCACCGCCTCCGGCGGGGTCGACGTGCCGCTGCAGGCGGTGAGCAGGCAGGCTGCCGTCAGCCCGCCGACCAGCCGCCTCATGCGGTGGTGAGGATCTCCGCGCCGTCCTCCGTGACGACGAGGGTGTGCTCGAACTGCGCTGTGCGGCTGCGGTCCTTGGTCACGGCGGTCCAGCCGTCGTCCCACATCTCGTGCCGCCAGTCGCCGATCGTGATCATCGGTTCGATGGTGAACGTCATCCCGGGCTCGAGCTTCTGCCGGGCCTGCGGGTTGTCGTAGTGGAAGACCTGCGGCTCGGAGTGGAAGGCCCGCCCGATGCCGTGGCCCACGAACGCCCGGACGACGCCGTAGCCGTGCCCCTCGGCGTGCGCCTGGATGGCCCGGCCGATGTCGCGGACGGTGCCGCCCGGCTTGACGGCCGCGATGCCCTTGTCGAGGCACTCCCGGGTCACCTGGACCAGGCGCAAGCTGTCGTCGTCGACCTCGCCGACCAGGAACGTCGCGTTGGTGTCGCCGTGCACGCCGTCGAGGTAGATCGTCACGTCGAGGTTGATGATGTCGCCGTCCTTGAGGACGGTGCTGTCCGGGATGCCGTGGCAGATGACCTCGTTGACGCTGGTG
>JAOPVZ010000027.1 GCA_025965935.1 Frankiales bacterium | reverse complement strand
AAGGGCGCGTTCCTCACCTGCGGCGGCAGCGACAGCGCCTACCGGCCCTGGGACCCGATATCCGGCTACGGACCGGCACACACGCAGCTGCACTGCTTCGGCCACTGAGCTTCACCCGAGAGAAGGAGCGACATGGCGTGGACGGAAGGGCCGGTGCCCTTGTGGTGGGAGGAACAGGGGACGGGCGAACCGCTCCTGCTCGTGATGGGACACATCTACGGGATGCGGATGTGGTACCGCGTCGTGCCGGCGCTCGCGCAGCGGTACCGCGTCATCAGCTTCGACAACCGGGGCATCGGGCAGAGCCGCCCGGCAGCAGGGCCGCACAGCATCGCTGCCATGGCCGACGACGCCTTCGCCGTCCTGGACGCCGCAGGGGTGAGCGCGGCGCACGTCTACGGCGCCTCGATGGGTGGGCTCATCGCACAGGAGATGGCGCTGGCGCAGCCCGACCGGGTCCGGTCGCTCGTCCTCGGGTGCACCGGGTGCCCGAGCGACCAGACGGCCCCTTCGGCCCGGTTCGCCTCGCTGAAGTACCGGATCCCGCTTCGCCTCTTCGCGCCCCTGATGAAGAAGTCGATGTACGGGACCGGAACCGACCGGGCGCTCATCGAGGAAGACGTCAAGGTCCTCCTCGACATCCCGGTGGCCCCGCACGCACTCGCCACGCAGGCCCGCGGCATCGCCGCCTTCCGCTCGAAGGCCCGGGTCTCCGACATCAACGTCCCGGTACTGGTGCTGCACGGCACGGCGGACAAGGTCGTGCCGGTCGAGCTCGGGCACGAGCTGCACGCGGCGATCCCGAACTCCCGGCTGGTTCTGCTGGAGGGCGCGGGCCACAACTACACGACTGACGCGACGACGCTCGCCAACGAGGCAGTCCTGGAGTTCCTGGACCAGCAGGAAGCCCGTGCGAGCTCATGACCACCGCAGCGCCGGCGCGGCTCCGGCAGGTCCTTGGTGCCAGAGGGATATCGCTGTACCCGCTCTCGGCGCTGGCCTCGCTGTCGTTGATCGACACCTTCCAGGGTCAGGCGTTCACCGTCCTGACGCCGGACATCTCCGATGACCTCGGGCTGACGACTGCCGCGGCGGGTGTCGCGATCGCGGTCAAGACCCTCGCGTCCTCACTCAGCCCGTTGCCGATCGCGATGCTCTCGCAGCGCCCGGGGTGGCGGATCCGGATGGTGCTCGTCACCGGTATCGCCTGGAGCCTGTCGACGCTGTTCACCGGCTTCGCGGGTTCTGCGGCCGCGCTGCTCCTACTGCTCGCCCTCGACGGGCTCAGCACGGGAAGCGTCACCGCCCTGCACCCGCCGCTCATCATGGAGTTCTACCCGCCAGACGTCCGTGTCCGCGTGATGTCGATCCACAGCAGCGCGCAGTTCGTCGGGAACGTGGTCGCCCCCGTGCTCGTGGCGATCCTGAGCAGCGCGCTCGGACTGGGGTGGCGCGGTGTCTTCTTCACCCTGGGGGCCTTCTCGGTCCTCGGCACGCTGGGCAGCCTCAGGCTCCGGGATCCCGGTTATGGCCGCTGGGAGCAACAACCGGTGCAGGACGTCGATGCCGCACTCGGCTTCGGGGCCGCCCGCCGTGCGGTCCTCGCCGTTCCCACCTTGCGTCGCATCTTCGTCGGCTACGCCGTGTTCGGGTTGCTCACCGTTCCGCTCGCGACCTTCTCCTCATACTTCTTGAAGGAGCACTGGCACCTCGGCGCTTCCGCGCGCGGGGTCTTCTTCGCCTACACCTCCGCGGCCAGCATCGTCGGGCTGGTCCTCTATGGCCGCCGAGGGGACCGCCTCTTCGCCGCCCGGCCCTCCGCCGTACCTCGCCAGGTCGCTGCCTTCTTCGCCACCGCGACGCTGCTGGTCGTCGCAGGTGGGTTCTCTCCCGTGTTCGCCCTGTTCGTGATCGCCTTCGGCCTCGCCTTCGCCCTCATCGGACCGGTGATCGTGGGGTTGCAGATCGCGGCACTGAGCCTGATCCCGTCCCGGGCGCGTCCGTGTGCGCAGGCGCTGGCCAGCATCTGCACCGCGATCGGCGGGATCATCGGTGCTGTCGCCCTCGGCGGCGTCGCCGACACCTACGGCGTGACCGGGTCGATGGCCGCAGTGGGCGTCCCTGGCCTGCTCGCTGCCGCGGCCGTGTGGCGCGCCGCCAGCACGATCGATGCCGACCTCGCTGCCCGCACCGAGATCCCCGTGGCTGTCACGTGACCCCGCTGCGGGCCTCTGCGGCCGCGCTCGCCCTTGCCGCTTCGCCTCTCTGGCTGCCCGTGAGCCCGGGCGCGGCTGCTCAGACCAGCCACGTCGCGGACGCGGCGTGGTACTGGAGCGTGGTCGACACGACCGGCACCGGCCCGGCCGGCGCCATTTCCAGTGCGTCGGGTGTGCCTGCCGGCGACTTGGCGGTTGCCTACACGAACACGCCCGACAAAGCGTCCGCACTCCTGTTCAACCCCGACACCCTCGGCCGGGATCCAGGCAGCATCACGGCCTTCGTCGCCTCCTTCAGCCTCGACCCGGCCGCCACCCAGGTCGCACCCGCGACCACTCCTGTGCTGGCCTGCCCGTTGCTGGCCCGCGTCGTCAACAGCACGAGCGCCCAGCCGCTCGCCTCCCTGCCGGCCCACGGGAGCCGTTGCGCGACCGGCACCTGGAGCGCCGACAAGACGAAGGTCGTCTTCGACCTGCGCACTACCGCTGAAGGCTGGTCGGCGGGTGAGTCCCTGACCGGCCTGGTGCTCGTCCTGCCGGACACGGTCACCACACCGACCCAGAACGTCTTCATCCGTGAGCCGGTCCTCACCGTCACTGTGGCGAGCGCCGCCTCGGTCACCCCCGAAACCGTGCCCGTGACAACTCCGGTCCCACAGGCCACTGCCCCGATGTCGGGGACGGCCAGTGCGCTCGTGGGCGGGTCGGGGAGCCCGGTGGGCTCGTCGCCGGCGACGCAGCCGGTGCCTGCCGTTGCGCCTCCGTTGACAGCGCCGGGTCCTGCGCAGCCGCTTCTTCGCGCGTCGTCTGCCGCGGCAGTCCGGCCGTTCTCCAGGCCCGCGCTCGTGCTCGCCGGCCTCGCCACGGTCGCCCTGCTCGTCTGCTGCGGACT
>JAOPVZ010000140.1 GCA_025965935.1 Frankiales bacterium | reverse complement strand
GTCCGCCACGTCGACGGCAGGCAGCAGCTCGAGGGTCATCGGGTGGGGCTCCTTCTGGCGGAAACGACATAGACGAACAGGACAGCGAGGGTGATGACCGCCAGGCCGACGCGGACCCGCAGCGAGAGGTCCAGGAGCCACGCGATCAGCTCGACACCGACGACGACGAGAAGCGTCCGCACAACGGCAGGCGACGGCATGCGCAGCGAGGGGGTCAGCCGAGCCCGTCGGGCTGCGCGCTGAGCAGTACGGGCACGTTCTTGGGCGGCCGCGGCAACCTCGGCCTGTCGGGCCGCGACCCGCGCCTCGCGAGCACGGGCACGTTCCCTGCTCACAGCGAACGGACCCAGTTGCTCACAGCGAGCGGACCCAGTTCTCCAGCAGCTGCGCCCCCGCGTCACCGCTCTTCTCCGGGTGGAACTGCGTCGCCGAAAGCACACCGCGCTCGACGGCAGCCGCGAACACGTCGCCGTGCTCCGCCGTCGTCAGCAGCACGTCGGGGACCTCGCGGGCCGCGTAGGAGTGCACGAAGTAGAATCGCTCGCCCTCGACGCCGGCGAACAGCCGGGAGCCGGCCGGCACGGACACGGTGTTCCAGCCCATGTGCGGCACGATGTCGGCCTTGAGCCGGGTCACCGCGCCGGCGAGCACGCCCAGACCGGTCGACTCGACGCCGTGCTCGACGCCTCTCTCGAACAGGATCTGCATCCCGACGCAGATGCCGAGAACGGGCTGCTCCTTGCGCAACCGGTCCCACACCACCGTGCCGCCGCGGATGGCGTTGAGCCCGTCCATGCAGGCGGCGTAGGCACCGACACCGGGTACGACGAGACCGTCCGCAGCGGCAGCCTCGTCGAGGTCCGAGGTCACCGTCACGGAGGCCCCGGTGCGCGCGAGCGCACGCTCGGCGCTTCGGAGGTTCCCGGACCCGTAGTCCAGGACGACCACCTTCACCGCTACAGCACGCCCTTGGTCGAGGGCACTCCCGTCACGCGCGGGTCGATCTCGACCGCGGTGCGAAGGGCGCGGGCGACCGACTTGAACTGCGTCTCGACGACGTGGTGCGCGTTGCGTCCCGCCAGGACGCGCACGTGCAAGGTGATCTGGGCGGTCGCGACGATGCTCTCCCAGATGTGCTTGGTCAGCGACGTGTCGTAGGACCCGATGAGCTCGACCATCTCCGGCTCATCGTGCACCAGGTACGGACGGCCGGACAGGTCGACCGCCGCCTGCACCAGGGCCTCGTCGAGGGGGACGAGCGCGTCGCCGTACCGACGCACCCCCTGCTTGTCCCCCAGTGCCTCACGCAGGGCCTGGCCGATGGCGAGCGAGGTGTCCTCCACGGTGTGGTGCGCGTCGATGTGCAGGTCGCCCTTGGTGACGACGGTGAGGTCGAAGCCGCCGTGCTTGCCGAGCTGGCTGACCATGTGGTCGAAGAACGGCACGCCGGTGTCGGACGACGCGTTGCCCGTGCCGTCGAGGTCGAGCTCGACGCGAACGTCGCTCTCCTTGGTCGTGCGCTCCACCAGAGCCGTGCGTGCCATGCGCACAGGCTATCGGGCGACCTCGAGGACGAGCTCCTCGACGACCTTCACGAGCAGGTCCTCGTCCTCGAAGGGCACGAGGTGCCCGCTGTTCGGCGCCACCACGAGCCGACCGTCGGGCAACGACGCGAGCCAGGGCTCATAGGCCTCCCGGACCACCGAGCGCAGCCGAGCGGCCTTGCCGTCGCCCTTGCCGCCGATGAGCCCCACGACCGGCACCGTCGGTGCGGGCTGCGGCTCGTGGTCCAGCTGCAGCAGGAGCCGCTTCACGGCCGGGAAGTCGCGTCGCGCCTGCCGCCACGTCGAACGACGCGACATCTCGTCGACCAGCCGCGCCCGGACGCCCTCGGGAAGCCCGCTGAGCAGCTCGCCCGCGGGGCCCTTCGAGGCGTCGAGCCGTCGACGCAGCAGGCCGCTCCACGCCTGGGCCTCCGCGAGCGCCATGCCGACCTGGCCGAGCGCGGTGGCCCCTCGGCGGCGCATCATCGCGAAGCCCTCGTGGGTCGCGTCGACCAGAACCAGGCCGGCGACCCGCTCCGGCTGCTGCGCCGCGAGCAGCCGGCACAGCAGCCCGCCCCAGCTGTGACCGACGAGCACGAGCGGCCCGCGCTCCTCCAGCGCGTCCAGCACGGCGACCAGGTCGTCGACCGACCCCTGCGCGTCCCGCGACCGGGACGGCGAGCTGCCGCCGTACCCAGCCCGTGACACGGCCACGACGCGGGTCGCGGCAGCGAGACGCGGGAGCACCGAGCCCCACTCGGCGGCCGACGCCGTGAGACCGGCCTCCAGCACCACGGTGACCGGCCCGGTGCCCGCCACGACGACCTCAAGGTCGCGACCGTCGTGCCTGACCATCTTCACCACTGGACCGGGTGCCGGTCCGCGAAGGGCGCTGCGCGCTCGAGCTGCGCCGAGAGCCTCAAGACCCGGGCGTCGTCACCGACGCGCGCGCCGGTGAGCTGCACCCCGACCGGGAGTCCGTCCTCGGTGACGTGCAGAGGCAGGGAGACGGCGGGCTGACCGGTGAGGTTCGCCCATGGGGTCCACGCGGACCAGTCGAGCATCCGTTGCCCGCACGGCTCCCCGGTGCCGTCCTGCTCGAACCAGCCGATCGGGACGGCGGGCTGCGTCGTCACCGGGCTCAGGACCACGTCCACGTGCGCCGCGAGCGCGAGGTGGCGTGAGGCGGCAGCGGCGAGGGCCGTCTGCGCCGCGAGGAAGTCCGCCGCCGTCCGGGAGGCTGCGGCCTCCAGGCACCACCGCGTGTAGGGCGCGAGCAGCTCCTGGTGCGGCAACCGCCGAGCCGTGGCGGCGACCGACGCCGTGACGACGACCTGCAGTTGCTCGCGCAGCTCGTCGTCCCAGTCCAGCGGTTCCGGGTCGTCGACCACCTCGTGGCCGAGGTCGGCGAGCAGCTTGGCAGCGAGGTCGACCGCCTGACCGACGTCGTCGGCCGCCGAGCCCCAGCGCAGCACCCTCAGCCGGCGGCAGCCGTCGGCCACCTGGTCCTCGAGACCGGTCGCGCCCGGCAGGCCGTAGAGGTCCTCCGGTCCTGGTCCCAGCACCACATCGAGCAGCGCCGCCGTGTCGGTCACCGTCCGCGTCAGGACCCCCTCGACGCCGAGCGCCATGAACGACGGCGCGGCAGGCACCCGACCGCGGCTGGCCTTGAAGCCGACGAGCCCGCACACGGCGGCCGGGGAGCGCAGCGAACCGGCGCCGTCGCTGCCGTGTGCGAAGGGCATCAGCCCTGCCGCGACAGCGGCAGCCGCGCCGCCGCTGGAGCCGCTGGCGTACCGGGACGTGTCGTAGGGCGTGACCGCAGGCCGTCCGACGACGGCCGACTCCGTGAAGCAGGTCGGCCCGAGCTCGGGCGCGTGCGTCGTGCCGAGCGTGACCACACCCGCCCTGCGAAGTCGTCCCACCACCGGCCCGTCGCTCTTGGGGACGACGGTGACGGCGGCCGACCCCAGGTGGATCGGCACGCCTGCGACCGCCTGCAGGTCCTTGAAGGCCGTCGGGATCCCGAGGAGCGGCAGGCGCGATCCCGCACGGAGCTGGTCGTCAGCGCTGCGTGCCTCCCGCCGGGCCAGCTCGTCGGTCCGCTCGACGAAGGCGCCCAGCTCCTCGCCGTACGCGTCGATCCGCGCGAGGTAGTGCGCGCTGAGCTCCGTCGAGCTGACCTCACCCGCCCGCAGCGCCTCGCGCTGCTGCACCACGGTGAGGTCGTGCAGCTGCGTCACGAGGCGAACTGCAGAGGTCCGCGGTACCGGAAGCACGAGCACCCAGTCTCGAAGTAGAGGTTGCGGACGCTGCCGATGCCGTCGTGCTGCGCCGCGCTGAAGCGGGTCGAGAACGTGCTCGCCGCCCCGAAGCTGGATCCGAGGCGGGCCACCGCGGCGCCCAGCGAGTCCCGGGTCGGGTTCACCTGCGAGGCCAGCGCCACCTTCAGCAGGTTGACGCTGTCGCAGATGAGCCCCATCGCAGACTGGTTGAGCGAGCCGGTGTCGTACCCCTTGGACTTGTAGTAGCCGAAGCACGCCTTCATGGCGGCCGTCGGCGTCGGCTGGTTGCTGGCGTCGACGTCCAAGCCGGGCTGGTAGCCGTAGCCGACCGCGTTCCTGGCCTGCGCCGCCGGCGCGAGCGCCTGCACGGTGAGGCCGGGCGCGTCCTGCGAGCTGAGGCCGTAGCGGTAGGTCCGGCCCTGGTTCTGCGCAGCCTGCATGAAGAACGACGGCGCGGCGCCGCCTGGCGCGGCGAACAGCACATGCGTCACACCGGCAGCGAACATCTGCAGCTCGGCATTCGTCGACTCCGACTCCGCGAGCGACTCGACGAACCGCTTGGTGATCTTCAGCCCGAGCTTGCCGAGGGCAGGCACCATGCCCTCGTCGACCGCCCGGGACATGTTGTCGCTCGTGTTGTTGATGATGACGCCGATCTTCGCCCCGGGTGTGAAGAAGCCTTGCTGCGCAAGGGATTCCACGAGCACGCGCTCCTCGCGGGTGCGGTTCATGCTCAGCGTCGAGTACATCGAGGCCAGGTACTGCGACCACTTGTGCGCGTCACCGGTGCCGTTGAGCCAGACCACGCCCGCCTTGGCCAGGCACGGGGTCAGGCTGTCACCGCCGCCGGTCGAGCCGGCCCGGATGCCAGTGGCCGCGAAGACGTGGTTGTCCTGCGTCCAGGTGCTGCAGGCCGCCTGGTCCTGCGTCTCGACGTTGCCGGTCGCCGAGTAGTCGTAGAACACGGGGACGACCTTGCGCCCGGCGACCCCACCTTCGGCGTTCACCTTGGCCACCCAGGTCTTGATGAGGTCTTGCTGGTTGGCCAGCGACACCCCGAGGCCGAGGCCCCCGAGTGCCTTGCTGGCATCGCTGCTGATGGAGAACCCGATCTTGATCTCCTTCGCGGTGTATCCCCAGCCCGCGACCCTCCGGGTCCCTGTCGACGGCACCGGCGGCAGCGCGGCCGGTCCGGTCGCGGACGACCGCGGGCCGCCGTCGACGAGCCCCCCTGTCGACACGGAGCCCGGGATCGACCCGGGTACGCCGGCAGCACCCGATCCCGTCGGGGCGGCCGTCGACCCCGAGGCGGTCGCCGGGCCGCCGAGCCCGTTGCCGGCTGCCTGCTGCTGGCTCAGGGGGACGGTCGTGCCGCAGGCGGCCGTGGTCGCGAGCGCCACGAGCGCCACGCCGCCGCGGACGCGCCTCACAACAGCACCCGCACGGCCTCGGTGAGGAGCGCCGGTGGCAGCTCGGGACCGAGCACCTCCCGCAGGCTGACCGTCCCGGCGACCAGGACCTGCAGCAGCAGGGCGGTGTCCCGGGCGGGCAGCCTGGTCTGCACCCCCTCCCCTTCCAGGCGCGCGGTCAGGGCCTCCACGTTCGCGAGGACTGCCGCCGCCATGCGGCTGCGCACCGCATCGTCCCGGCTGCCGCCGGCGAGCAGCTCGACGACCAGCCGCCCGGACAGCGGGCTGCTCTCCAGCGCCTCCTCGAGCCGCTCACCCGGGTCGCTTGCCACCACGTCCAGCGGAGTGGCCGAGAGGTCCACGTTGCGCTCGGCAAGGAACGCCGCGACGAGGTCGGCCTTGCACGAGAAGCTCGCGTAGAGCGCGCCGGTCGTGACGCCGGCCGCGGCGGCGATCTCGTTGACGGTGGCGCCGTCGAGGCCCTTGCCCGCGATCACCAGCCCGGCGGCATCGATGAGCCGCTCCCGGGTGGCCGCCTTCTGCTCCGCACGTGTTCGCATAGCAGTCATGATGCGAGATCGTCGCATTACGGGCATTGCCGCGCAGCACAAAACGGGACGGCGGGGATGGGCCTCGGCGACCACGGCTACGAAAGACGGTCCTCCGCGCTATCTCACCTGTGAGATAGCCTACGTTGCATGAGTGATGCGTACCTGCAGCAGATCGGCGCCCTGGTGCGCGACGCCCGCAAGCAGCGGCGGCTCACGCAGACCCAGCTGGCCGAAGCGCTGCAGACCAGCCAGAGCGCGGTGGCCCGGATCGAGCAGGGGAAGCAGAACGTCAGTCTGGAGATCCTCGCGCGCATCGGGACCGCCCTCGACACCGGCCTCGTCCAGCTCGGTACGGCGGTCGGGCCGACGCACCTGAGGGTGGTCGGCGGCCAGCAGCTGTCCGGCGCGATCGACGTGAAGTCCAGCAAGAACGCTGCCGTCGCGCTGCTCTGCGCGTCGCTGCTCAACGACGGCACGACCACCCTGCGCGGCGTGGCCCGCATCGAGGAGGTCAACCGGATCGTCGAGGTGCTGCGCAGCATCGGCGTCAGTGCCGTGTGGGAGGGCAGCGACCTGCGGCTTCGACCGCCGGTCGACCTCGACCTCGACAGCCTGGATGCGACCGCTGCCCGCCGTACCCGCTCCGTGCTGCTCCTGCTGGGACCGCTGCTGCACCGCGCCGGTGACTTCCAGCTGCCCTACGCCGGCGGCTGCGACCTCGGCACGCGGACCGTCGAGCCGCACAAGACGGCGTTGCGCCCCTTCGGTGTGAAGGTCATCGCGACCGAGGGCAGCTACCACGTGGAGCGCGACACCTCCGTCACCCCGCACCGGCCCATCGTGCTGACCGAGCGCGGCGACACGGTCACCGAGAACGCCGTCATGGCCGCCGCCCGGCTCGACCAGGTCACCGTCATCCGCAACGCGTCGAGCAACTACATGGTCCAGGACCTGTGCTTCTACCTGTCGCTGCTCGGCGTCGAGGTCGAGGGCATCGGGTCGACGACCCTGACCGTCCACGGCCGCTCCCAGATCGACTGCGACGTCGAGTACTCGCCGTCGGAGGACCCGATCGAGGCGATGTCGCTGCTGACCGCCGCGATCGTCACCGGCTCCGAGATCACCGTGCGTCGCACACCGGTCGAGTTCCTCGAGGTGGAGCTCGCAGTGCTGGAGGAGATGGGCCTGCAGGTGTCCCGCTCCCCGGAGTACGCCGCCGCGAACGGCCGCACCCGGCTCGTCGACCTCACGACGATGCCGTCGGTGCTGCACGCACCCCTCGACAAGGTGCACCCGATGCCGTTCCCGGGCCTCAACATCGACAACGTCCCGTTCTTCGCCGCGATCGCGGCCGTCGCGCAGGGCCGCACCCTCATCCACGACTGGGTCTACGAGAACCGCGCGATCTACCTCACCGAACTCAACCGGCTCGGCGGCCACGTGACGCTGCTCGACCCGCACCGGGTCTGGGTCGACGGGCCGACCCGCTGGTCCGCCGCCGAGGTCGTGTGCCCGCCGGCCCTTCGCCCCGCGGTCGTGCTGCTCCTGGCGATGCTCGCTGCTCCTGGGACGTCGGTGCTGCGCAACGTCTACGTCATCGACCGCGGGTACGAGGACCTGGCGCAGCGGTTGTCCTCGCTCGGCGCCCAGATCGAGCCCTTCCGCGACGTCTGACGATCGCCGGGACGCTAACGTCCCCGTCGTGCTGAGGACCGTCACGGCGACGCGGTACGTGACGCCGCTCCGCGAGGGCGGCTCCCTGCCCGGGCTGATGGAGGCGGACGACCTCGGCACCTATGTCGTGAAGTACGTCGGCGCGGGGCAGGGCCGCAAGACGCTGATCGCCGAGATCGTGTGCGCCGGTCTGGCCCGGGCGATCGGGCTGCGGGTGCCGGAGCTGGTGCTCGTCGACGTCGACCCCGAGCTCGGCCGCAGCGAACCGGACGAGGAGGTGCAGGACCTGCTGAAGGCGAGCGGTGGCCTCAACCTCGGCACGGACTTCCTGCCGGGCTCGCTCGGCTTCGACCCGCTGGCCCACCAGCTCGACCCGGTCGAGGCGAGCACCGTCGTGTGGTTCGACGCGCTGGTCGGCAACGTGGACCGCAGCTGGCGCAACCCGAACCTGCTGATGTGGCACCGGCAGCTGTGGCTGATCGACCACGGCGCCTGCCTCACCTTCCACCACGCCTGGGCCAGGGCGGACGGCTGGGCCTCGAAGCCGTACGACGACGCGCACCACGTGCTGCGGGAGATGGCGACAGCCGCGGTCCAGCCGCAGCTGACGACGGCCCAGGTGGAAGCGGCCGTTGCCGACGTACCCGATCTGTGGCTGGAGGGCGAGGACGGCTTCGACTCCCCCGCCGCGGTCAGGGCCGCCTACCTCGACCAGATCACCAGGAGGCTGGCTCGATGAGCGCGCTGTTCGAGTACGCCCTCCTGCAGGCCGTGCCGCGGGTCGAACGCGGCGAGTGCGTCAACGTCGGCGTCGTGCTCTACAGCCAGGAGCGGGACTTCCTGGCTGCCCTGACCCACGTCGACGCGAGCCGGCTTCGCGCACTCGACGCCGACGTCGACCTGGCCGCCATCGACGCGGCGCTCGACGCGGTCAGCCGCGCTTGCCGGGGCGAGGGTCCCGCCGGTAAGACCCCGCTGCGCCAGCGGTTCGGCTGGCTGACCGCGCCGCGCAGCACGGTCGTGCGGAGCGGGCCGATCCACCTCGGCAAGACCGACGACCCGGCCGCGGAGCTCAGCCGCCTCCACCAGAAGCTGGTCCTCTAGCCGTTAGCGCAGGTAGAACGCGCGCGAACCCGGCGTGGCCCGCAGGTCCAGCACCGCGTCGTCGACTCCTGCGGCGGCCTGGCGGTCGATGTAGACGACGGTGCCGCGACTCCAGACGACGGTGTCGTCGTGCTCTGGGCCGGCGGCGACGTCGAGCGACAGCGACCCGGAGTCGGACCGCGCGACCCGCAGACCCGCCGCCTGGTGCTCGTGGGTCAGGGCGTCGATGGCCCGCCAGGCCTGGGGAGTGATCGTGAGCAACGTGACCCCCTCGGAACGACCGCCAAAGGGGAACCCGCCGGCGCGGCAAGGGGTCACGACCCACGCTCCACCCCGTGACCGGGGTAGGTCAACTGCGCGCCGCAACGACCTCCGACACCGCCGCGAGGAAAGCGCTCGTCTCGTCCTCGGTGCCGGCGTTCACGCGCAGCCACCCGGCCAGGCCGGGGCCGGTCGAGACGTCACGGACCAGGACACCCAGGTCGAGCAGCTGCTGCCAGGTCGTCGCCGGGAGCTCCCACGGCCCGAACAGCAGGAAGTTCGCCTCGGTCGGTACGACGGTCAGCCCGAGCTCGCGGAGGCCGTCGACCATCCGGTCGCGTTGCGCCTTCACGGCCTCGACGGTGCCCAGCAACTCGTCGGTGTGAGCCAGGGCGGCGCGCGCGGCGGCCTGCGTGAGCGCGCTCAGGTGGTAGGGCAGCCGCACCAGGCGCAGCGCGTCGACCACCTCCGCCCCTGCCGCCAGGTATCCCAGCCGCAGGCCCGCACCGGCGAACGCCTTCGACATGGTGCGGCTCACGATCAGCCGGGGGTGCCGGTCGAGCAGCGTCACCGCCGAGACCGTCCCGCCGAACTCGGCATAGGCCTCGTCCACGACGACCATGCCGTCGCTGGCCTGGCAGACCGCATCGACGACGTCGAGCCCGGTCACGGTCCCGGTCGGGTTGTTCGGCGTCGTGAGGAAGGTGATCGCCGGCCGGTGCCGCGCCACCGCTGCCACGGCCGCATCGGCGGTCAGGGTGAAGTCGGCCGCGCGCCGCTCCGCTACCCAGCCGGTGTTCGTGCCGGCCGCCAGCAACGGGTGCATCGAGTACGACGGCTCGAAGCCCAAGGCGACCCGGCCCGGGCCACCGAAGGCCTGGCACACCTGCTGCAGTACCTCATTGGAGCCGTTCGCCGCCCAGACCTGGTCGACCGACAGCGGCACGCCGGTGACGCGGGTGAGGTACGCGGCCAGGTCGAAGCGCAGGCCCACCGCTTCCCGGTCGGGGTAGCGGTTGAGGGTCGCGGTCGCCTCAGCCACCGCCTTCGCGACGGCCGCGATCAGCGACTCCGACGGCGGGAAGGGGTTCTCGTTGACGTTGAGCTGGATCGCCTGGGGCAGCTGCGGCGCGCCGTACGGCTGCTTGCCCAACAGGTCGTCCCGGACGGGGAGCGTCACCGGGCTCGGACGTTCACGGCCGCGGCGTGCGCCGGCAGGTCCTCGGCGTGCGCGAACGCGGTCACGAGCGGCGCGGCCTTCTCCAGGGCCTCCTGGCTGTACTCCACGAACGACATCCGCTTCAGGAAGCTCTGCGTGGACAGGCCCGCGGAGAACCGCGCGGTGCCGCCGGTCGGCAGCACGTGATTGGAGCCGGCGAGGTAGTCCCCGAGCGACACCGGCGTCCAGCCACCGACGAAGACCGCCCCGGCGTTGCGCACCTGGCGGGCCCGGTTCGCGGCGTCGGCCGTGATGACCTCGAGGTGCTCCGCTGCCCAGGCGTCGACGACCTGGACACCCTGGTCGAGGTCGTCGACCAGGACCGTCGCCGACTGCCCCGTGAGGGCAGCCGTGATCCGCTCCTGGTGCTTGGTCGCTGCGACCTGCCTGGCGACCTCGGCGTCGACCGCGTCGGCGAGGGCGACCGAGTCGGTCACGAGCAGGCACGCGGCCAGCGGGTCGTGCTCGGCTTGGCTGATCAGGTCGGCCGCCACGAACGCCGGGTCTGCGGTGTCGTCGGCGAGCACGGCGATCTCGGTGGGACCGGCCTCGGAGTCGATCCCGCAGCGGCCCTGCACCAGCCGCTTCGCGGCGGCGACGTAGACGTTGCCGGGGCCGGTGATGACGTCGACCGGCGGCACCCCCTCGACGCCGTAGGCCAGCATGGCGATGGCCTGGGCGCCGCCGACCGCGTAGACCTCGTCGACGCCGAGCAGCGCGCAGACGGCGAGGATCTGCGGATCGGGCAGGCCTCCGAACTCTGCTTTCGGCGGCGACGTCACGGCCAGCGACCCGACCCCGGCGACGAGGGCCGGCACGACGTTCATCACGACGGAGCTCGGGTAGCAGACCCGCCCGCCCGGGACGTACAGCCCGACCCGGCTGACCGGCACCCAGCGCTCGGTGACGGTGCCGCCATCGACGATCCGCACCACCTCGTCGGGCCGCAGCTGCGCGGTGCACAGCTCGCGGTGCCGCCGGATGGACTCCTCGATGGCCGCGCGCACGTCCGGGTCGAGCTGCTCGACGGCGGCCGCGAGCGCGGCCGCGGGCACCCGCAGCGCGGTCAGAGCGACACCGTCGAAGCGGGCCGTTGCCTCGAGCACGGCCGCGGCCCCACGGTCGCGGACCCCCTCGACCACCGGTCGGATGTCCTCGACCGCGTGGTCCACGTCCACCTCGGCGCGCGGGAGCACCCGCGCGAGGTCGGCGTCGCGACGGCCACGGAGGTCGATCCGGTTCAGCACGCCTCAAGGCTACCGTCGGCAGGTGCTGCCGCTCTTCCCGTTGGGCACCGTGCTGTTCCCCGGCCTGGTGCTGCCGCTGCACGTCTTCGAGGAGCGCTACCGGGTGCTCGTGCGCGACCTGCTCGCGCTGCCCGAGGAGGAGCAGCGCTTCGGCGTGCTCTGCATCCGGGAGGGCCGGGAGGTCGGGGCGGACGGCGTGCGGGCGCTCTACGAGGTGGGCTGCGCCGCCCGGCTGTCCCAGGTGCAGGGCTACGACGACGGTCGCTACGACCTCGTCACCGTCGGCAGCGACCTGTTCCGCCTCGACGAGCTCCATGACGACCGGCCCTACCTCACTGGCGAGGTCACCTGGCTCCCCGACCCGCGCGGCAACGAGTCCGAGGCCGCGGTGCTCGACCCTGCCGTCAGGCAGGCCTTCGGCGAGTACGTCGGTGCGCTGGCCGAGGCGAGCGGCGCCCAGGTCGAGGCCCCGGAGCTGCCCATCGACGCGCAGGTGCTGGGCCACCTCGTCGGCGCGACCATGGCGCTGGACCTGGCCGACCGCCAAAACCTGCTCGAGCAGCCGGACGGGGTCGCACGGCTGCGCCGCGGGCTCTCGTTGCTGCGGCGCGAGGCCGGGGTGCTGGCCGCCTTGCACGCCGTACCCGCTCCTGAGCTGGCCCGCGCGAACGCGAGCCCCAACTAGGACCCTCCGGGTGAGAGGATTCGGGTAGCTCGTTGAGAGGGTCGCCATGGAGCAGCGCCGACTTGGCCGGATCGGGCACGCGAGCAGCGTCCTCGTCTACGGAGGGGCGGCCCTCAGTGACGTCCCGCAGGACGTCGCGGACGCGTCGATCGCGCAGGCCATCGCCGCGGGCATCAACCACTTCGATGTCGCGGCCGCCTACGGCGACGCGGAGCTGCGGTTCGCGCCGTGGAGCGGTCAGCTGGGTGACGACGCGTTCCTGGCCACCAAGACCGGGGAGCGGGAGCGCGACGCGGCCTGGGCGCAGATCAACGCCTCGCTCGAGCGGATGCAGGTCGACCGGGTGGACCTGCTGCAGCTGCACGCCGTGGGCGACCTGGCGGATCTCGATCGGGCGACTGGTCCCGGCGGCGCGCTCGAGGCCGCGGTGCGGGCCCGCGAGGAGGGCCTCGTCGGGGCGATCGGCATCACTGGCCACGGGCACGAGGCGCCCGCCACGCACCTCGAGGCGCTGCGCCGCTTCCCGTTCGAGACGGTGCTCACGCCGTGGAACCACGTGCTGGCGCGACGCCCCGACTACCGGGCCGACTTCCTCGCCCTGGTCGACGAAGTAGCGAGGCAGGACGCCGGTCTCATGACCATCAAGACGGTGGCGCGGCGCAACTGGCCTGAGGCGGCAGACCAGCGGTACGCCACCTGGTACGAGCCGTGGGACGACCCGCAGCACATCGATGCGTGCGTGGCCTTCGTGCTCCGGCAACCGGGGGTGGCCGGGATCGCGACCGCCGGCGACGTGAGCCTGCTGGGACGGATCGTTGCGGCGGCCGAACGTGCGGCGGAGCTGTCCGACGAGGACGTGGAGCAGGTGCTGGCCACGGCACCGGACTACAGCTCGCCCTTCCTGCGGATGCCGATCTGACGGTCAGGTGACCGCCTCGTTGAGCACGGTTGATGACAGCGGCCACTCGTTGACGGCTAGTCCAGCTGCTCCGGTCGGATGAAGGCCGGGACCAGGAACGCGACCAGCGCGCCGAACGGCCAGACGACCACCGCCCAGGGCGCGCGGAGGTGCGTGTCGTTGCCTGACCGGGCACCCAGGAACAGCTGGACCGAGCCCTGCTTGCGTGCCAGCGCGTCGAACGCCTCCTGGCGGCCGGGTAGCAGCCCCACGTGCGCCGCGACGAGAGCGGCCAGCACGCCGCCGACAGCGAGCGCCACGACGGTCCAGGGCCCGGAGCTGCGGGCGAACCACCAGGCGAGGACGCCGCAGAGCGCGCCCACCACGAGCGTGACCGCGACGAAGGTGCCTTCCACGCCGATGAACGCCTTGGTGCTCTCGATGAACGGGTAGGTCGCCTGGCCGGCGTCGAAGACGACGGTGTAGCGCGGGGCGAGGGCGGACCAGAGCAGGCCGACCGGCGCGCCCAGCAGGACCATCCCGACCACGATCGCGACGCACCGAGTCACGTCCTGCCGGCGCCGGGACGGGCCGCGCGGTGGCAGGACCGTCTCCCAGCCGGCGGTCTCCGTCGTGCTGGGCGCCGCCCAGACGTCGGTGCTCACGCCCGCACCGCCCGCCGGAAGGCCACCGAGGCCACCGCCAGGGCTGCCACTGCCACTGCCACGCACACTCCCAGGTCACGGATGACGAGCCCGGTGTCCCACCGGGTCCGGAACGACAACGCGAGCGCGTCCACCGCATAGGTCGACGGCACGACGGCCCGCACGGCACGCAGCACCTCCGGCAGCCGTGCTGCCGGGATGATGCCGATGAACAGCACGCCGGACATGCCGAGCTGCCCGAGCACGGTCGCGAGCTCCGGCCGAGGCGCGAGGAGCCCGAGCGATGCGCCGAGGCCCGCCAGACCCGCACCGGCCAGCGGCAGCACCAGGACGAGCAGCCACAGGTGCCCGAGCGGTAGGCCGTAGACCAGCGCCCCCACGACCGCGGTGAGCACCGCGCCCGGCACGGTGAACGTCGCGTAGGCCGCCGCGGTTGCGAGCACCACGGCCGCCCCGGACACCGGCAGCGTTGCGTAGTGGTCCAGCGCCCCCGAGGCGCGCAGTGCGCCGAACCGCTGGGCCAGCAGGTTCAGCGCCACGAACGCGACCACCAGCACGGTCGAGCCGGCAACCACCTGCTGCGCCGTGGTGTCGCTCGTCGTGTCCACCACCCCGCGGAGCAGGAGCAGGATGCCGAGCGACTGCAGCGTCGCGACGAACAGCAGCGGGACCCGAGCAGCCCGGGCACGGCTCACCTGCCCGCCGTACAGGGCGGCGAAGCCGTTCACCCGCGCTCCAGGTCGTTGTCCCGGCCGCCGAGGGCCACGTACACGTCCTCGAGGGTCGGCGTTGCGAGCGTGAAGTCGTCGAGCAGGGCGAGCGTCGCCCCCGAAGTCAGGTCGGCGAGGGCGTCCCGGGCCTCGGCCGCGGGCAGCCGCAGGCTCCAGCGACGGCCGTCCACCAGCGCGCGCGACCGGAGCGGGTGATCGGGTGGCTCGGCCCGCCAGACCAGCTCGAGCCGCACGTCGTCGGACACCAGCGCCTTCAACCGGCCAGGCGTGTCGCAGGCGATGACCCGGCCGCGGTCCAGGACGGCGACCCGGTCGAGGACCTGCTCGGCCTCGAGGACGTTGTGCGTCACGAGCAGGACCGTGACCCCGCGGTCCCGCCGCGTCCGCAGCGCGTCCCAGACGCGCCGGCGGGCGGTCACGTCCAGCCCTGCGGTCGGTTCGTCGAGAACCAGGAGCGGGCGGTCGGCGACCAGCGCAGCGGCGAGCTCGGCGAGCCGTCGCTCTCCCCCGCTGAGCCGGCACAGCGGGCGGCTGCGCAGCTCGGTGAGGCCGAGCTCGTCGAGGAGCGCCGTCGTGGCGGCACCGGCCGTTGCCTTCGACAGCCCGCGGCAGCGGCCGACCGACTCGACCGCCAGCCCGACGGGGAGCTCGTGCAGCGCAGGCTCGGTCTGCGCCAGGTAGGCCAGGTGCTCGCTCGCGGCGCGGGAGTTGCCGGTCACGTCGCGGCCGAGCAGCGTCACGCTGCCCTCATCGGGGCGGAGTACGCCGACGAGCTGGCGCACCAAGGTGGTCTTGCCCGCGCCGTTCGGACCGAGCAGGCCGAAAACCTCGCCGGTGCCGATCTCGAACGTGACCGCGTCGGTCACGCACACGTCGCCGCGGTGCGTGGTGAGCCCCGTGAGCGCCACGGCGGTGGCGCGCGGCGGTGCCAGGGCGGTCGTCACCCGTCCACGGTACGGGAGCGCCACGGTGGTCGCCTTCCCGCCCACTACCCTGCGCGCGTGATCACTCGCCGGCTCCCCGCGCTCGCGCTGCTGCCCGTGCTGCTCACGGCCTGCAGCGACGGCTCGTCGACGACCGCCGCGCCGTCGTCGACGGTTCCCGCCGCCTCCGCTCCGGCCCCCGGCGTCACGTTGCCACCGGACGCGCTGAGCGCGCTGGTGCCCGCACCCGACGAGGTCCCCGCCGGGATGGTTCTGGTGGTGAAGGGAAGCGGTCCGCGCGACCTCGCGACGGTGGCCGGCTACAGCAGCAGCGGCACCGGTGCGCAGGCCACCGCGGCCCGGACCGCGGCCGCGGCCAAGCTCCGCGCGCACGGCTTCCGCAAGGCCTACGTCGCGCAGTACGTGAACACCGCCACCGGCGCGGTGATCTCGGTCGTGGCGTCGACGTTCGGCAACGCCGCCGGGGCGACAGCGGACTTCGCCGATGACGAGAAGGTGCACTCCGGGACGCCGACCGCGGTCGACAAGGTCGGTGCGGCGTCCTCAGCAGCGGTCCAGACCGTCCCCGGATCGGTAGCCGCGCAGCTGCTGCTCCTGCGCTTCCGCCAGGGCACGACGACCTGGTCGTTCGCCTTCCAGGCCGCGCCCTCCGCCGATCGCGCCGTGGCGGTGGCACTGGCCAAGCTCCTGGTGCAGCGCGCCCCGGCGTAGCGGCTACTGCCAGACGTCCGAGGCGCGCCAGACGAGGATGTCGAGGATGCGCAGCTTGGTGACCGGGCAACCGGCCTCCTCGGCGGCGAGCTGCAGCTCGGTGAAGGCCGCGTGCTCGTCCTGCAGGTCGGCGCGCATCTGGGTGCAGAGCAGCCGCATGAACTCCTGCCAGGCCCGGTCGAGGGTCCGCGGCAGCACGCCCGGCGCGGTGTAGGCCTCGAAGATCCGGCTGTCGTAGATCGGCACCAGGTCAGGGCGCTTGCGGTGCAGCACCTTGCTGACGATCGTGCCGCGGACACCACGGCCGGCGTACCGCGGCTCGTCGAGGATCCCGAACAGGCCGGCGACGCACATGACGTGGTCGTCGTCGGCGTCCTCGAGTGACACCTCAGGCAGGTCGGCGACAGCCTCGAGCGCGGGCATCATCTCGCGCAGCAGCGCGAACCGGCCGGCATCGATGTGCACGCCCATGAGCACCGGCGCGAGCAGGTCGCCGTCGACGAGGGCCGGCGACCCGTTGGTCTGGAGCATGTCGTAGGCGGGATAGGAGTACCCGTTGCGGATGTCGAGGTAGTCGAGCAGCACCTCGTCCGGGTGCTCGACCGTCAGCGTCCCCGCGCAGAGCTTGATGGAGTCCACGCCGGCCGAGACTAGCCGTGCCTTCCGCCGGAGGCGGACATCAGCCTCCCAGCGGCAGGCAGCCAGGGCCGAGCAGTGCCTTGAGGTCGGCGAACAGCGACGCCGACGCGGTCACCCGGTGCCCGTCGTCCAGCCGGAGCACAGTGGTCTTGGCGCCGGTCGTGAGCTGCAGCAGCACGTCCGTCGTACCCGGGTGGTTGCGCAGCACCTCTTTGAGGCGCTCGACCACAGGAGGCGTGCATCGCGCCGTCGGGAGCGAGATCGTGACCGGACCGCGGGGGCCGACCGAGAGGTCGGGGACGGTGATGTCGGAGGCGATCAGCTTCGGGGTGTCGTCACGCTTGTCGACGCGGCCCCGGATCAGCACCACCGCGTCCTCGACGAGGTGCACGGCGGCGAGCTGGTAGGTCGCGGGGAAGAACATCACCTCGACGGAGCCCTCGAGATCCTCCAGCTGCACGGCCGCCCAGGCGTTGCCCTGCTTGGTCACCTTGCGTGTCACGGAGGACAGCAGGCCGCCGACGACGACCGAGGCGCCGTCGTCCTTGTCGATGATCCCGGAGATGGGGGTGTCGACGTGCGCGGCGATGACGTGCTCGACGCCGAACAGCGGGTGGTCCGAGACGTAGAGCCCCAGCATCTCCCGCTCATACGCGAGCAGCACCGCCTTGTCCCACTCCCCCATCGGCACCCGCACGTCGAAGACCTCCGACGACTCCTCGCTGCCGCCGAACAGGTCGAACTGCCCGATGGCCTCGGCCCGCTTCACGTCCACGCAGGCGTCGATCGCGTCGGCGTGCACCTGGTGCAGGCCCTTGCGCGGCTCGCCGAGAGAGTCGAAGGCGCCGGCCTTGATCAGCGATTCCACGGTCTTCTTGTTGACCGCGACGACCTCGACCTTGCCGAGGTAGTCGGCGAAGCTCTCGAAGCGGCCCTTGTCCTGACGCGTCTTCACGATCGACGCCACGACGTTCGTGCCGACGTTGCGGATGGCCGACAGACCGAACCGGATGTCCGTGCCGCGCGGGGTGAAGTCGGAGTCGGAGTCGTTGACATCGGGCGGCAGCACCTTGATGCCCATCCGGCGGCACTCCGCGAGGTAGAGCGCGCTCTTGTCCTTGTCGTCCTTCACCGAGGTCAGCAGCGCCGCCATGTACTCAGCCGGGAAGTTGGCCTTGAGGTAGGCCGTCCAGAACGACACCAGCCCGTAGCCGGCGGTGTGCGCGCGGTTGAAGGCGTAGTCGGAGAAGGGGACGAGGATGTCCCAGAGGGTCTTGATGGCCTCGTCGGAGTACCCGTTGGCCTTCATGCCGTCGCGGAACGGGATGTACTCCTTGTCGAGGATCTCCTTCTTCTTCTTGCCCATCGCACGCCGGAGCAGGTCGGCGGCGCCGAGCGTGTACCCAGCGAGGTGCTGGGCGATCGCCATGACCTGCTCCTGGTAGACGATCAGCCCGTAGGTGTCGCCCAGGATGTCCTCGAGCGGCTCGGCCAGCTCGGGGTGGATCGGCACGACCGGCTTGCGACCGGTCTTGCGGTCGGCGTAGTCGTTGTGCGCGTTGGCGCCCATCGGCCCGGGCCGGTAGAGCGCGAGCACGGCGGAGATCGTCTCGAACGAGTCCGGCTGCATCGAGCGCAGCAGGGCGCGCATCGGCCCGCCGTCGAGCTGGAACACACCGAGGGTGTCGCCCCGGGAGAGCAGCTGGTACGTCAGAGGGTCCGGGACCATGACGTCGAGGTCTTCGAGGACGACCGTCTCGCCGCGGTTCATCGTGATGTGCTTGAGGCAGTCGTCGAGGACGGTGAGGTTGCGCAGTCCCAGGAAGTCCATCTTGAGCAGGCCGAGGGACTCGCAGGCGCCCATGTCGAACTGCGTGATGATCGCGCCGTCGGCCTCGCGGCGCTGGATCGGGATGACATCGAGCAGCGGCTCGCGGCACAGGATGACGCCGGCAGCGTGCACGCCCCACTGGCGCTTCAGCCCCTCGAGGCCGAGGGCGGTGTCGACGACGGCCTTGGCGTCCGGGTCGGTGTCGTAGAGCGCTCGGAACTCGCCCGCCTCGCCGTACCGCTTGTGACTGGGGTCGAAGATCCCGGCGAGCGGGATGTCCTTGCCCATCACGGCCGCCGGCATCGCCTTGGTGATCTTGTCGCCGACGGCGAACGGGTAGCCGAGCACCCGGGCGGCGTCCTTCACGGCGGCCTTCGCCTTGATGGTGCCGTAGGTGATGATCTGCGAGACCCGCTCCTCGCCGTACTTCTCGGTGGCGTAGCGGATCATGTCGCCGCGCCGGCGCTCGTCGAAGTCGAGGTCGATGTCAGGCATCGAGATGCGCTCAGGGTTGAGGAAGCGCTCGAACAGCAGCTTGTGCTCGACCGGGTCGAGCTCGGTGATCTTCAGGGCGTAGGCGACGAGGGAGCCGGCAGCCGAGCCGCGGCCAGGGCCGACGCGGATGCCGTTGTCCTTGGCGTGCCGGCACAGGTCGGCGGTCACCAGGAAATAGCCGGGGAAGCCCATGTTGCAGATGACGTCGACCTCGTAGTCGGCCTGCACCCGGTGCGCTTCCGGCACGCCGGCCGGGAAGCGTTCGCGCAGGCCCGCGTGGACCTGCTCGCGCAGGTAGGTCTGCTCGTCGTAGCCCTCCGGCACCTCGACCCGCGGCATCAGGTCGGCGCCCTCGTTGAAGGTCACCTCGCAGCGCTCGGCGATGAGCAGCGTGTTGTCGCAAGCCTCCGGGAACTCGCGCCACAGGTGCCGCATCTCCTGCGGCGACTTCACGTAGAAGTCCTGGGCGTCGAACTTGAAGCGGCCCGGGTCGGCCATCGTCTTGCCCGACTGCACGCAGAGCAGCACCTCGTGGGCCTTGGCGTCCTCGGCGTGGACGTAGTGCAGGTCGTTGGTCGCGATGAACGGCAGCCCCATGTCCTTCGCGAGCCGGATGAGGTCCTTCTGGGCACGGCGTTCGATCTCGATGCCGTGATCCATCAGCTCGCAGAAGAAGTTGTCCTTGCCGAAGATGTCGCGGAACTCCCCCGCGGCCCGCTTCGCCTTGTCGTACTCCCCCATCCGCAGGTAGGTCTGGATCTCGCCGGAGGGGCAGCCGGTCGTGCCGATCATGTCGACCGCGTGCTCGGCGAGCAGCTCCTTGTCCATCCGGGGCTTGTAGTAGTAGCCCTCGAGGGACGCCAGCGACGCCAGCCGGAACAGCGCGTGCATCCCCTTGGTGCTCGTGGAGAGCATCGTCATGTGGGTGTAGGCCCCACCGCCGGAGATGTCGTCCTCGCCGCCTGCGCCCCAGCGGTGCCTGGTCTTGTCGAACCGGGAGCCCGGCGCCAGGTAGGCCTCGACGCCGATGATCGGCTTGACGCCGTGCG
>JAOPVZ010000292.1 GCA_025965935.1 Frankiales bacterium | reverse complement strand
GACGCGGACCACCAGGACCACCGGGACCACCGGGACCACCTGGACCGCCGCCGGGACGGGGCGGGAACGCACCGGGTCCGGGACGCGGGCCGGCGGCACCGGGCATCGGTCGTGGCGCGGCAGGGCGCGGCGGCATGCCGGGCATCGAGCTGGGACGCGGGCCGGCCGGGGAGCCGGGCCTCGGCGGCAGAGGCGAGGCCGGACGCGGCGGCAGGGAGCCGCCGTCCTCGGGCGACGTGAAGGGGTTGTTGCCAGGTCGCGGGCCGGGAGCCGGCGCGGGGCGCGACGGCATCGGGGACTCCTGCGCCGGCGCCGGAGCTGCGGCGGCCGCAGCGGCGGCCGGGACCTCGGCGGCGGGCGCCTCAGGGGCCGGTGCGGGCGCAGGCGCAGAGGCGGCGGCCTTCTTGGCCGGTGCCTTCTTGGCGGGGGCCGGGGCGGCCGCTGCGGCGGCGGCCTGGGCCGGGAAGGCCTCCCGCACCTTGCGGGCGACGGGGGGCTCGATCGTGGACGAGGCGCTCTTGACGAACTCGCCGTGGTCGTTCAACCAGGACAGGAGAGACTTGCTCTCCATACCGAGCTCCTTGGCGAGCTCGTGGACGCGGGCTTTGCCGGGCACTGTGCTCCTTCTACGAAGGTCTGGCCCGGGTCTTTCCCTGGCCGTCGTTGTTACTGCATGGGCGTGCTCATCGGTGCTGAGTCATCGAGTGCTCATGTGCGCTTCTCGACCTGCTCTCGGTTAGGCGGACGGGTCTGCAGGTGCTTCCTCAGGGGCTCGACGTCGAGTGGTCCGTCGACCCGGAGGGCCCGTGGGAACGCTCGGCGACGGTCAGCGAGGTCGACGCAGGCCGGGTCAGGGTGCACGGAGGCGCCACGACCAGGCAGGCGACCGGCGGGGTCGGCGGTGAGGACACCGTCGATCACGACGACACGCAGCAGGGCTGGCTTCGCGTCGCGGGCACGGCACCCCACACAGGTGCGGACCGGACCCTCGACGGAGACCGTCGTCAAGTCTACTCCTGAGCGCGGTTCACGCTTCCGGGCCACTCGCGGCCTCGGCGTGAGGGGCGGGTCTGGTGTCGGGCGGGCTGGCCTGCTCGGTGTCGGAGTGGATGTCGATGCGCCAGCCGGTGAGGCGGGCGGCGAGGCGGGCGTTCTGGCCCTCCTTGCCGATCGCCAGGCTGAGCTTGTAGTCGGGCACCACCACGCGGGCGGAGCGTTGCAGTGCGTCCACCACCGTGACGTTGAGGACGGTGGCGGGTGACAGCGCCTCCGCGACGAAGCGGGCCGGGTCCTCGTACCAGTCGACGATGTCGATCTTCTCGCCGTGCAGCTCGTTCTGGACCGCCCGCACGCGGGAGCCCTGCGGGCCGATGCAGGCGCCCTTGGCGTTGAGCCCGGCGACCCTGGTCCGAACGGCGATCTTGGTGCGGTGGCCGCTCTCCCGCGCCAGCGCGACGATCTCGACGACGCCGTCCGCAACCTCTGGCACCTCCCGGGCGAACAGCCCGCGCACCAGGTCGGGGTGCGTGCGGGACACCGTGATCTGCGGGCCCCGTGGGCCGCGGGTGACCGCGATGACCCGGCAGGTCAGCCGGCTGCCGTGGTCGTAGACCTCGCCGGGCACCTGCTCGGCCGGAGGCAGCACCGCCTCGAGCGCGTCCTCGCGGGTGCCGAGCTTGACCATCACGTTGCGGTTGGGCGGACCGCCGGGCCGCTGCGGTGCCTGCTGGACGATGCCGCTGACGAGATCGCCCTCCCTCCCGGCGTACTCGCCGAACGTGACGTCGTGCTCGGCCTCGCGCAGCCGCTGCAGGATGACCTGCTTGGCGGTCATGGCCGCGATCCGCCCGAAGTCCTCGGGGGTGTCGACGTACTCGCGGGCGACGCTGCCGTCCTCGTTCAGCTCCTGCGCCAGCACGGCGACCTCGCCGGTCTTGCGGTCGAGCTCGACCCGGGCGTGCGCGGCAGCGCCCTCGGTGTGGCGGTACGCCGTGAGCAGCGCGGACTCGATGGCCTGGACCACCAGGTCGAGCTTGATGTCCTTCTCGCGCTCGAGGCTGCGGAGCGCGGTCATGTCGATCTTCACTGGTCGGCCTCCTGCCGGCTGAACTCGACCTGCACCACGGCCTTGGTGACCTCGGCCTGCAGCAGGGTGCGCTCGACGCCGTCGATGTCGAGCGTCACGTCGATGTCGGTGGCGGCGGTGATGCGTCCCGTCACCGTCTCGTCGGCCAGGGTCGCCTTCACCAGCCGCCCGGTCGCGCGGCGCCAGTGGCGCGGCTGCGTCAGCGGCCGGTCGACGCCCGGGCTGGTCACCTCGAGCACGTACGCGCCGTCGACCAGCTGCGGGTTGTCGTCGAGCAGGTCCGACACCGCGCGGGCCACGTCGGCGACGTCGTCGAGGTCCACGCCGCCGTCGCGGTCCACGACCACGCGGACGATGCGGCGCTTGCCGGCCGGCGACACGGTGACGTCCTCGAGGTCGAAGCCGGTCGCGGTCACGGCGGGGTCGAGGACCTGGAGGAGCTGGGCACGGGACGCAGCCTGCGCTGTCATGCGAGCCCCCTTCGGGATGAAGTTGGTGTGGAGTTTTCAGGGTGTGCCGGCCCGACCCTAGCGGTCGGGACGTCTTCGGACGCACGTGAACCTGAACCGCGGCAGGTGTCGGTGCCCGGGGGAGGTCGGTGGGTCACTTCTGGCAGTCTGGGCCGGTGCAGCCCTCCCGACGGACCGTCCTCGTCGCGGGAGCTCTCAGCCTGGTCAGCGGCTGCCGCACACGACCCCGCACACAGCCCGTCATCGACCCGGACACCGCCCTTCGCACCGCCGCGCTGGCACGGGAGAACGCCCTGCTCGACGCCTACCGCGCCGTCATGACCGCGCGCCCGGCGCTGGCAGCGCAGCTGCGCCCGCTGGCCGCGGACAAGGCCGTCCACATCGCGGCGCTCGGCACGGCGGCGCCCAGCACGTCGCCGGTGACGACGGTCGCCCAGCTCCGGGTGCTGGAGCGCACCGCCGCCACCGCGCACGGCCGGGCAGCGGTCACGGCCTCGCGCTCACTGGCTCCGCTGCTCGCCTCGCTGTCCGCCTCGAGCGCCTGCGCCCTGGACGTGCTGTGACGGCCGACCAGGTCCTCGCCGAGCTGCTCGCGGCGGAGCACCAGGCGATCTGGGGGTACGGCGTCATCGGTGCCCACCTCGACGAGCACCGCCGGGTGGCGGCCCTGGCTGCCTACGACGCGCACCGGCTGCTGCGGGACGGCCTGCTGGTCCGGCTGCGGGCCCGTGGTCGCGCGACGCCGGGCCCGGCACTGGCCTACGCGATGCCCGTCACGACACCGGGATCGGCTGTACGGCAGGCGATCTCGCTGGAGGATGGCCTCTGTGTGCTGTGGCGGGACCTGGTCGCGTCCACCGACTCCACTGACCTGCGCGGTCTCGCCGTACGCGCCCTGTCCGACGCCGCCGTCCGTGCCACCCGGTGGCGCCAGGCCGTCGGCATCCACCCTCTCACCGTC
>JAOPVZ010000280.1 GCA_025965935.1 Frankiales bacterium | reverse complement strand
GCACCGCCCGCCGAGGCCCCAACCGCGCCGGCCGCGGACGCGCCGACAGCGTCCCCCGCGCCGCCTGCTGAGGCGCCGGCTGCACCCCCTGCTGCAGCGCCGGCCGCACCGCCGACGGAGGCCCCCGCTGCACCGGCGCCCGCCCCCTCGGCTGCGCCGTCCAGTGAGGCCCCGTCATCGAGTCCCTCCGAGGTGCCTGCGAGCTGAGCGACTGCGCCGATCGGGTGAAGAGTGCATAAATCGCCACCATCCGGTTACTCTCGGTGCGCAGTCCCGCACGGAGGCGGTCCCCCATGGCGCTAGTACACGACGAGGTGCAGCGCGCCCGTGCGCTCGTGGAGCTGCACGAGACACTCGGTTCCGCTGAGGACGACCTCCCTGGCCTGATGCGGGCGGCGACCTCCATGAGCGCCGCGCTGCTGGGGGACGCCTGCGGCCTCTGGTCGGTGGAGGCGGGCCGGGTCGAGCTGCGCGCCTTCACCTACGGCGAGCACGACGTGCTCGACGTGGTCCGGCAGATCGGCGCCCGTTGTGCCGAGCCGGACGGTCTGGTGGGTCGCGTCGTGCGTGACGGTGAGGTGGCACACGTCGGCCGGACCGACGTGCCCCGTCTGCTGAGTCGGGTGGAGGAGCGCTTTCACGACTCCTTCGCGGCCTTCGGCCTGACCGGCCTGGTCCTCGTCCCGCTCCGCAGCCGCGGCCGTTCGCTCGGCGCCCTCGGGGTCGCCCGCCGCAAGGGCACCTCGGAGTTCGACGAGACCGACGTGGTCTTCCTGAGCCAGGTCGCGCGGGTCGTCTCCCTGACGCTCGCCAACGCCCAGCTGCTCGAAGAGACCACCCAGGCCCGCCGGGACGCGACCCAGCTCGCCCGCGAGGACCAGCTCACCGGCCTGCTCAACCGCCGGGGGTTCCTCGAGGTGCTGCGCGAGACGCCGGTGGACCGGTGCACCCTGGTGGCCGTCCTCGACATGGACGGCTTCCGGCTCGTCAACGACGGCTTCGGGCACGCCGCCGGCGACCTGGTCCTGTCGAGCCTCGCCGCCCGGCTGTGCGCGGCACTCCCGCCGATGACGCCGGTCGCCCGCATCGGTGGGGACGAGTTCGCGGTGCTGGTGCAGGCCGACGACGACGCCGAGGCCGCCGACATCGTCGAGGACGCGGTCCGCGAGTGCACCGGCACGCTGCAGGTCGTCGGTCTGTCCGTGCCCGTGACGGTCAGCGTCGGCACGGCCGTCCCGGAGCCGGGCGGTGCCGACCAGGTGCTGCAGCACGCGGACCTCGCGATGTCGCGGGCCAAGCGGCGCGGTGGGATGGTCGCGGCCTACGACCCGGACCTCGACGACCCGGCCACGCGACGGCTGCGCGACGTCCTCGACCTGCGGCGGGCCATCCTCGGCGACGGGCTCGCGGTCCTGTACCAACCGGTGGTGCCGGTCGGGGCGGGCCCTCTCAAGGTCGAGGCCCTGGTACGGCGGCGCGTCGGCGATCAGCTCTCGCCGCCCGCGGCCTGGCTCGAGACCGCGGACCGCGCGGGATTGATGCCGGACCTCACGGCCAACGTCCTGCGCCAGGTCGTGAACCAGCTCGTCAGCTGGTGGGGGCAGGGGCTGCAGGTGGAGTGCGCGGTGAACGTGCCGGCGCCTGTCCTGGCAGGTCCGGACCTGGTGAGTGACCTGCTCCGGGTCCTCGACGATGCGGGACTACCGCGCCGATCGCTCTCGGTCGAGGTGACCGAGGGCGACCTGGTCGGGCCGCAGGCCCGAGCCGCCCTGTCACGGTGCGCCGAAGCCGACATCGGGGTGGCCGTCGACGACTTCGGCACCGGCTGGTCCGCGCTGTCCTACCTCGTCGACCTGCCGCTGCGCACGCTCAAGCTGGACCGCTCCATCGTGGATGGCGTCGATCTCGACGAACGGCGTGTCACCGTCGTACGCGCCGTGGTGGACGTCGCCCACGACCTCGGGCTGCACGTGGTCGCCGAGGGCGTCGAGACCCAGGACGTTGCCGACGTCGTCATCGACCTCGGTGCGGACTCCCTGCAGGGCTACCTGTACAGCCGGCCGACGTCGCCGGAGCAGCTCGGGCCGCTGCTGCGCGCCGGTCTGGTCGCTGCCAAGCGCTGACTAGCATCGGCGGCATGTGCGCCTGGCCCACCGCCGTCGGTCTCGGCCTCGACGCTGTCCTCGGTGACCCGCGCCGGGCGCACCCCGTGGCCGCCTTCGGCGGCGTTGCTGCGCGGGCAGAACGTCTGGGGTACAAGGACTCTCGGTCTGCGGGCGCAATCTATGCGCTCGCGCTGACGGGCGCTGCCGCCGGCGTGGGCGCGGTGCTGCGGCGTCGCCCGCTCGGGGTCGCGGTCGCCACGTGGGCTGTGGTCGGAGGCACGACGCTGCGCCGCGAGGCCCGGGTGATGCACCAGCTGCTGGACGCGGGAGACGTGGTCGGTGCCCGCGAGCGGCTGCCCCACCTGTGCGGGCGGGACGCCTCGGAGCTCGACATCCCCGGCCTCGCGAGAGCCACCGTCGAGTCGGTGGCCGAGAACACCTCCGACGCAGTCGTGGCGCCGCTGTTCTGGGGAGCGGTCGCCGGTGTGCCAGGACTGCTCGGCTACCGCGCGATCAACACCCTCGACGCCATGGTGGGGCACCGGTCCGAGCGCTACCTGCGCTTCGGCTGGGCAG
>JAOPVZ010000114.1 GCA_025965935.1 Frankiales bacterium | reverse complement strand
CGTCGTAGAACTCCCAGTTGACCATCACGACCGGCGCGTAGTCGCAGGCCGCGTTGCACTCGATGTGCTCGAGGCTGACGGAGCCGTCTGGGGTGGTCTCGTTGTTGCCGATGCCGAGGTGCTCCTTGGCGACGGCGAACAGCGCGTCACCGCCGAGCACCGCGCAGAGCGTGTTGGTGCAGACGCCCACGTGATAGGCGCCTGCCGGACGGCGGCGGTACATCGTGTAGAAGGTCGCGACCGCGCCGACCTCGGCCTTGGTGAGGTCGAGCTCCTCGGCGCACAGCGCGATCCCGGCGGGCGAGACGTAGCCCTGCACCGACTGCACGAGGTGCAGCATCGGCAGCAGTGCGGACCGCGACCGCGGGTAGCGCGCGATGATCTCGCGCGCCTCGCGACGGGTCTCGTCCGTCAGCGGCGCGACGCCGTCCGGGACGACTGTCGTTGCAGGAAGTCCGAGGTCCACTAGCGGTCCACTCCACCCATCACGGGGTCGATCGAGGCGACGGCCGCGATGGCGTCGGCGATGAGCGACCCCTCGCACATGGCCGAGGCCGACTGCAGGTTGATGAAGCTTGGCTCGCGGACGTGCACGCGGAACGGTCGCGTGCCGCCGTCGCTGACGGCGTGCACGCCGAGCTCGCCCCGCGGCGACTCGATCGCGGTGTAGACCTGGCCGGCCGGCACCCGGAAGCCCTCGGTGACCAGCTTGAAGTGGTGGATGAGGGCCTCCATCGAGGTCCCCATGATCTTCTTCACGTGGTCCAGCGACTGGCCCATGCCGTCGCTGCCGAGGGCGAGCTGCGCCGGCCAGCCGATCTTCTTGTCCTGGACCATGACAGGACCCGGCTGAAGACGGTCGAGCGCCTGCTCGATGATCTTCATCGACTCCTTGATCTCGGCGACCCGGACCATGAAGCGGCCCCAGCCGTCGGAGCTGGTGGCCGTCGGGACGTCGAACTCGTAGTCCTCGTAACCGCAGTACGGCTGCGTCTTGCGCAGGTCCCAGGCCAGGCCGGCGGAGCGCAGGATCGGCCCGGTGACACCGAGGGCGAGGCAGCCCTGCGCGTCGAGGAAGGCGACGTCCTGCAGCCGCTTCTGCCAGATCGGCTGGCCCGTCAGCAGGTCGTCGACGATCGGCACGCGCTTCTCGAGGGTCTTGAGGAGCTCGCGGACCTTCTCCACCGCACCGGGCGGGAGGTCCTGGGCGACGCCGCCCGGCCGGACGTAGGCGTGGTTCATCCTCAGACCGGTGATGGTCTCGAGGCAGTCGAGGACGAGCTCGCGCTCCCGGAAGCCGTTGGTCATGGCGGTGAGGGCGCCGAGCTCCATCCCACCGGTGGCCAGCCACACCAGGTGCGACGCGATCCGGTTGAGCTCCATGCACAGGACCCGGATGGTCGTCGCGCGCTCCGGCACCTCGACGCCCAGGAGCTTCTCGACGGCCAGGCAGTAGGCCGTCTCGTTGAAGATCGGCGCGAGGTAGTCCATCCGCGTCACGAAGGTGACGCCCTGGGTCCAGTTGCGGTACTCCATGTTCTTCTCGATGCCGGTGTGCAGGTAGCCGATCACCGTGCGGGCACTGGTGACCGTCTCCCCCTCCAGCTCGAGGACGAGGCGGAGCACGCCGTGGGTCGAGGGGTGCTGCGGACCCATGTTGACGACCATCCGCTGGTCGTCACCCGCGCCGGCGACCACGGCGTCCCAGTCGCCCCCGGTGACGGTGTAGACGGTGCCCTCGGTGGTCTCGCGCCCAGGTGCGCCGTACAGCGGCTCGGTCGTGGTCACGAGTAGGCCCTCCTCTCGTCAGGCGGCGGGATGCTGGCGCCCTTGTACTCGACCGGGATGCCGCCCAGCGGGTAGTCCTTGCGCTGCGGGTGACCGTCCCAGTCGTCCGGCATGAGGATCCGCGTCAGCGCCGGGTGCCCGTCGAAGACGATGCCGAACATGTCCCAGGCCTCGCGCTCCTGGAAGTCAGCGGTCGGGTAGACCGAGCAGACCGAGGGGACGTGCGGGTCCTCGAACGTGACAGCCACCTCGACGCGCAGCCGGCGGCGGTAGGTCATCGAGGTGAAGTGATAGACGGCGTGCAGCCGCGTCTGTTCGGCCGGGTAGTCGACGCCCGACACCGACGACAGCAGCTCGAAGCGCAGGTTGGGCTCGTCGCGAAGCGTCTTGGCGACGTCGGCGATCGACTCCGGCGTGACGTAGATCGTGAGCTCGCCGCGGTCGACGACGACGCGCAGCACGTGCTCGGCGAAGCCCGGCCAGGCGGCCTCGAGAGCGTCTGTCGCCTCGTCGAACCAACCGCCGTACGGCTTGGGGGTCGAGACCGGCGCGGCCCTCTTCTCGACGAGCCCGCCGAAGCCGGAGGTGTCCGAACCGAACGCCGCGCCGAACATGTCGCTGGTGCCGCGCGCTGTCGCGCTCGGGGGTACGACGGCGGACGGCGTCAGGTGGTAGCCGCCGGTGGACGCCATGCCGGTGGGGTCGTGCTCGCCGGCGGGCTGGACCAGGCCCTCGTGGGTCTCCTGGCCGCCGCCCTCGGACGAGTGCGTGCTCTCGGTCATGCTTCGCTCGCGGCGCGGGCGGCCTTCTTGCCGTCCTTGCTGTAGCGCTGGGAGGAGGCGACCAGCTGGCGCGGCTGGTAGTCGTGCGCGGCCCGGCGCTTCGCGTTGGAGCCCAGCGGCTCTTCCATGATCTTGTCGTGCAGCTTGAGGATCGCGTCCATGAGCATCTCCGGCCGCGGCGGGCAGCCGGGCAGGTAGATGTCGACCGGGACGATGTGGTCGACGCCCTGCACGATGGCGTAGTTGTTGAACATGCCACCGGACGAGGCGCAGACGCCCATCGCGATGACCCACTTGGGCTCGGGCATCTGGTCGTAGATCTGCCGCACGACGGGCGCCATCTTCTGGCTGACCCGGCCGGCGACGATCATCAGGTCGGCCTGCCGCGGCGACGCCCGGAAGACCTCCATGCCGAACCGTGCGAGGTCGTAGCGGCCGGCGCCGGTCGCCATCATTTCGATCGCGCAGCACGCCAGCCCGAAGGTCGCGGGCCACAGGCTCGACTTGCGGCTCCAGTTGACGACCTTCTCGACGGACGTCAGGACGATCCCGCTCGGGAGCTTCTCTTCTACGCCCACGTGGCTAGTCCCATTCCAGACCGCCGCGGCGCCAGACGTAGGCGTACGCGACGAAGACCGTGGCGATGAACAAGACCATCTCGACCAGGCCGAAGACGCCCAGCCGACCGAAGGCCACGGCCCACGGGTAGAGGAAGATGATCTCGATGTCGAAGA
>JAOPVZ010000213.1 GCA_025965935.1 Frankiales bacterium | reverse complement strand
GGTGCCCAGGTCAAGCTCAAGGCGACCTCGGTGCCGAAGTTCCGTCCGGGCCAGGGCTTCAAGGACGTCGTCTCCGGCGCCAAGAAGCTGGCGCCCGCTGCCAAGGCCACCGTTGCCAAGACCGTCGGAAAGGCTGCTCCTGTGACGAAGAAGGCTGCTCCCGCCAAGAAGGCGGCCGCCAAGAAGGCCGCTCCCGCCAAGAAGGCCGCCGCGAAGAAGGCTCCTGCCAAGAAGGCGCCGGCGAAGAAGGCTCCTGCCAAGAAGGCACCCGCCGCCAAGAAGGCGCCTGCGAAGAAGGCTCCTGCGAAGAAGGCGCCCGCCAAGAAGTCCGCTGCGAAGAAGGCTCCTGCCAAGAAGGCCGCTGCGAAGAAGGCGCCCGCCAGGAAGGCACCCGCCGCCAAGAAGGCGCCTGCGAAGAAGGCGCCCGCCAAGAAGTCCGCTGCGAAGAAGGCGCCCGCCAAGAAGGCCGCCAAGAGGTAACCAGCTCCCCCCGAAGGCCCCGGCTCCGGCCGGGGCCTTCGTCGTGCCAGCACCAGGGGGCTAGGGAAGGTCCACAGCGACGACCTCGCCGTCGTCGAGGACGAGCCGCACCCGCTGCCCGGACCTCAGGAACCGGAAGACGCTGCCCTGCAAGGCGTCTCGGGGGATCTCGATGACGGTCCCGTCGTCCAGGTAGGCCGACCCGCCGTCAGCTTCGTCCCAGGACCGGACGGTTGCCTGCGTCACCAGATCTCCTTCAGTGCGGCCAGCGTGTGCGGACCGACGCCGATCGCCACCGCGTGCTCGAGGTCGTCGGGCGTGTCCACGTCCCGTCGTACCGACTCCGGGGCCACCAGCTCGACGGCGCCGGACGCGAGGTGCCGGGCGCGTGACTCCGGGCCGTAGGACGGTGCCAGACCCACGCCCGGTCCGGCGGCCAGCAGTGTGGTCCCCGTTCCGGCAAGATCGGCGACGAACCCCCTGCCGTCCAAGGGAACCCGTCCGAGGACGGCCGCCAGGTCAGGCGCGAGCAACGACGGGAGGTCTGCTGACAAGGCCGCCACGGCAAGGTCTGGGGCGTCCTCCCTGAGGAGGTCGACGCCGTGGTCCAAGGCCGGGTTGAGGCCGGCGTCGGGGTTGTCAGGCACGACCCGCGCGCCGAGGCTGCCCAGGACCTGCGCGGCGATGGCGTCGTCGGTTACGACGAGCACGTCCGCCACCAGCGACGCGGCAAGGACAACGTCGGCGGCGAAGGCGAGCGCGAGCGCCTGACGGTGGGTGTCGCCGTACGACGACAGCCGCGACTTCGCGATCTCGAGCCGCTTCACCGGCACGACCACACCCCATTGCGCGCCCACGAGCCGCAAGTCTGGCAGGCTCCACGACAGGCACGACGGACACAGGGAGGCTCGGGCAGTGCGACTCGGTCGGATCGGCTTCTGGTACCGGCTGGCGATCGTCATCCTCAAGCCGCTGATGCTGCTGCTGACCAAGCGGACCTGGTCGGGGTTCGAGAACGTGCCGCGACAGGGTGGCGTCATCCTGGCGGCCAACCACATCTCCTACGTCGACCCCATCGCGCTGGCCGACTCCATCGCGTTCAGCACTGCGCGGATGCCGCGCTACCTCGCCAAGGCCAGCCTCTTCCGGGGGAACGGCATCGTGGGCCGGACCATGCGCGGCGCCGGTCAGATACCGGTGCACCGCAACACCGCGGACGCGTCTGCCGCGCTCAAGGACGCGGTCGACGCGCTGCACCAAGGCGAGCTGATCGCCATCTACCCGGAGGGCACCGTGACGCGTGACCCCGGCAAGTGGCCGATGGCTGCCCGAACCGGGGTGGCGCGCCTCGCGCTGCTCAGCGGCGTGCCTGTCGTGCCGGTGGCGCAGTGGGGCGCCCAGGAGATCCACGACTCCTACCGCGCCAAGGGCATCCACCTGCTGCCGCGGCACGCCATCATCGTCCAGGCCGGTCCGCCGGTGGACCTCGAGCCGTTCCGCGGCAAGGAGCTGACCAGCGAGGTGCTGCACGAGGCGACCGACCGCATCATGGCCGCCATCCGCGAGATGCTGGAGGGCATCCGCGGTGAGTCGGCGCCCGCGGAAGTGTTCGTGCCCGTCGGCCTGAAGGAGACCGCGTGAGCCGCGTCGCCGTCCTCGGCACCGGCTCCTGGGGCACCGCCTTCGGCAAGGTCCTGGCCGATGCCGGCGCCGAGGTGCAGCTCTGGGCCCGTCGTGCCGAGGTCGCGGACGCCGTCAACCGCAGCCACGAGAACCCGGACTACCTGCCGGGCATCGTCCTGCCCCACAACCTCACCGCCACCGACGATGCCCGGGCCTGTGTCGCGGGGGCCGACTTCGTCGTGCTCGCCGTTCCCAGTCAGAGCCTGCGCGACAACCTCGCGCTCGTCGCCGACGCGCTGCCGCGCGACAGCGTGCTGGTCAGCCTCATGAAGGGCGTGGAGCTCGGCACCACCAAGCGGATGAGCGAGGTGATCCGGGAGGTCGCCGACGTGCCCGACGAGCGCGTCGTCGTCGTCAGCGGCCCCAACCTCGCCAAGGAGATCGCGAGCGGTCAGCCGGCCGCGTCGGTCGTCGCCTGCAGTGACCTGGCGGTCGCGGAGCGGCTGCAGGCCGCCTGCCTGACGCGGTACTTCCGTCCGTACACGAACAACGACGTCGTCGGTTGCGAGCTCGGCGGTGCCGTCAAGAACGTCATCGCGCTGGCCGTCGGCATGGCCGAGGGGATGGGGTTCGGAGACAACACCAAGGCCTCTCTCATCACCCGCGGCCTCGCGGAGACGGCGCGGCTGGGGGCGGCCCTGGGAGCCGACCCCATGACGTTCAGCGGCTTGGCAGGTCTCGGTGACCTGGTCGCCACCTGCACGAGCCCGCTGTCCCGCAACCGCACCTTCGGGGAGCGGCTCGGTCGCGGCCAGACGATGGAGGAGCTGCTCGGCCAGAAGATGCAGACCGCCGAGGGCGTGAAGAGCTGCGAGTCGATCCTCGGGTTGGCCAAGAAGCACGACGTCGACATGCCCATCACCGCCCATGTCGTCGGGCTCGTGCACGATGGGCTCACCCCGGCCGAGATGGTGCGCAGCCTGATGGGCCGCGACACCAAGTCCGAGTGACGGCCCGAGCATGACCGGTGATGGCACCCGCGCCGTGCACGGCCCGGCGCGACGTGCCGTGGCCCAGGAGCCACTGACGCCGCCGGTCTACCGGACGGCGACGTTCGTCCTCGACAGCGCCCAGCAGACGGCCGACGTCTTCGCCGGCAAGGAGAGCGGCTGGACCTACAGCCGCACCGACAACCCGACCAGCCAGGCCTTCGCCGACGCGGTTGCCTACCTCGAGGACCCGAGCGGCGTCGCGGTCGGCCAGCCGTTCGGCAGCGGCATGGCCGCCATCACCTGCACCCTCCTCGCGCTGTGCAGCGCCGGTTCCCACGTGGTCGCCCCGCAGGAGGTGTACGGCGGCACCTGGGCGCTCCTGACCCGGCAGCTGTCCCGGTTCGGCATCGAGACGAGCTTCGTCGACGGCACCGACCTCGAGGCGGTCCGCGCCGCCCTCCGCCCGGAGACCGCTGTCCTGTGGGGCGAGGTGCTTGCGAACCCCTCCATGACGGTCGCCGACCTGCCGGCGCTGTCCCAGATCGCGCGCGACGCCGGCATCCCGTTCGCGGTCGACGCCACGTTCGCGAGCCCGGTGGTCTGCCGGCCGCTCGAGCACGGGGTCGACCTGGTGGTGCACTCAGCCACGAAGTACCTCGGCGGGCACGCCGACGCCACCGGCGGCGTCGTCGTCGGGCCCACGGCTCTCCTCGAGCGCATCCGGACGGTCCGTGTCGACACCGGAGCGACGCTGGCCCCTGACGAGGCGGCGCTGCTGTCACGCGGCCTGGCCACGCTGCCGCTGCGGGTCACCCGGCAGTGCACGACCGCGGCGATCGTGGCGCAGGCCCTCGCCGCCGACCCCCGGGTCGCCCGCGTCGACCACCCGAGCCTGCCGAGCCACCGGGACCACGAGCTCGCGAAGCGGCTCTTCGCGCCCAGCTTGTACGGCGCCGTCGTGACGGTGTCGCCGGCGGGCGGTCGCGAGGCCGGCATGGCGATGATCGACCGGTTGGAGCTGGTGAAGCGGGCGACCTCGCTGGGCGGCACCACGAGCAAGGCGGTGCACGTGCCGACCACCACGCACGTCGCGATGGACGACGTCACGCTGGCCGCCGCCGGCATCCTGCCGAGCGCGGTGCGGGTCAGCATCGGCCTGGAGGACCCCGAGGACCTGGTCGCCGACCTGCTGCAGGCGCTCGGGGAGGGTTGAGCCACCCCTCCGCGGGCGAGACCTCGACGTGTGGAGACCGTGGAGTCCTTCGACGTGGTGGTCCTCGGCGCCGGCTCGGGTGGTGAGCGGCTGGCGGGTCTGCTCGCCGAGGCCGGCAGGAGCGTCGCGGTCGTCGAGGCCGAGCGCATCGGTGGCGAGTGCCCCTACACAGCCTGCATCCCCAGCAAGGCGATGCTCCGGGCGGCGAGTGCCCGGCACGACGCGGCCCGGCTGGTGTCGCTCGGTGGGGCCGCGACCGCCGTCGAGCTGGACGACGACGCGCTGGCCTGGCAGTCAGCGGTCCGCCGGCGCGACGCCCAGGCAGGCCACCGCGACGACAGCGGCGCTGCGCAGGAGCTCGCCTCGAAGGGGATCACCGTCGTACGCGGCCGGGGCCGCGTCACCAGCCCGGGAACGGTCGAGGTCGACGGGCGTCGACTCAGCTACGGCGATCTCGTCCTGGCCACCGGGTCCACGCCGGTCCGTCCGGAGATCGAGGGGCTCGACGCCGTGGACGCGTGGACCTCGGACGACGCGCTCACCAGCTCGGAGCGGCCGGCGTCGCTGCTCGTCCTCGGCGGGGGTGCCATCGGCTGCGAGCTCGCTCAGGTCTACGCCCGCTTCGGGGTCGAGGTCGTGCTGGTGGAGAGCGGCGAGCAGCTGCTCGGCGGCGAGGAACCGCGGGTGGCGGCAGCGATGGCAGACCTGCTGCGGGACGACGGTGTCGAGGTGCGCCTCGGAGTCGGCGTGGCACGGGTCGAGTCCGGAGCGCGCGCGCACCTCGACGACGGCAGCGCCCTCGACGTGGAGCGGGTGCTGGTCGCGACCGGCCGCAACCCGGTCACGGACGGGCTCGAGCCGCTCTCGCTGATGCTGCGCGACGACGGCGCCATCGAGGTCGACGACCAGTGCCGGGCCCAGGAGCACGTCTTCGCGATCGGCGACGTCACTGGCGTCGCGCCCTACACGCACGCCGCCAACTACCAGGCCGACGTCGTGGCCGACGTGCTGCTCGGCGGCGACCGTCGGGTGGACCTGCGGGCGGTCCCGCGCTGCGTCTACACCGACCCCCCGGTCGCGAGCGTCGGCAGCTGGAACCGCGACGGCAGCGTGTCCGCCTGCGTGAACCTCGCTGAGGTGCCGCGCGTCGAGACCGACGGCGCGCGAGCCGGCCTGCTGGTGCTGACCACGGACGGTGAGGTGCTCATCGGAGCGGCGGCGTTCGGGCTGCACGCGGACGAGTGGCTGGCAGAGGCGACTCTGGCGGTTCGCGCCCGCGTGCCGCTGGACGTCCTCGTCGACGTGGTCCGCCCCTTCCCGACCGTGGGGGAGGCCTACCTGCCGGCCGTGAAGGAGCTCATCGCGACAGCGCGGAGGTGATCGGCTGCGCCATCGCGGCGAGCAGCTCGGCCTGCGCCTGGAAGTGGTCAGGGACCACGACCATCACGTTCACCTTGAGCCCCCGGGTCGTCCAGGTCCGCGAGGCGCCGCTGTCGTGCATCGCCCACCGCACCCCGTCGAACACGTACGGCTCGTCGGCGGCGCTGCCCGGCGGGACGCCGCACCGCACCGAGATCGGGGGATCCGCGCCGTACGCCGTCGTCGTGCTCGAGTCCGGCACGGTCGGCCGCTTGCTGACGCCCGACGCGAGCTCGCGCGGCAGCTGTCCCTTGAGGTCCCCGCAGGACAGCAGCGTCGCGGCGGACAGCCCGTTGACCGGCGTGACGGGGACGGCGTCGCTCGCCGTCGTGGCGCCGCCACTGCTGCAGGCGACGGCGAGGACGAGCGCGAGCGGGCCTAGAGGTGGACGACGGGGCACGTGAGCGTGCGGGTGATGCCGTCGACGCCCTGGATGCGGGCCACGACGAGCTTGCCGAGCTCGTCGACGGTCTTCGCCTCCGCGCGCACGATGACGTCGTAGGGACCCGTGACGTCCTCCGCCTGCGCGACGCCGTCCAGCTTCGAGATGGCCTCAGCCACGGCAGCGGCCTTGCCGACCTCGGTCTGGATGAGGATGTAGGCCTGGACCACGGCTGCGGACCTCTTTCTGGAAGGCTGCTTGGCGTGGGCGACGCTACCGCACGCGATCTGGGTGAGTTTGGGCTGATCGCTGCCGTGACCGCGCGACTGCCTCTCACCGAGGCGGTGCTGCTCGGGCCGGGCGACGATGCCGCTGTCGTCGCGGCTCCGGGCGGGCGGGTCGTCGCCACCACGGACGTCCTGGTCGAGGGGGTGCACTTCCGGCGCGACTGGTCGACCGGGTACGACGTCGGCCGCAAGGCCGCGGCCGCCAGCCTCGCCGATGTGGCGGCCATGGGTGGGACCGGCACCGCGCTGCTGGTCGGCCTGGCCGCCCCACCCGACCTCCCGGTGCAATGGGCGCTGGACCTGACCGACGGCTTGCGTGACGAGTGCGCGCTGGTCGGCGCGGCTGTGGTCGGCGGCGACACCGTGACCGCGGACCGGATCGTCGTCAGCGTCACCGCACTGGGCGACGTGGACCGTTGGGTCACGCGCGCCGGAGCCGAACCCGGCGACCTGGTCGTGGTCGCCGGAGCTCTCGGCCACAGCGCGGCCGGTCTCCGCCTCCTCGAGACCGGCGTCCGCTCGGGCGCCCTCGTCGACGCGCATCGACGGCCGA
>JAOPVZ010000189.1 GCA_025965935.1 Frankiales bacterium | reverse complement strand
GGAAGCCGCGGTCGGTCGCGATGCTGTTGCCGCACAGCGGGGCCTTGTTCGGCTCGACGTGCTCCTTGAGGTAGCCGAGCACCTGCTCCTGGGCCTGCTCCAGCGTCACGGTCGACCGCAGGACCTCGGCGGTGAGGCCGGAGGCCGCGTGCATGTCGCGGACGACGTCGGGCATGCGGGCCAGCTCGTCGGCCGAGGCGCCGATGACGACGTCGACGCCCTCGCCGAGGACGTTCAGCTCCGAGTCGGTGACGAGGGCGGCGACCTCGATGAGCAGGTCGGAACCGAGGTCGAGCCCGGTCATCTCGCAGTCGATCCACACCAGTCGGTCGCTCACGCTGCCACCCTAGGCGGCAGGCCTCCGCGTACAGGGGCGAATCCGCAGATGTGGACGTCGTCCTGCGCAGGATCACCCTGTCGGGTAGCTGCTGATCGTCCCGTCTGTGACGGTCGTCACCGCACGTCCTGCAGCCGCCCCCGCGGCGACCCCGAAATGTGCGCACCTCGGAACCCCTCGGAAACACAAGGGTCACCTGATGAAAACCCGGGCTTTCTAGCGTTCTTGCTCAGAACACGGACACCCCGGAGGAACCCATCATGGCCTACCCCGCGCCATCAGCCGTCAGCTCGGCAATGACCCGTACCATCCCGCCCACCACTCCTGTGCTGCGCTCCGTCAGCGGCACCGGTCGCGACTTCAGCAGCCGCGCCGCCGACGCCGGCGTCAGTCTCGTCGGCCCCCTGCAGACCGGCGGTCTCGTCGTCGACCTGGCCGGCTACGTCGTGAGCCTGCACGGCGAGGAGCTCGACCTCTCGCCTCGTCAGGTCGAGCTGCTCGGCCTGTTCCTCGCCGCGCCTCGCAAGGTGTGGAGCCGCGACCAGCTGCACTGGGTCTGCTGGGGCGACACCGCGCCGTCGCGCCGCGTCGACGTCCAGCTCTGCCGGCTGCGCGCCAAGACCGGCCTCGACCTGTTCCGCAACGTCCGCGACCGCGGCTGGGCGCTCCGCCAGCTCTAGCCGAGACAGCACCGCAGGCAGGCCCCGGGACGCACGTCCCCGGGGCCTGCGGCGTGTGGTCCTCCGTGATCCACGGAGAGTTGCCTCACTCTGGAGGCGCCTCGGGACGAGGTAAGTCTCCGTGGATCAGCGGCTCAGTCGGGGAAGACGAGCTCGGCGGTGTGGCGGGGCATGAGCGCGATCGCGCCGGCGGTGACGGCGGTCGACACCGCCAGGGCCAGGAACACGTGGTGCGAGGCCGCGTACAGCGCCGACCGGGCGAAGTCAGCGACCGGGCCGGGTGTCGCCAGGTAGTGCGTGGTGGCGTCCACCCCCTTGCCGGTGACGTGCAGATCGGCGGGCGCTGAGGCGTAGCGGTGCACCAGCGTCGCGTTCGCGATCGCGCCGAACGCGGCCGCGCCGACGGCCGACCCCATGGCGCGGAAGAACATGTTGGTGCCGGTCACGACACCGCGGCGTTCCCAGCCCACCACCGACTGCACGGCGACGACGACAGGCGAGGACGACAACCCCATCCCGAGACCGGTGACGAACATCGCCGCGGCGACCTCCAGCACGGGCGCGCTCTGCACCAGCAGGGCCGTCCAGGCGGTGCCGACGATCGCGATGGCGATGCCGATCAGGGCTGTGTTGCGGAACCCGATCCGCAGGTAGAGCTTGCCGGCCTGGGACGCGGCTATCGGCCAGCCGATGGTGAGCGCCCCGAGCACGAAGCCGGCTTCGACGGCGCCGGTGCCCAGCACGCCCTGGACGTACGTCGGGACGTAGGAGCTGAGCCCGATGAGGAGCGCGCCCACGAGCAGCGAGACGAGGTTGGCCCCGACCGTGATCCGGCGCCGGAAGACCCAGAGCGGCAGCACGGGTTCCTCCGCCCGGCGCTCGACCTGGACGAAGGCCACCAGCGCGACCACGGCGGCCCCCAGGATCACGGCACTGGTCGCGGAGCCCCAGGCCCACGCCGTACCGCCCTCCAGGAGTCCGAGGATGAGCAGGGAGCAGCCCACGGTGAGCAGGCCGGCGCCGGTGTAGTCGATGCGGTGCGTGCGGTGCACGACCTTCTCGGTGAAGCGGCGCTGCAGCGCCACGAGCGCGACCAGGCCGAGCGGCAGGTTGATGAAGAAGATCCAGCGCCAGGAGGCGTACTCCGAGAACAGCCCGCCCAGGGTGGGGCCGAGCACCGAGGAGATGCCCCACACCGACGCGATGTAGCCCTGCACCCGGGCGCGCTCCTCGACCGAGTAGAGGTCGCCGATGATCGTCATCCCGATGGGTTGTACGGCGCCGGCACCGATGCCCTGCAGGGCGCGGGCGGCGATGAGCGCCGGCATCGACCAGGCGAAGCCGCAGAGGACCGAGCTACCGACGAAGACCGAGACGCCGAAGAACAGCACCGGCTTGCGGCCCACCACGTCGGCGAGCTTGCCGTAGATCGGCACCGTCACGGCCTGGGTCAGCAGGTAGACGCTGAAAAGCCAGGGGAACTGGCTGAAGCCGCCGAGGTCCTTCACGACGGTGGGCACCGCCGTCGCGATCACGGTGCTGTCGAGCGCGATCAGCGCCGTCGTCAGCATGATCGCGCCGAGGACGGGGCCACGTTCGGACCGGAGGCCGACCCCCTGTTTCACCGGCGGGTCGGTCAGCGCGGTCACGGTCGGCAGCTCCTCGGGTCGTCACAGTTACTTCCAAGGACAACCGCCCGAGCACGAACGCATTCCCGCGTCCCTGAGAGAGCGCCGAGATCGGGCAGGACCGACCCTGCCTGAGCTGTCAGGTCTGCATCGGGTGCTGCACGCTCACATCCGACGACGGGAAGAACAGCCCCTGCGTGCCGGCCGTGTCCCACCGGACCACGTACGGGGGAGCACCGTCCTGGCCCCTCACCTCGAGGACCTCCCCTCGCCGCTCGGCGTCACCGACCTTGCGCCCGTGCACCACGACGACATCGCCGACGTCGGCCTTCATCTGCTTCTCCTCTCGACTCGCGTTGCTGCAGAGTCGTTCGGATCAGGTGTACCGCGTCCGGTCGAAGATTGGTATGCACCGCTGCGTCGGCATGTGACCAGCCGGGTCGGGACCTTGGCCCGCAAGGCTGCGCGTGCTTCCCAAAGGGGCGCACCCGGCAGGACTCGAACCTGCGACCGACCGCTTAGAAGGCGGTTGCTCTATCCGGCTGAGCTACGGGTGCCGGGGGCGTCCACGGTATCGGCCCAGCGGCCGCTGGCCTGGTCGTTCGGCGGCAGCGCGTCGGCCCTCAGCCGCGCGCCGTTCCGAGGCGGAGGACGTCGTCCAGGGTGTCCGCGTCTGCGGCCGTCTTGTCATTGCGGTAGCGCAGCACTCGGGCGAACCGCAGCGCCACGCCGCCTGGGTAGCGCGACGAGGCCTGCACGCCGTCGAACGCGACCTCGACGACCTGCTCGGGCCGGACCGTCACGACCCAGCCGTCGTCGTCGACCTGGAGCTCCCGAAAGCGCTCGGTCTGCCACCGCAGCAGCTCGTCGGTGAGCCCCTTGAAGGTCTTCCCGAGCATGACGAAGCCGTCGCCCTGCCGCGCGCCAAGGTGCAGGTTCGACAGCCAGCCGCGGCGGCGCCCGTGGCCGCGCTCGACCGCGAGCACCACCAGGTCGAGGGTGTGCCGCGGCTTCACCTTCAGCCACGAACCACCGCGGCGGCCGGCCTCGTACGGCGCGTCGAGCGCCTTCACGACGACGCCCTCATGGCCCTTGGCCAGCGCCTCGGCTGCGAAGGTCGCGGCGTCGTCGGGGGAGGAGGTGACCAGCCGCGGAGCCCGCTGCATCTCGGGCACCAGCTGCTCCAGCACCGACGCACGCACAGACAGCGGCTCGTCGAGCAGGTCGCGACCGTCGAGGTGCAGCACGTCGAACCACCAGGGCGTCAGCCCGGCGCCCGCGACGCTCAGAGCCCGAGAGGCCGTGACCTGGAACGGCAGCGGCCGGCCCTCCCCGTCGACGACGAGCGCCTCGCCGTCCAGCACCACGGTGCGCACCGGCAGAGCGAGCGCTGACGCGACCAGCTCGGGCATCCGGGCCGTCAGGTCGTCGAGCGTCCGGGACAGCACCCGCACCTCAGGCCCGTCGCGGTGCACCTGCACCCGCACGCCGTCGAGCTTCCAGTCGACGGCCACCGGCATCGTCATCCGCGAAAGCGCGTCGGACAGGTCGGTGGCCGTACCGGCCAGCATCGGTGAGAGCCCCCGGCCGACGACCAACGAGAACGCCTCGAGCGACTGGCCCGTGAGGGCGGCGGTCGCGACCTCGGCCAGCGATCCGGACAGCGTCAGCGCCCGTCGTACCAGTCCGAGGGGAAGGTCGGCTGCCCGGGCGACGGCGTCTGTCAGGAGCCCGGCGGACGCACCCTGGCGGAGCTCGCCGCTGACGAGCCCGGCCAGCAGCCGCTGCTCGTCGGCGGTGGCCGCCGACCAGAGCTCAGCCAGCCGGGCGGCGCGCGCGGTCGCAGAGCCCGACCCGCTGAGACCGGCCAGCGCGGCGAACGCGGCGTCGACCTCCAGCACCGTCAGGGAGGGCTCGGGCGCGGGATCGGGGAGGCCCTGCAGGGATTTCCAGCCGACACCGGTCCGGCGCTGCCGGAGCTCCCCAGCGAGGTACGACGAGACCACCGCGACCTCGTCCGGGCCGGCCCTGCGGAGGGCAGCTGCGAGCAGGGCGAGCTTCTCGGTCCGCTTCGGGGTGGCGGCCACAGCGAGCGACGTGGCGGCGAGGTCGGCGAGCAGCACACGGACAGCCTGGCAGCCGGGTGCGACGAAGCAGCGCGTCCACAACCTGAATGCCGGCCCACAGCCCCGGACCGAGCCCGGCGGCGGGCCTTGCCGCGGGCGAGGGTGGTCGCTGACCCGGCAGACAGCGTCGGGCAGGACCGCGGAGGGACCGTGAACGAACCGACCATCAGCTTCACCGGGAACGTGGCATTCGAGCCCAAGGTGCGCGTCACACCGCTCGGCGCCCATGTCCTCGACATCCGGGTCGCCACCACGCCCCGGATCCGCAAGGGCGACGAGTGGGAGGACGGCGGCACGCTCTGGTACGACGTCGTCTGCTGGAACCGGCTGGCCGACAACGTGGCCGCCTCGGTGCAGAAGGGCGACTCGGTGACGGTGTCCGGCAAGCTCTACAACCGGGTCTGGGAGCGCGCCGACCCGGCGACCGGCGAGGTGACGAAGGTCGACAAGCTCACCGTCGACGCCATCTCCA
>JAOPVZ010000099.1 GCA_025965935.1 Frankiales bacterium | reverse complement strand
CCGGAGTCCGACCCGCGCACCGAGGTGGGGTCGTTGTCGCAGTCGTTCAACACGATGGTGGCCCAGCTCGAGTCGGCGTTCTCCGAGCAGGCGGCGTCGGAGGCCGAGGCGCGCGCGTCGGAGGAGCGGATGCGGCGGTTCATCGGCGACGCTTCCCACGAGCTGCGCACACCGCTGACGTCAATCCGCGGGTTCGCGGAGCTCTACCGGCAGGGCGCCCTGCCTGCTTCCGCCGACGTCGACCGGGCGATGTCACGGGTCGAGAGCGAGGCCGCGCGGATGGGCCTCCTGGTCGAGGACCTCCTGCTGCTCGCCCGGCTCGACCAGCAGCGGCCGCTGGAGCGACTCGACGTTGACCTGCTCGAGCTGGCCACCGATGCGGTCGCCGACGCCCTCGCCGTCGACCCCTCCCGGCCGGTCCGGCTCGAGGCCGTCGCCGACGGCCCGCCGCCTGTCGTGTCGGGGGATCCGGCCCGACTGCGGCAGGTGTTCGGCAACCTCGTCACCAACGCCCTGACGCACACCCCCTCGGGGACACCGGTCGTCATGCGGGTGTCGACGTCCACCGACAAGGCGGTTGTGGAGGTGAGCGACACCGGGCCCGGCATCCCCGCGGAGGATCGGGGGCGCATCTTCGAGCGGTTCTTCCGGACCGACGCCTCGCGCACCCGGGCGTCGGGCGGCACCGGCCTCGGACTGTCGATCGTCGCAGCCCTCGTCGCCGCGCACGGTGGCTCCGTCGAGGTTGACGACACGCCTGGTGGCGGGGCGACGTTCCGGGTCACGCTGCCGCTCGTCTGAGCCTGTCCACAACCGGCTCGTCCCCTTTCCCGCGCAGCTCCTGCGCGCGGCAGGCTGCCTCCGTGCTCACCGACCTCGACGCCGCCGTCGACGCGCTCGCCGCTGTCGACGTGGCCGGCGCTGAGGTCGGTCAGCTGCGCGTGTTGGCGGTGGGTCTGGAGAAGGCGGCCGGTCGGCTGCGCGGCATCGCCAGTGCCATGCTCGGCGAGATCGAGGATCGCGAGCCCGAGGGCGCCGCGTGGTGGTGGCGGGACGCGCTCGGCATCAGCGGCGAAGCGGCCGGCATCGCGATCCGCCGCGCACGTGGCCTCCGGTCGCTGCCGGCCGTCTCCGACGCCGTCGTCGACGGGACGCTCTCGCTCGACCAGGCCGGCGCCCTGGTGCCCCTCGTCGGGAAGCTCGACGAGGTAGAGCTGCACGACTCCCAGCCGGCGCTGATCGAAGGTGCCGCCGCCCGCACCGTGGACGGCATCGGCCAGTGGGTCCGGCACCTCATCGCGCTGAACTCCGAACCCGCCCTCGAGCTGGAGCAGGAAGAGGCGAGGAGGCGGCGGTTCCTGGAGTACCGCACCGGCCCGGACGGCGTCGTGCGCGGGAGGTTCGCGCTGGCGGCCGAGGAAGCCGAGCCCGTCCTGACCGTCCTCGAGCCGCTGGCCAAGCGGTCAGGGGACGACGACCCGCGTACGGCGGGACAGCGCCGCGCCGATGCGCTGGTCGAGGTGTTCGGCGGCGCCGCCCGGTGGGCCGAGCTGCCACACGCCGGCGGGCAGCGTGCGCAGATCTCCTACGTCATCAGTGCAGCGTGGGCCGCAGGGCAGGCCGGTGCCGGACCCGCCACGGCGGCCTGGACCGGACCCCAGACGCGTGCCCGCCTCGAGGCCGAGCTCTGTGACGCCCGACTGAGCCGGGTCCTGCTCGACGCCGATGGTCAAGTCGTCAGCCTCGAGTCGGTCAACGACCAGATCAGCACCGCCCAACGCCGCGCGGTCTCAGCTCGTGACCGCCGCTGCGTCGCCCGCGGCTGCTCTCGACCACCCGCCTTCTGCGACGTGCACCACCTGATCGCGCGCAAGGACGGCGGCCCGACGACGCTCGACAACCTGGTCCTGCTCTGCAGACGGCACCACGTGGTCTGGCACCAGGGCCGGCTGCTGCTCCGCGACCTCGACGTGCCCTGGCTGCGGAAGCCGCTCGACCCGCCGATGGTCGCCTGAGCCGTCGTCAGCCGGCCGACAGCGTGTACGGCGTGACCGGATCATCGAACCCGCGCAGCGCCTGCGGCACTCCGGGCACCGCCATCCACCCGTGACCGAGGACCTCGACGAGGTCGCCGGCAGCGAGCACCTGCCCGGGTTCCGCGATGGCAACCAGGCGCGAGGCCAGGTTCACCGGTGGCCCGAAGTAGTCACCGTCCTGCGCGAGCACACCGCCATAGGCCAGCCCGGCCCGAACGTCGATCCCGCCAGCCGCCGCCCGCGGGTGCGTGACAAGGTCGGCGGCGATCCGGACCAGGTCCTCCGGCTCCGCGGAGACCCACATGACCGCGTCCCCCAGGAACTTCACGACCCGGCCGCCACGGGCGTGGACCGTGTCCAGGGCCGTCTCCTCGAAGACCGACAGCACCTCGGACAACGCGCCGAGCGACAGCTGCTGGGACAGCCGCGTGAAGCCGGAGAGGTCCGCGAAGCCCACACCACAACGGAACGTCGTCCGGTCGCTGTGCTCGCGGTCGATGCCCTCGAAGTGGACGCGGGTCGCCTCGAGGTGCTGCCTGTGCAGGGTGTCCAGCATCTGACCGATGCGTGGTACGAGGCGAGTCACCGCCGCGTACGCCTTGGCGGTCACGACCTCGTCGCCCGAGACGCCGACATCGATGACGCCCTCCATCGCGACGCGCATGGCGGAGGACTCTGCCTCGGTGATGCGAGCCAGCGCCGCGCCGACCACCCGGGACACCGCAAGGGCCGTGTCCTCGCCGAGGAAGCCTCGGACGTCCAGGTAGGTGGCCAAGGCGTCGACGTCCGCCGTGGTGAGCAGCGGTGCATCGACGCCGTTGTCGGGAAGACCCAGCGTGCGCCAGACCCGCGTCAGCACCGCGGGCTCGACCTCCAGCTTTGAGGCCGCGTCGCGCAGACTCAACAGACCCACCAGCGGTCGGATGCGTCGGTCGCCCGCGAGCGCGAACAGTCGCCCGCGCGAGTCCGCAAGCTTCATCTCGTCCAGGCTGCAGCCCTCCTGCGCCAGGAACGCCAGCAGCTCCCGGCGCTCGGCTGCGTTCGCCGCGGCCGGGTCGTAGAGACCAGCCGCCACGAGGGCCTCGAGATCCACCGGGTCAGTGTGTCAGCAGCCGTGCACCACCACATCGCTGCCGACTCGGGTCTTCCGGACCTCCACCCGGGCCGGGATGCGCTGGCGCAGCTCGGCGACGTGCGACACCAGGCCGACGACGCGGCCGCCCTCACGCAGGCCGTCGAGGACGTCCATCACCTCGTCGAGGGTCTCCTCGTCGAGGGTGCCGAAGCCCTCGTCGACGAACAGCGCACCGATGCGGGCACCGCCGGCTTCGGCGGTCACGACGTCGGCCAGCCCCAGCGCCAAGGCGAGGGCGGCGAGGAACGTCTCGCCGCCGGACAGCGTCGCGGTGTCGCGGTCCTGCCCCGACCAGGCATCGCGGACCAGCAGCCCCAGCCCCGACCGGGCGCCGCCCCGCGCCGAGCCGTCGGTGTGGATCAGCTCGTACCGTCCCTGGGTCATCCGCAGCAATCGCACTGTCGCCGCCGCCGCGACCTCCTCCAGTCGGGCCGCGAGGACGAACGACGTCAGCGTCATGCGCATGCCGTTCGCACCGGCACCGGCGCAGAGGTCGGCCAGTGCACGGACCTCCCGGGCGGTCTCCTCAAGGGGGACCAGGTCGGCGACCGCGCCGGCAAGGGCAGGTGACAGGCGCGCAAGGGCCTCGACGCGCTGCCGCGCCACGCCCTGTTCGGCCAGGGCTGCGGACAGCGCCGTGTCCGCCGACGTCAGCGCCTCGGCGGTCTCGGCGACCGGCGCGGGCAGGTCCAGGTCGACGGCCAGTGAGGGGTCGGACAGCTCGGCCGCCAGGGCCGCCGCCACGTCCGCCGCCTCTCGCAGCGCCGCCGTCTCTGCTTGGCACCATTCGCGCGCTCGCACTGCCGCGCGGGCAGTCTCCACGTCGGCGAAACCCGCTGTGGTGCA
>JAOPVZ010000171.1 GCA_025965935.1 Frankiales bacterium | reverse complement strand
TGCGGCCCGAGCTCCGCTAGATCAGCTTCTGTCCTTCCCCACTGCTTCGCTGTATCCGAAGGACAACTCTTAGGAGAACCACCTGTGGCTGGCGAAACCGTCATCACCGTCGTCGGGAACCTCACTGGGGACCCCGAGCTGCGCTTCACCCCCTCGGGTGCGGCCGTGGCCAACTTCACCGTTGCCTCCACCCCGCGGACGCTCGACAAGGCGACCAACGAGTGGAAGGACGGCGAGGCACTGTTCCTGCGCTGCTCCATCTGGCGGCAGGCCGCGGAGAACGTGGCCGAGTCGCTCCAGAAGGGCATGCGGGTCGTCGTGCAGGGCCGCTTGAAGCAGCGGTCGTACGAGGTGAACGGCGAGAAGCGCACCTCCGTCGAGCTCGACGTCGAGGAGATCGGCCCGTCGCTGAAGTACGCCACCGCGAAGGTCAACAAGACCACGCGCGGCGGCGGCGGTGGCGGCTTCGGTGGTTCCCCGGCAAGCCCCGGCGGCGGCGCCCCGGCTGACGACCCGTGGGCCTCCTCCGCCCCGGCGGGCGGCGGCGGTGGCGGCGGCGGCTGGTCCGACGAGCCTCCCTTCTAGACCCACCTTTCATGTGCTGCCGTAGGCGGCCGTAGACATCTCTGGAGTACGAAAATGGCGAAGCCTCCTCCGAGGAAGCCGAAGAAGAAGGTCTGCCAGTTCTGCAAGGACAAGGTGACCTACGTCGACTACAAGGACACCGGGCTGCTCCGGAAGTTCATCTCCGACCGCGGCAAGATCCGCGCGCGACGGGTGTCCGGCAACTGCAGCCAGCACCAGCGCGACGTCGCGGTGGCCGTGAAGAACAGCCGTGAGATGGCGCTGCTGCCTTACACGAGCACGGCACGCTGATGAAGCTCATCCTCACGGCCGACGTGCCGAACCTCGGTGCCCCCGGCGACGTGGTCGAGGTGAAGGACGGCTACGGCCGCAACTTCCTCGTCCCGCAGGGCCTCGCCATCGCCGCCACGCGTGGCGCCGAGAAGCAGGTCGCCACGATCCGCCGTGCCCGCGAGGCCCGGACGGTCCGCGACCAGCAGCACGCCAACGAGATCAAGCAGGCCCTGCAGAGCCTCTCCGTCACGCTGCCGGCCCGCGCCGGTGACGGGGGCAAGCTCTTCGGGTCCGTGACCTCCGCCGACGTCGCCGCCGCGATCGCCAAGGCCGGCGGTCCAAAGCTGGACAAGCGCTCTATCGTCATCAAGAGCGCGATCAAGAGCACCGGCAACCACACCGTCCAGGTGAAGATCCACGGTGACGTGGACGCCAGCCTGTCCGTCGCGGTGGTCGCAGGCTCCTAGTCCGCACGCGCTCGGCCCGGCACCCTGTGGGGAGCCGGGCCGTTCTGCGTGCGGGCAGAGGACCCGAGGGATCACCCGCGGAATCAGCACCAGATCTGCGAAGTCAGCGGGTGCTGAGGAGGACCTTCGCGAGGGCACGCCGCTCGTCGAGCTCGAGCAGCGCATCGGCGGCGTCCGCGAGCGGGTAGGTGTTGCCGATCATCGGGTCCAGCGCTCCGGACTCGAGGTGCGGCAGCAGCCGGGCCCACTGCTCCTGCAGGTACCCGGGCCGGGTCATCCACCAGGCGCCCCAGCCGACCCCGACCACGCTGATGTTGTTGAGCAGCAGCCGGTTGACCTTCACCTCGGGGATGGACCCGCCGGTGAAGCCGACCACGAGCAGCTTGCCCTCGGGCTTCAGCGAGCGCAGCGAGTCGGTGAAGCGGTCGCCTCCGACCGGGTCCATGACGACATCGGCGCCGCCCAGCGCCTTCACCGCGGCGAGGAAGCCGTCGACGAGCACGACCTCGTCGGCTCCGGCCCGCTTGGCCAGCTCGCCCTTCTCCGCCGTCGAGACGCAGGCGATCACCCGGGCACCAAGGACCTTGGCCAGCTGGATGGTCGCGACGCCGATGCCGCCCGCGGCGCCGTGCACGAGGACCGTCTGACCCGGCTGCAGGTCGGCGCGACGCACGAGCGCGAAGTCCACCGTCAGGTAGTTCATCAGCAGCGCCGCGCCGGCCTCGAAGGAGACGTTGTCCGGCAGCGCGAACAGGGTCGCGGGGTCGCAGACGGCCCGCTCGGCGTACCCGCCCAGGACGCTGAACCCTGCCACCCGCTGGCCGGTGTCGACCCGGGTCCCCGCGACCTCGCTGCCAGGGACGAACGGCAGCTCGGGCTTCATCTGGTACTCGCCGCGGCTCATCAGCACGTCCGGGAAGTTCACGCCGGCGACGTGCACGTCCACGAGGACGCCGCTGCCCGGGTCCGGCTCGGGGATGTCGACGAGCTGTACGGCCTTCGGGCCGTCGAGGGTGGTCACCTGGATCGCACGCATGCCTGCGACGGTAGCGATGAGTCCCCGAGCCCTGGAGCGTCGACCCGTCATGAGCACCTTCCTGCTGCTGCACGGCGCCGGTTCCGACAGCTGGTACTGGCACCGCGTCGTCCCGCTCCTGGACGGTCACGACGTGGTCACCCCGGACCTGCCGGTCACGGACGAGCGCTGCGGCTTCGAGGAGTACGCCGACAGCGCGGCCGCGGCCGTCGGGGCGCGCGAGGACGTGGTGGTCGTCGCGCAGTCCATCGCCGGCTACGTGGCTCCGCTGCTCGTCGACCGGCTGCCGGTGCGGGAGATCAGGCTGGTCGCCGCCATGACACCCAAGCCGGGTGAGTCGGCCGGCGAGTGGTGGGAGACCTCCGGTCAGACGACGGCCCACCGCAAGGCCGAGCTGGCGGCCGGTCGCGACCCGGACGCCGACATCGACCCGTTCGTCACCTTCCTGCACGACGTGCCCGCCGAGATCGCGGAGGCCGGCGGGCAGCACGTGTTCGCGCAGGCCTCGCGGCCGTTCCAGGACCCGTGGCCGCTCGCCGCGTGGCCGGGCGTGCCCACCCGGTTCCTGCTGTGCACCCAGGACCGGCTGTTCCCGGCGGCGTGGCAGCGCCGCCTGGTCCGTGAGCGGCTCGGCGTCACCGCTGAGGAGATCGATTGCGGGCACCTCCCCGCCCTGGCCCGGCCGGCCGAGCTGGCGGCGTGGCTGCTCGGCTGAGGCTTGTGCACAGGGTGTGGGCGCCTCCCACGGACTGTCGGTGGTTCGTGATGACCTTGATACATGGAACTGTTCGACCTGCCTTCCCAGCCGGGGCAGCGTCTCGACGCCGAGACGCACGCCGGCGTCTTCGGGGACCTGCCGAGCTCGCTCGCGCAGTCGCTGCACACCGCCGAGCTCGGAGACCTCGTGCTGCAGCTGCTCGACCGCGGCTGGCGGCAGGGGCAGCTGGCCGCGCGGGTCGGTGCCCTCCCGTCCGGCCCTGACCCGGTCGCCGAGATCACCGCGCTTCTCGAGGGCTTCCTCGATCAGGTGCCGCCGGACGCCCGGTGGCGCGAGGAGAAGCGGGAGCGGGAGGCGCTGCGCAGCAGCAGCGCGGAGTTCGAGCAGCCGGCGAGCGAGGAGTCACGGCAAGCCTGGCTCGCGCGGATCCGGGACGAACTGGGCGCCCGCAGGACGACGCCACGGGAACCGGTCCGCCGTACCCGTCCGGCCTGTGCGCTGTGCGGACAGGAGAGCAGCTACTTCGTGACCCGCGAGGTTCGGCTGTGCGACACCTGCGTCGAGCAGCTCGGGACCGGGGCGCTGCAGCTGCCGAACGTCGGGTGAACGGCGCATGACAGCCCACATTTCTTTCTCCACAGGTCGTGGACAAGGGTGTGGGCAGGTGGCAGGCCCGATCCGCGGTGATCTTGCGTCTTCCTGCACAGGCCGCCGACATGCGCTCCACAGGGGCGCGCCACGCCGTCCCCACCCTGTCCCCAGCACCGTCCACAGACGCTCGGAGCAACCTCGCGGGGAAACGCCCACAGCACCTCGTCGGACGACTAGAAAGCTTGGTGCGCAGGGCGTCTGCGATCGAGTTGCGGGTGTCGCGAGGGGGCTGGTGCTGCGGTGAGCGAGCGGGTCGTCGAGCTCAACCGGACACCCGCCCAGGCAGCTCCCGAGTTCGAGCGCACGCCGCCGCAGGACCTCATGGCCGAGCAGTCGGTGCTGGGCGGCATGCTGCTCAACCGCGACGCCATCGCCGACGTCATCGAGGTCCTGAAGTCGCCGGACTTCTACCGCCCGGCGCACCAGATCGTCTTCGACACGATCCTGGACCTCTACGGACGCGGTGAGCCCGCGGACGCGGTCACGGTCGGCGACGCCCTCACCCGCAACGGCGACGCGGGCCGGGTCGGCGGCCTGCCGTACCTGCACACGCTCGTGCAGACCGTGCCCACCGCGGCGAACGCCGGCTACTACGCCAAGTTCGTCGCCGAGCTCGCGGTCCTGCGCCGCCTCGTCGAGGCCGGCACCCGCATCGTGCAGCTCGGGTACTCCGCCGAGGGCGCCGAGGTCGACGACATCGTGGACCGCGCGCAGCAGGCGATCTACGACGTCACCGAGCGCCGCACCTCCGACGACTACGAGCTCCTCGAAGCGCTCATGCAGCCGACGATGGACGAGCTCGAGGCCATCGGCGGCCGCAACGGCCTGATGTCCGGCGTGCCCACCGGCTTCCTCGACCTCGACAACCTCACCAACGGGCTGCACCCCGGCCAGCTCATCGTCATCGCCGGCAGGCCTGGCTTGGGCAAGTCGACACTGGGACTCGACATCGCGCGGTCGGCGTCGATCAAGAGCGGCCAGGCGTCGGTCATCTTCTCGCTCGAGATGAGCAAGACCGAGATCACCATGCGCCTGCTCTCGGCCGAGGCCCGTGTGCCCCTGCACCACATGCGCTCCGGCTCGATGACCGACGACGACTGGGCTCGCCTGGCGCGCCGGATGGGCGAGGTCGCGGAGGCGCCGCTCTACATCGACGACTCCCCGAACCTCACGATGATGGAGATCCGCTCGAAGGCCCGGCG
>JAOPVZ010000165.1 GCA_025965935.1 Frankiales bacterium | reverse complement strand
CGCGGGCGTTCGCGCTGGCGACCGAGGCCGGCCGGCTCGGGTACCTCGCGGGGCCGGGCGCGGTGTCGGCGACGGCCGAGGCGAGCAGCCCGCTCACCGGCTTCCTCTCGTGAGCACGGCCCCCGGGCGGTTCGCCCAGCACCTCGCCTCCGGCGCCTCGCTGGTGCCCGGCCTGCCGGCGCTGCTCGAGCCAGGCGTGGACCTCGAGGCGATGGCCCACCAGGCGCGGGAGGTGACGCTGCAGCGGTTCGGCCGGGCGGTGCGGCTGTTCGCGCCGCTCTACGTCAGCAACGCCTGCCTCTCGTCGTGCACCTACTGCGGCTTCTCGAAGGGCCTCGACGTGGCCCGGCGCACGCTGACGGTCGAGCAGGTCGTGGAGGAGGCGCAAGCCCTTGTGGCCCAAGGGTTCCGGCACCTGCTGCTGGTCAGCGGCGAGCACCGCGTCGAGGTGTCGGCCGACTACCTGGTCGCCTGCGTTGTCGCGTTGCGGCCGTTCGTGCCCTCGCTCTCGATCGAGACCCAGACCTGGTCCGACGACACGTACGCCCGGCTGGTCGAGGCCGGGCTCGAGGGGGTCGTGCACTACCAGGAGACCTACGACCGCGGCCGCTACGCGGAGACGCACGTGGCCGGCTGGAAGCGCGACTACGACCGGCGGCTGTCCTCGACGGAGCGGGCCGCGGAAGCAGGCGTACGGCGGTTGGGCATCGGTGTCCTGCTCGGGTTGTCGGCCGACTGGCGCGCCGACGTGCACGCGGTGGCCGAGCACGCGGTCTGGCTGCAGCGGCACTACTGGCGCACCGAGGTCACCGTCTCGCTGCCGCGCATCAAGCCGTCGGCGTCGGGGTTCCAGCCGCTGGTGCCGGTGACCGATGCGGAGTACGTGCAGGCGCTGTGCGCGTTGCGGCTGGTCGCGCCGGAGGTGGGCATCGTGCTGTCGACCCGGGAGGCGCCGCCGCTGCGGGACGGGCTGGTGCGGATCGCGGTGACGACGATGAGCGCGGGCTCGTCGACCGAGCCGGGCGGGTACCTGCACCCGGGGGAGGCGCAGGAGCAGTTCGCGATCAGCGACGAGCGGACGCCGGCCGAGGTGGCCGCGATGCTGGTGGCCGCGGGCTACGACCCCGTCTGGAAGGACGCCTTCGCCCTCCGCACCTGACCCCCGGCTGGCGGCATGAATGGATACTGCGCTGCTGAAATCGGCCCTGAAGCAGCAGCGCAGTATCCATTCATGCCCGGCGGTGGCGGGTGTGGAGGTGGGCGGCGAGATAGGCCTTGACGGCGGTCTTGGCCTCGGCCACCAGCGCGGGGTCGCCGTCCTTGGAACGGCGGAAGGCCAGGGTGAGCACGGCGTCGCCGATCTCGACTGCCAGCCGCAGCACGTCGAGCGGCAGGTCGAGGTCCACGAGCTCGGCGAGCCCCTTGGCCACCACGGCGTTGTTGTCGTCCTGCGGGTCCAGCATGTGCTGTCCGATGGGGCCGCCGAACGACAGCACGAGGAAGCCCGGCTCGGTGCGGGAGAAGCTCACGTAGGTGTCGATGACCTGGTCGACGACCTCCTCCCAGGTGTCGCCCTCGACCGAGCGGAGATGCTTCGAGAAGCGCTCGAAGGAGCGCCGGGCCAACGCCTCGGAGACCGCGTTTTTGTCAGGGAAGAACTGGTAGAGCGACCCGACCGACACGTGGGCGCGGGCCGCGATGGCCGAGGTCGACAGCCCGTCCGGCCCCAGCTCGTCGAGCAGCTCGGCGGCAGCGTCCAGCATCCGCTCCACCCGCACGGCACTGCGGTGTTGCACCGGCGCTCGGCGTGGCATCGGGACTCCAGCCACCCGCATCCTCCCTTGACCATCGACCGCAGAACGTGAACGATCCTCACATCAGGACGCCCCCCTTGTCGAGGAGCCCCAGGCCTTGCTCAGCCCTCGTGATCGTCTGCTCGCGGCGCTGTTCGCGTTCCAGCTGCTCGTCGCGGCTGTCCTCGGCGGCTTCCTCGTGCACGACCTGCGCAAGGACGACAACCGTACGGTCGCCGTCAGCCAGGTCCCCGGCGGGGCCGCGCCCTGCGTGACCGCCCAGCCGACGACGACCGCCAGCGCCGGTGACAAGGGCACCCAGGGGAGCAAGGGCGCGACCGTCTCGACCACCACCGACCCCAGCAGCGGCCCGGCCCTGCCGCCGGCCAAGGCGGACAACAAGGCCATCCCCGCGGGTGCGCCCATCAAGGTCGGCGCGGTGGTGAGCCAGACCGGCGCCATCAACTTCGCGAGCAGCGCGCAGGCGACCAAGGCCTACTTCGACATGGTCAACCGGGCCGGCGGCGTCAACGGCCACAAGATCGTGCTCGACCTGCGTGACGACCAGCTCGACGCGCCGCGCGGCAAGGCGCAGGCCCAGCAGATGCTGGCCGAGGGCGTCTTCGCCTTCACTGGCTGGAACGCGCCGAACACCGAGAACGGCATCGTGCCGTTCCTCGAGCAGAACCGGATCCCCCTGATCGGCGGGTACGGCGAGCGGGCCGAGTACCACTCGTCGTACAGCTACATCTTCAGCGCGAGCTACGGGCACTACGGCTTCCAGATGGGCAGCTTCCTCGCTGAGCAGGGCGTCAAGAAGCCGGGGCTGGTCTTCATCAGCAACAACGAGTCGACCGCTGACGCGAACCTGGTGAAGGCGTTCAAGGCCGGCTTCGCGAGCAAGGGCGTGACGCTGTCGGACAACGACATCGTCGCGGAGGACGTCACGCACTCCTCGTACGACGACCTGGTGACCCAGTTCCGGCTGGACGGCGTCGACGGCTTCGCGAGCCTGCTCGACCAGACCGCGTACAACCGGCTGCTGCAGGCGCAGGCCCGGCAGTCGTACTACCCGAAGCACGCCGCAGACGCGCTGTTCGTCGACCCCTCGGTGCAGCAGTCGCGCGCGACCGACGGTGTGTTCGTGGCCAGCGACTACGACTTCATCGACGGCGGCGGTCCCGAGGTGCAGAAGTACGTGAGCACCGTGAAGGCGGCGTACGGCAGCCGGGCGCAGATCAACTACTTCGGCGAGCAGGGCTGGGTCGACGCCGCGGCCTTCGTCGCCGCCGTCAAGGCGATGGGCACCACCATCACCCGCGCCAACCTGCTCAAGGTGATGGACGGGCTCAACGGCAAGGGCGGCTTCGGGTTCACGAGCGACCTGCAGTTCGCGCCGGGCAACCGGGACATCAACCGGTGCGTCAAGTTCGGCAAGGTCGTGAGCGGCAAGGTGAACCGCGTCACCAGCTGGCGCTGCGACGGGCAGCCGTTCTGATGAAGCTGTCACGCAAGCTGACCGTCTCCTACGGCGCGGGCGCCATCGGCAACGGCGTGTTCGTCACCGTGCCCGGCCTGCTGCTGCTCTTCTACATGACCAACATCCTCGGCGTCGGCGCCGGTCTCGCGTCGGCGGCGCTGTTCGTGCCGAAGCTGTGGGACGCGGTGGCCAACCCGCTGATGGGCGGCATCTCCGACCGCAGCACCAACCGGTACGGCAAGCGCCGGCCCTTCATGCTGGTCGGCGGGCTCGGCACCGCGCTCGCCTTCGTGCTGCTGTTCACCGCGCCGAAGCTGGACTCGGAAGTCGCCAGCGCGGTCTACGTCACCGCCGTCTTCACGATCGCCATGACGCTGTACGCGGTCTTCTGCGTGCCGTGGTCGGCGATGCCGCCGGAGATGACCGAGGACTACCACGAGCGGACCCGCATCACGTCGGTGCGGATGGTCCTGCTGACCGTCGGCATCCTCGTCGGCGGCGCGCTGGCACCGGCCATCGCCGGCAGCGGCAAGGACGGCACCGAGGGGTCGCGGGGCAGCTACGCCGTCATGTCGGTGGTCGTCGCCGCGATCCTCGGGGTGGCGTTCCTGACCGCCTGGTGGGGCACCCGCGAGGCACACCAGACCCCGCCGCTCACCGGGCCGCGCCCGTCGCTGCGCGAGCAGTACGCCGTGGTGCGGGCCAACACGCCGTTCGTGACGCTGTTCATCGGCTACAACCTGCAGGCCGCCGCCACCGCCGCGATGCTCACCGGCGCCGCCTACGTCGCGACCTACGTGCTGGGCGACCAGCAGAAGTCGACGTTGCTGTTCATCTTCCTGGTCGCGCCGTGCGCGGTCATGGTGCCGCTGTGGCGGCGGTTCTCCCGCACGCGCGGCAAGCTGCTCGGCTACCAGCTGGCGACCGGCATCTTCGGGGTGACGGCGCTGTCGCTGGTGTTCGCCCGCAGCGAGGCGGACCTCGTCATCTACCTCCAGATGGTCCTTCTCGGGATCGGGTACGCCGGGATGCAGCTGTTCCCGTACGCGATCCTGCCCGACCTCATCACCGACGAGCACGACGGTCGCGCGGGCATCTTCACCGGCACCTGGCAGGGCGGGGAGACCATCGCGTTCGCCGTCGGCCCGGCGCTGTACGGCCTCATCCTCGCGGTCTCGAGCTACCACTCGTACAAGGCCGGCACCCCGGTACCCCGGCAGCCCGGGTCCGCGCTGACCGGGCTCGTGCTCGGCTTCGCGGTGCTGCCCGGCCTCCTCACGCTGGCCAGCCTGCCGTTCCTGCAGCGGTACAAGGCGATCGACGCCGACCTGTCGGCCCGGGTCCTGGAGGCGGCGTGAGCCTGCCCACCACCGGGTTGCCGCGGGCAGAGGTCCTGGCCCGGCTGAACCAGCTGCGGGCGAAGGACCTCGCGGCCCGGGGCGGGCGGACCTTCGCCTACGTCTACGACCCCGCCCGCCCCGACATCGACGAGCTCGGCCACGAGGTCTACGCGTCCTACCTCGACGTGAACGGGCTCGACCCGACGGTGTTCCCCTCGCTGCTCGCGATGGAGAACGACGTCGTCGACATCACCCGCCGGCACCTCGGCTCGACCACCGCGGTCGGGTCGTTCACGAGCGGCGGGACCGAGTCGATCATCCTGGCGGTCAAGGCCGCGCGCGACCGCGCCGGCATCGAGCGCGGCCAGGTGGTGCTGCCCGTCACCGCGCACGCCGCCTTCCAGAAGGCCTGCCACTACCTCGGGCTCGAGGCGGTCCTCGTCGACGTCGACCCGGCGACGTTCCGGGCGGTGCCGTCGCTGGTGGCGGAGGCCGTCACCGAGCGCACCGTGCTGCTCGTCGCCAGTGCGGCGTCCTACGCGCACGGCGTCGTGGACCCGGTCGAGGAGATCGCCGCGATCGGGCTGGAGCGCGGCATCCCGGTGCACGTCGACGGCTGCATCGGCGGCTGGCTGCTGCCGTACTTCCGCCGGCTCGGCGTCGACGTGCCCGCCTTCGACTTCCGAGTGCCCGGGGTCACGTCGATGTCGGTCGACCTGCACAAGTACGCCTACTCGCCGAAGGGCGCGTCCGTCGTGCTCTACGACGACGCGGCGCTGCGCCGCAAGCAGTTCTACGCGTGCGCCGACTGGACCGGCTACACGATGATCAACGCGACGGTGCAGAGCACCAAGAGCGGCGGACCGCTCGCTGCTGCCTGGGCGGTGCTGCACGCCGTCGGTGACGACGGCTACCTCGAGCTCGCGCGGCAGACGCTGGAGGCCACCCGCCGGCTGGTCGAGGGCGTCGCCAAGGTCGACGGCCTGCGGGTGCTCGGCGAGCCCGAGATGGCGCTGGTCGCGATCGCCTCCGACAGCTCGGACAGCGCTGTCGACGTGTTCGTGCTGTGCGACGAGATGAACGCCCGCGGCTGGTACGTGCAGCCGCAGCTCGGCTACCGCGGCCTGCCTGCGTCGATGCACCTGACGCTCACCGCCTCGAGCGACGCGGTCGTCGACGACCTGCTGGTCGACCTGGCCGTCGCCGTCGAGGCCGCCCGCGGCGTCACCGTCGGCGACGCCTCGCTGCTGGCCGCGGTGCAGGGCCTCGACCCGGACAGCCTGGGCGACGACGTGCTCGCGACGCTGCTGCCACTGGCCGGTATCGAACCGGGCGAAGGGCTGCCCGAGCGGATGGCGGCCATCAACACGCTGCTCGAGGCGATGCCGATGCGGCTGCGCGAGCGGCTGCTCATCGAGTTCCTCGGCCTGCTCTTCACCCCGGGCGACGACGCCGATGCTCGGTAACCGCGATCGGATGCTGGTGGGACTGTTCGCCCTGCAGCTGCTGGCGCTGTTCGTCTTCGGCGTCGTGCTGCTGCAGGGCACCCACTTCACGAGCACCCAGACGACCAAGACGGTCTACGCCGGCGGCGTCCCGGGCGACCCGGTCGCGAGCGGCGCGCCGACCGCGACGCCGACCCAGGGCTCCGCGGGCAAGCCCGGCTCGACGTCGACGACCGTGGTCGGGACCGGCGCGACGCAGGCCCCGGTCCGTGCCGACAACAGCGGCGCCGGCACCGTCGCGAAGGGCGCGCCCATCAAGGTCGGCGCGATCGTGAGCCAGACCGGTGCCATCAACTTCGCCGCCAGCGCGCAGGGCACGAAGGCCTACATCGACCTGGTGAACCGCGCCGGCGGCGTGAACGGCCACCAGATCGCGCTGGACCTGCGCGACGACCAGCTGGACGCCACTCGCGGCAAGGCGCAGGCGCAGCAGCTGCTCAGCGAGGGCGTCTTCTGCTTCATGGGCTGGCAGGCGCCGCAGACGGAGGCCGACATCACGCCGTTCCTGGCGCAGAACAAGATCCCGCTGATCGGTGACTACGGCGTCGGCGACGAGTACCACTCGCCCTGGTCCTACGCGTTCCAGTCGCACCACTACGGCTACGAGATGGGCCGCTTCCTGGCCCTCGAGCCCCAGGTCAAGCACCCCGGCGTCATCTTCATCTCCAACTCCTCGGCGAAGGTCAACGACGCCCAGGTGCGGGCGTTCACGGCCGGCGTCGCGTCCGCCGGCAAGACGCTGAAGAGCAGCGACATCCAGCAGGTGCAGGTGACCCAGGCGTCCTACGACGACGTCGTCACGAGCTTCCGCCTCAACGGGGTCGACGGGATCGCGACGCTCATCGACCAGACCGCCTACAACCGGCTGCAGCAGTCGATGGACCGGCAGGCCTACCACCCTGTGCACGTCGCCGACCCGCTGTTCACCGACCCGACGGTGCGGCAGTCGACGAGCACCGACGGCACGCTGGTCGCGAGCGACTTCACGAGCACCGACCTCGGTGGCCCGGACGTGCAGGAGTACGTCCGCACCGTCAAGGCGGCGTTCGGCAGCCGGGCCCAGATCAGCTACATCGGCCAGGCCGGCTGGCTCGATGCGAAGATCTTCGTCGAGGCGCTGCGACGGATGGGGGACACCATCACCCGCGACAACCTGCTGAAGGTCATGAACGCACTGCCGAGCAACGTGGGAGGCGACTTCACCCCGCAGGGCCTGCACTTCGGTGCCGTCACTGACCACGACATCAACCGATGCCTTGCCCTGACCCGGGTCAAGAGCGGTCGCCTCTCGGCGTACAAGGGCTTCTCCTGCGACACGAGGAGCTTCGACCAGTGAAGCTCTACGTCTCGCTCGCGCTGTCCGGGCTGCCGATCGGGGCCATGTACGCGCTGTCCGCCATGGGCATCGTCATCGTCTTCAAGACGTCAAAGGTCTTCAACTTCGCCGCCGGCGCGATCGGCCTGGCCTGCGCGTACTTCGCCAGCACCTTGCACAGCCACGGGTTCCCGACGCTGCTCGCGGTTGCCGTCGCGGTGCTGCTCGGTGCGGCCATCGGCGTGCTGATGGAGCTCACGGTCCGGCCGGCCAAGGGCGCGCTGACCGGCACCATCGTGACGCTGGGCTGGCTGCTCGTCCTGCAGGGCGTCGTCGGCTGGGTCTACGGCACCCAGGTCGCCACGAACGAGCCGGTCCAGATCGTCGGTGACGGCAACTTCATCGACTGGGGCGGGGTGCTGCTCTACAGCAACCAGCAGGTGGTCCTGCTGGTGGTCGCGGCCGTCCTCGCCGCCGGGCTCGCGGTCTTCTTCACCGTCACAGCCCTGGGTACGGCGACCCGGGCCGTCTCCGAGGCGCCGGACGCCGCCCGGCTGCTGGGCATCGGCGTCAACCGGGTGAACCTCGTCGCGTGGGGGCTCGGCGGTGCCGTCAGCGGCTTCGCCGGCGTGCTCGTCGCCCCGCTGCTCGGCGGGCTGGACACGACCAAGCTCGTGGTGTTCACCGTCCAGGCGCTGGCGGCCGCGCTGGTCGGCCGGCTTTCGTCGCTGCCGCTCACGTTCGCGGGCGGCGTCACGCTCGGGCTGCTGCAGCCGATCGTGGCTCGCGCCCTGCAGCAGTTCGACGGCATCAAGGGCACCCAGGAGCTGACGGCGTTCGCCGTCGTGCTGGTGTCGCTGCTGTTCATGAAGAGATCCGGCCGCCGCGACGTCGGCGGTGGGCTGCTGCCGGCGCCGCTGCAGCCGCTGCCACGCGGCGTTTTCGCGGTGGCCACCGCCGTAGGTGTCGCGCTGGCCGTGCTGCTGGCGCCGCTGCTCGTCGACGACGTCGGCAACGCCTCGCACTACAACGTCAGCCAGGTCGCCATCTGGGGGCTGGCCACCCTTTCGCTGGTGCTGCTCGTCGGCGTCGTCGGGCAGGTGTCGGTGTGCCAGGCCGTCTTCATGGGCTGCGGCGCCTACGGCACCGGTATCGCGATGGGGCACGGCGTGCCGTTCCTGCTCGCCATCGTCATCGGCGCGGTGCTCGCCGCCGCGGTCGCCGCCCTCGTGGGCCTGCCGGCGCTGCGGCTCGAACCGCTCGAGCTCGCCATCGCGACCCTGTCGCTGTCGTTCACCGCGGACCGGTTCCTGTACTCGTGGCCGCCGCTCGCCTCGTCCGACGGCAACCGGCCGGTCGCACGGCCGGGCTTCGCGAACATCGACCCCGGGCACGTGGCGAACGGGCAGCGGGCCTACGCCTGGCTGGCGCTCGGCATCTTCGTCGTCGCCTGCTTCGCGGTCGCCAGCCTGCGGCGGGCACGCACCGGTGCGGCCCTCACGGCGCTGCGCAGCTCCGAGCCCGCGACGGCCGCGATGGGCTTCTCGGTGGTGTCGGTGAAGCTGCGCGGGTTCGCCGCCTCCGGCTTCATCGCCGGGCTCGCGGGGGCGCTCTACGCCGGCCTCGTGCAAGGAGCCTCCGGCGCGGCCTTCGACTTCACCCGCTCGATCACGCTGCTCGCCTACGCGGTCATCATCGGTGTCGGCAGCGTCCCCGGCGCCGTCCTCGGCGGGATGATCGTCACCCTCACGACCCTGACGTTCGGCAGCACCAGCGACGTCGCCAACGGCTCGCAGGTGTCGCTCACGACGATGTTCACCGGGATCATCCTCATCGCCATCCTGGCGCTGACCCCCGAGGGACTCACCGGCATCGTGTCCCGCAACGTCCGCAAGCAACCCGAGCTGGTCGCGGCATGAACTCACCCCACGACGCTGCTCGCTGCGCTCACACCGCCGCGGGGACCCCGACATGAGCGCGATCCTGGAGCTGCGCGACGTCGGCGTTCGCTTCGGCACCTTCGATGCCGTCGACGGCGTCTCGCTGACCGTCAACGCCGGTGAGGTCGTCGGCCTCATCGGGCCGAACGGTGCCGGCAAGACGGTGACCTTCAACGTCATCACCGGTCTGCAGCCCGCCACCCGCGGCCGGGTGCTGCTGGGCGGCACCGACGTCACCCGCCAGCCCGCGCACGTGCGCACCGCTATGGGGCTGTCCCGGACCTTCCAGGTGGTGCAGCTGTTCGCCGGCATGAGCGTCCTGCAGAACCTCATGGTCGCGGCCCACCGGCACACCCACGCGGGGGTGCTGGTCGACGCGCTGCGGCTGCCGGGTCGCGGCCGGGCGCTGCGGCAGGCCGAGGAGCGGGCCCGTGCGGTGCTGGCCTTCCTCGAGCTGTCACACCTCGCCGACCTCGAGGTCACCTCCCTGCCGGTCGGGCAGGCGCGGCTGGTGGAGCTGGCCCGTGCGCTCTGCCTGACCCCCACCTGCCTGCTGCTGGACGAGCCGGCCTCTGGCCTCGACCCCGGCGAGACCGCCGACTTCGTCGCGCTGCTCGCGCACGTCCGCTCGACGCTCGGATGCGCCATGCTGCTGGTCGAGCACGACATGGGTGTGGTCATGCCGCTGTGCGACCACGTAATCGTCATGGACTTCGGGAAGGTGCTGGCGTCCGGCCCGCCGCTCGAGGTCCGCGACGACCCGGCGGTCCGCGCGGCGTACCTGGGGGAGGAGGTGCACTGATGGGCCTGACCGTGTCGAACCTGCAGGTCGCCTACGGCGGGGTCGTGGCCGTCCGCGACGTGTCCCTGTCCGTGCAGCCCGGCCAGATCACCGCGGTGCTCGGCGCCAACGGCGCGGGCAAGACCACGACGCTGCTCGGCATCTCCGGGCTGGTCAGGGCCCGCGGCGGGCACGTCGAGTTCGAGGGCACCTCCCTGCTCGGGCTCGCCCCCGAGCGGATCGCCCGGCTCGGCATCGCCCACGTCCCCGCCGGCCGCGGCATCTTCCCGGGCCTCACGGTCGCCGACAACCTGCGCATGGGTCTCTACGGCGCGGGCCGGGACGGCGACACCGAGGCGGTCGAGGAGGTGCTCGAGGCCTTCCCGATCCTGCGTGAGCGCCGCACGCAGGCCGCCGGCACCATGTCCGGCGGCCAGCAGCAGCAGCTCGCGATCGGCCGGGCGCTGGTGCAGCGGCCCAAGCTGCTCATGCTCGACGAGATGAGCATGGGGCTGTCACCGACGGTCGTGACCGACCTGTTCGCGCTGGTGCGCCGGCTCGCGGACGGCGGCATGGCGGTGGTCATGGTGGAGCAGTTCGTCGGGCAGGCGCTGAAGGTCGCCGACCAGGCGGTCGTCATCGAGCAGGGCACCGTCGCGGCCGCGGGCGCTCCGTCGGAGCTGTCGGCCGAGGACATCGGCGCCGCCTACCTCGGCTCCGACAGCGCGGCCAAGCTGCCGGGCGCACCGCGGGACGCCCGGCAGGACGTGCCGGTCTCACTCGCGGGCGTCGACGTCCGCAAGCTCGAGCGGCTCGCCGCTCAGCAGGGCCGCTCCGCCGACGAGGTCGCGCAGGACCTCCTCGAGAAGGCGCTGGGCGCGTGAAGCGCCTCCTGGCAGTCACCGCGCTGCTGCCGGTCCTGCTCGCCGTCGCGTTCGTGCGGCCGGTGTCCGCCGCGGGCGACCCGATCTACGACCAGGCCAGCCTCACCGCCATCGCCGCTGCCGGTCGCACCGACGGCGTCGTCGGCGCCTCCGGCGGGCTCGTCACGCTCGACACCGGCTCGGCCTACGTGAGCGCCTCGCTGGACTCCTCGCCCTCGGCCGCGGTCGTGGCCGCGCCGCAGGAGCCGGGCACGCTGTTCCACACCGTCGCGGGTCAGGCCAACGGGGCCGCCGGGCAGACCGTCGTCGGCACCCTCGAGGCGGAGGCGCGCTACCCCGGCGACACCAGCAGCTCGTTCAACGTCGGCGACCCGGTCGACTCGCCGCCCGTCTACCTCGGGGCGGCGAACGCCACCGCCAAGGTCTCGGCGACGACGGCCAAGGGCGTCGCGCAGGCGGCCCGCTACACCGTCGCGCCGCTGTTCGACGTCGGCCCGGGTACGAGCGCCGTCAACCAGGTGATCTCGGTCGAGCAGGGCACCGCGTCGCAGGACGCCAAGGTGACGGTCAGCGACGTCGACCTGGCCGGCGTCCTGAAGATCCAGAGCGTCGTCGCCACCGCCAAGGTCACCGCCGACCACGACACCCACACCGCCGTGCAGTCGCTGGTCGTCAGCGGTGCCACCGTCGCCGGGCAGCAGGTCGCGATCACCAACGACGGCGTCGTGGCGGCCGGCACCCCGATCGTGCCTGGCACGACCCTCAGCCAGGCCACCGACACGGTCAACCAGGCGCTCGCCGGGGCCGGGATCACCAGCGTCCACACCATCGGTGGCACGGCGAAGCACACCACCCGGTCCGCGGAGGCCGACACCGGCGGCCTCGAGATCGTCATGAAGTCCCCTGACCTGCCGGGCGGGGTCTCGGCCAACACCCTCACCGTCACCCTCGGCGGCATCGACCTGACCGAGCTGGACGCTCCCGCCGTACCGACCCTGCCTGTCGTGGTGCCCCCCGTCCTGCCGGGTACAACGGGACAGCCGCCGAGCACCGTCACGACCGTGATCCCAGGAACCCCAGGGGTTCCCGGCACGGCACCGGGCCAGGAGCAGGCGCCACAGGTGGCCCCGCCGGCGCAGGCAGCCGCGTTCGAGGTGCGCGGGCGGCGGATCAGCGCGCAGACCGCGATCGTCGCCTTCGCCGGGTGGCAGCTGCTGTCGCTGGGCACCGCGACCCTCTACGGCTTCGTCGAGCGGCGACGCCGGCTCGTGCTCCTCGGGAGGAACCCGTGAAGACCGTCGAGCGCATCACCTGCGTCCGCTGCACCGCCCCGTACGCCCCCTCGCTGACCCGGCACCGGTGCCCGGTCTGCGACACCCCGTCCAGCGACGAGCCTCCTGCCGGGCGTGGCTGGGACGACCCCGATGACCGGCTGATGGCGATCGTCGTCGCGGCCACCTTTGCGAACGTCCTCCTCCTCTCGATCCTGACCCTGGTGGTGCTCTCTTGAAGCTGTCCGAGCTCGTCACACCCGCGCTCGTCGTCGAGCGCGAGCTCCTCGACGCCAACCTCACCAAGATGGCCGAGGCCCTGCCGGGCACGCGGCTGCGCCCGCACGTCAAGGCGTTCAAGACGACCGAGCTGGCCCGGCGGATGCATGCGCTCGGGCACACCGGGTTCACCTGCGCGACCATCCGCGAGGTCGAGGGGATGGCCGCTGCCGGTCTCGGCGACGACCTGCTGCTCGCCAACGAGGTGCTCGACTGCCGTCGGCTCGGCGCGATCGACAACGCTCGCGTCACGGTCGCGGTCGACAGCCGCGTGACGGTCGACGCGGCCGCCGAGGGCGGGGTGCGCGAGGTCGTCATCGACGTGAACGTGGGGCTGCCGCGGTGCGGCGTTGACGCGTCGGAGGCCGGCGCGCTGGCGGACTACGCGCGGTCGAGGGGCCTCACGGTCCGGGGCGTGATGGGCTACGAGGGGCATGTCATGCTCGTCGAGGACCCCGACGACAAGCGCAAGCAGGTCGAGGACTGCATGGCCCTCCTGCTCAAGGCCTCCGCGGACGTCGGCGGCGAGCTGGTGTCAGCGGGCGGCACCGGCACCTATCACGTCAACACCTGGGCCAACGAGATCCAGGCCGGGTCGTACTGCCTGATGGACACCACCTACGCGCACGCCCATGCGCCTTTCCAGCAGGCTCTTACGCTGCTCGCCACCATCATCTCGGCCAACGCCGGCGGGTGGTTCGTGGCCGACCTCGGGCTCAAGGCGCTCGGCATGGACCACGGCAACCCGAGCATCGACGGCGCGTCGGTCTGGTACTGCGCCGACGAGCACACCGTGTTCTCCGCCGACGGCGCTGAGTTCGCCGTCGGCGACCGGGTCCGGGTGATCCCGGCCCACATCGACCCGACGGTCGCACTGCACGCCCAGATGCACCTCGTCGACGGCGACGAGGTGCTCGAGACCTGGCCCGTGGACCTGCGCGGCTGGTAGCCGTCAGGCGTGCGCGGGCACCTCGTCGGTGAGCATGCTGCGGATGCCCTCGCGCAGCTCGGGCCCATCGGTGTGGCCGTGGACGCTGACGGCGTGCTCGGTGGCGGCCTGCATCACCTCGGCCTCCTCGCCCGCGATCGTCAGCGTGCACCCGGACTCGCTCGGCATCAGCCTGCAGTCAGCAACCTTGCGCATGGTTTCCTCCCGTGCCTCGACCCCTTGACTGCAGCCTGCCTGAGGTCGAGCGTCCATACGTAGGTGTGCGTACACGAGGGGGTGGCCCGCCGTGGAGCTGACGACGCGTGAGCGACAGGTGCTCGACCTCGTCGCCGAGGGACGCACGAACCAGGCGATCGGGCATGAGCTGCACATGAGCCCCCGCACGGTCGCGAAGCACCTGGAGCACGTCTACCGCAAGCTCGAGGTGAGCTGCCGCGTGCAAGCCGTCGCTCGCCGCTGACCTCCGTAGCGCTAGGGGTCGCCGGTCCGATGGGATGCGGGCGTGCGGAAGTGGCTGACCCTCCTCGTCGTGACCGCCGTCGTCGGCACCTCCGGCACGGTCTTCTGGCAGCACCGCCAGGCCGAGCAGCGCCGGCGCGACCGGGCCGCCTCGCTGTCCGTCGCCACCCGGTTCCTCAAGGCCTGGCAGAGCAAGCAGTACGACGTGATGGGGGCCCTCACAGCCGGCGATCCGGACGCGGGGCAGTCCTACGCGCGCCTCGCCCAACGGCTGAAGGCGACGAGCGTGGTGCCTCGCCCGGGGGCGTTCAGCGCGGATGGCCGGCACCTCGCGTACGACGTGACGGCTCAGCTGACCGGCCTCGGTGTGCTCACCTGGACGAACTCCGTCGCCACGGAGAAGACCGGGCGCGGCTGGCGGGTCGCGTTCACGTCGGCCAGCGTCTTCCCGGGCCTGCGCAACGGGCAGGTGCTGACCCGCTCGGACCCGCTCGTGTCCCGGGGCGAGCTGACCGACCGGCACGGACGGCCGCTGCGGTCGGCAAGCGCCGACCTCGCCGCCAACGTCCTGGGAAGCGCCGGCTCGACCAAGACCGGGCTGGAGCGCATCTCCGACCTGCAGCTCACCGGCACGTCCGGCGGTGACGTCGAGGTCGTCGACCGGGCGACGGGACAGGTCACGCAGCTCGTCAAGCACTTCCCGGCCCGTACCGCTGCGGCGGTCCGCACGACGCTCGACCTGTCGGTGCAGCGAGCGGCCGAGTCCGCGCTCGCCGGCGTCCCGGGCCAGGCGGCGCTGGTCGCGATCGACTCCGCCACCGGCGAGGTGCGTGCGATCGCGAACTCACCGATCGTCGGCCTGCCCCCGGCGCTCCGGTCGGAAGCGCCCGGGTCCACCTTCAAGGTCGTGGTCGCGGAGGCGGCGCTCGAGCACGGGCTGACGCCTGCGAGCACCGTCGCCTGCCCGGCGCAGGTGGTCTTCGGCGGCAAGGCGTTCAAGAACGACGAGCCGCTGCCGGCGTCGATGACGTTCGCCACCGCCTTCGCCCGCTCCTGCAACACCGCCTTCCTGAAGATCGCCGACGGCTTCCCGAAGGGCACCGTCGGGCGGACCGCCAAGCTGTTCGGGTTCGGGCGCGGCAACCTGCTGCCGATCGGTGGGGAGGGAGGCGACGTCCCCGCCCCTGGGAGCACCTCGGAGGCGTACGCCGACATCATCGGCCAGGGACGGGTCGAGGCCTCGCCGCTGCTGCTCGCCTCGATGTCGGCCGCGGTCGAGTCCGGGGTCTGGCGGCAGCCGCACCTGCTGAGCGGGTCGGCCCCGAGCAACCCGGTGCCGATGGCGGCCACGCTGCGCACCCTGATGCGCGGGGTCGTCACCGGTGGCACCGCCGCCACCGCGGGGCTGCCGGCAGGGACGGCCGGGAAGACCGGCACAGCGCAGTACGGGACGGGCTCACCGCTGCGGACGCATGCCTGGTTCACCGGCTTCCGCAACGGCCTGGCCTTCTGCGTGTACGTCAAGGACGGGGCGTCTGGCGGCTCGGTCGCCGCTCCCGTCGCAGCCCGCTTCCTCCGCGCCCTGCC
>JAOPVZ010000152.1 GCA_025965935.1 Frankiales bacterium | reverse complement strand
GGCCGGATGCACGAGTTCTTCGTCAATACACTCGTCGCAAAGAGGGAGGACAGCTGAGATGAGCGGCCATTCCAAGTGGGCGACGACCAAGCACAAGAAGGCCGTCGTCGACGCGAAGCGCAGCAAGCTGTTCGCCAAGCTCATCAAGACCATCGAGGTGGCGGCGCGCACCGGCGGCGGTGACCCCTCGGGCAACCCCACGCTCGCCGACGCCATCCAGGGCGCCAAGCGCCTGTCGGTGCCCGCGGACAACATCGAGCGGGCCATCAAGCGCGGTTCCGGCGAGATGGGCGACGCGAACGCCTACGAGGAGATCATGTACGAGGCCTACGGGCCCGGCGGCGTGGCGTTCCTCATCGAGTGCCTGACCGACAACCGCAACCGCGCGAACGCCGAGGTGCGCACCGCGATCACCCGCAACGGCGGCAACCCGGCCGACCCCGGCTCCGTGGCCTACCTGTTCACCCGCAAGTCGCTCGTCACCATCGCCAAGACCCCCGGGCTGACCGAGGACGACGTGCTCATGGCCGTCCTCGAGGCCGGTGCCGAGGAGGTCAACGACACCGACGAGGCCTTCGAGGTCGTGTGCGACGTGTCGGACGCGCGGACGATCCGCGACGCCTGCGCCGAGGCCGGTCTCACGGTCGACTCGGCCGAGATCGCCTGGATCCCGGCGACCACCATCGAGCTCGAGGACGAGCCGGCCCGCAAGGTGCTCAGGCTCGTCGACGCCCTCGAGGACCTCGACGACGTGCAGAACGTCTATGCAAACTTCGACGTCAGCGACGAGGTCCTCGCCACCGTCTGACCTCGCCCCTCGGCCCGCATGAATGGATACTGCGCTGCTGTTTTGGGCGCGAAAACAGCAGCGCGGTATCCATTCACGGCGGGGGTCAGACGAGGGTGATGACGCGCTGGCGGTCGAGGTCGAGCAGCTCGGCGACGACCGCGCGGTCCAACCGGCACAGCGCCTCGACGGCCATCGGGTCGAACTGGGTACCGCTGTGCCGGACCACCTCGACGATCGCGTCGTCCAGCGGCATCCCGGCCCGGTACACCCGGTCGTCGGTCATCGCGTCGAGAGAGTCGGCGACCGCGAAGACCCTGGTGGCCAGCGGGATCTGGTCGCCGCGCAGACCCTGCGGGTAGCCGCCGCCGTCCCACCGTTCGTGGTGGGTCAGCACGATGTCGCCGACCACGTCGGAGAAGCCGGCCTGGCTCACGATCCGGTGCCCGATCGCGGGGTGCTTGTCCATGACGGCCCGCTCCTCGGGGGTGAGCGGCCCCGGCTTGCGCAGGATGGCGTCCGGGACGCCGATCTTGCCGACGTCGTGCAGCAGGAACCCGAACGACACCTGCTCGTCGGAGGCCAGGTCGGGGTCGACGAGGGCGAGCATCACGGTCGCGAGCCGGGTGACGCGGACGACGTGCCCGCCGGTGCCTGAGTCGCGCGCCTCGATGGCCTGGGCGAGGGCGGCCGCGGTGGCCCGGTGGCTCTCGACGACGGAGGCGTGCGCGTCCCGCAGCTCGCGGTGCGCGGTCTTGAGCTGCTGCACCGACCGCTCGGTCTTGACGACGACCTGCCGCTGGCCGTGCCGCAGCAGCGCCGGCGGGACGAGGAACGCGAGCACGCCCCAGCCGTCGGAGAGGCTGAACGCCTCGCCGAGCAGCCCGGCGAGCAGCCCGTAGCCGACGAAGGACGGCAGCAGCCAGGAGAGCTCGGTGCGCAGCACCTCGACGGGGGAGCGGTGCTGGTCCAGCCCGATCGCCATCGCGACGAGTCCGTTGTTGAGCGCGAAGTAGCCCGTACCGGCGATGACGCCGGCCACCACCACGAACGGCAGCGCGTGCCCGACGGCGGGGCGGGCCACGATGCTCGCCAGCGCCGCGCAGATCATCAGCACCGCTGGGTTGAACAGGTACTGCTCCACGCGCCGGGTGCCGGCCCGGGCGGTGGTCACCACGCCTGCGGCCGCGGCGGCCAGCAGCGCAGCACCCGGCTCGCCTGCGCACGCGGCAGCCACGACGGGTACGGCGGACAGGCTCACCGTGGACGACCCGTAGACGTCCGCGCCGATGACCTCGGCCGCCACGGCGAGCGCGGCGAACACCAGCAGCGCCGCCCCGCTGCCGCCGGCCGGCACCCACATCGCCATCAGGCACACGGCGCCGGCCGCGGCGAGCAGCACGGCTGACACGAAGAAGCGCATCGCGTTCGACATCTCTGACCCCCTGTGAACAGTGGGGACAGAGTGACAGGAGTGACAGAAGTGACAAGTCGACGCGCCGTAGGCGGCTGCATGTGGGCAGCCGACGCGCCGGGCGTGCCTGCGGGAAGCGGACGGAGCCAAGGCCTACGCTGCCGAACAGGTGTACGAGGGATCTCCAGGAAGATCCAGGAGAGAGGTGGGGCCGGTGCGGGTGCTGGGGGTCGACCCGGGCCTGACGCGCTGCGGCCTCGGCGTCGTCGAGGGCCGCCCGGGCCGCGCGACGCTGGTCGCGGTCGGAGTCGTCCGTACGCCGGCCGACGCGGAGCTGGGCGCCCGGCTGGTCGAGCTCGAGCGGCACATCGAGGCCTGGCTGGACCTGCACCAGCCGGACGCCGTCGCGGTCGAGCGGGTCTTCGCGCAGCACAACGTCCGGACCGTGATGGGCACCGCCCAGGCCGGCGCCGTCGCCATCGTGGCCGCCGCCCGGCGCGGCATCCCGGTGGCCCTGCACACCCCGAGCGAGGTCAAGGCCGCCGTGACCGGATCGGGGCGGGCCGACAAGGCACAGGTCGGTCTGATGGTCACCCGCATCCTGCGCCTCACCGAGCTGCCCAAGCCCGCCGACGCGGCGGACGCCCTGGCGCTCGCGATCTGCCACTCCTGGCGGGCTCCGGCCCTGGCCCGGCTCGTGTGACCGCCCCCGGAGAGCGCGGATGATCGCCAGCATCACCGGCCGGGTGGCGGGGCACACCAGCGGCGGGGTGGTCCTGAACGAGGGCGGCGTCGGCCTCGCCGTCCAGACCACCCCGGGCACCCGCGCGCGGCTCCGGACCGGTGACGACGCGTTCCTCGCCACCACGCTGGTGGTGCGCGAGGACTCCCTCACGCTCTACGGCTTCGAGACAGACGACGAGCGCGAGCTCTTCGAGGTGCTGCAGACAGCCAGCGGCATCGGTCCCAAGGTGGCGCAGGCGGTGCTCACGACGTTGACTCCGGACGCCGTCCGCCGGGCCGTCGCCACCAACGACCTGGCGTCGCTGACGCTCGTGCCCGGCATCGGCAAGAAGGGTGCCGAGCGGATGGTCCTGGAGCTGCGCGACAAGCTCGGCATGGCGCACGCCTCGAGCGGCGCCGCGCCCGTTGCCTGGCGCGACACGCTCACCGAGGCGCTCGTCGGCCTCGGGTGGAACACCTCACAGGCCGACGAGGTCGTGGTCAGGCTGTCGGCGGCCCACCCAGGCGCGAGCGATGCCGACGTACCGTCCTTGCTCCGAGAAGCGCTGGTGATGCTGGGGAAGAGCAGATGAGCGAACAGGACGAGGCAGCGGAGCTCGCGCGACTGAGCCTGGCCCGGCCGGACGCGAGCGAGACCGAGCGGCTGCAGGAAGCCGCGCTGCGTCCCAAGCGGCTCGAGGAGTTCGTCGGGCAGGAGCGGGTGCGTGAGCAGCTGTCGCTGGTGCTGGAGAGCGCCATCCGGCGGCAACGGCCGCCCGACCACGTGCTGCTGTCCGGGGCCCCCGGCCTCGGTAAGACCAGCCTCGCCATGATCATCGCTGCGGAGCTGGGCACCGGCATCCGCATCACCAGCGGGCCCGCGCTCGAACGGGCCGGCGACCTGGCGGCCATCGTCAGCCAGCTCGCCGAGGGCGAGGTGCTGTTCATCGACGAGATCCACCGCATCTCCCGGCCTGCGGAGGAGCTGCTGTACGTCGCGATGGAGGACTTCCGCGTCGACGTCATCGTCGGCAAGGGTCCGGGTGCGACGGCCATCCCGCTCGAGGTGGCGCCGTTCACGCTCGTCGGCGCCACCACCCGCTCGGGCCTGCTCACCGGCCCGCTGCGCGACCGGTTCGGGTTCACCGCGCACATGGAGCCCTACTCGACCGAGGAGCTCGAGCGGGTCCTGCACCGCAGCGCCGGGCTGCTCGGCGTACCCCTTGACCCAGGTGGGGCCGCCGAGATCGCCGGGCGGTCGCGGGGCACGCCGCGCATCGCCAACCGGCTGCTGCGCAGGGTGCGCGACTACGCCGAGGTGCGCCGCGACGGCTCTGTCGACCAGCCGACCGCCGCCGCCGCGCTGGCGGTCTACGACGTCGACGAGCTGGGCCTGGACCGGCTCGACAAGGCCGTCCTCGACGCCCTGGTACGCCGGTTCGGCGGCGGTCCGGTCGGGCTCTCCACCCTGGCGGTGGCCGTGGCGGAGGAGCCCGAGACGGTCGAGGAGGTCTGCGAGCCCTTCCTCGTGCGCAGCGGCCTGATCGCCCGCACGCCGCGCGGGCGGGTCGCCACGCCTGCCGCGTGGCGCCACCTGGGCCTCCGGCCGCCCGGTCCGGTCGACGTGCTGCCCCTCGACCTGGACACCGCGTAGCACGTCTGACAGCCGGCTGACACGCCTGATCGGAACCTGCCGACGCGCCGAAGCGTTCGTCAGGTCGCCAGGCCCCTAGACTCGCCGGAAGCGCAGCGGGGGACCGAATGGCTCATCCGCTGCCTTTCCGCGCGCTGCGGGCCGCCCGACCCGGGGCGGGCCGCCTGAGACAGGAGATCGCTCCTCGTGGCAC
>JAOPVZ010000150.1 GCA_025965935.1 Frankiales bacterium | reverse complement strand
CGGCCGTTCTTCTGCGACAGCTCACCGGTCGCCTTGGTGAGCGCCAGCTTGAGCTCCTGCAGCCGTCGGGGGACGCGGATGGCCCAGCCCTTGTCGCGGAAGTGCCGCTTGATCTCGCCGACGATCGTCGGGGTCGCGTAGGTCGAGAACTCGACGCCCCGCTCGAGGTCGAAGCGGTCGACCGACTTGATGAGCCCGATCGTCGCGACCTGCACGAGATCGTCGAGCATCTCGCCGCGGTTGCGGAAGCGGCGAGCGAGGTACTCGACGAGCGGCAGGTGCAGCTCGACCAGCTCGTCCCGCAGCCGCGACCGGGTGGGGTCGTCCTCGGGCAGCTCGGAGAGCCGGACGAACAGCGCACGGGCCCGGGTGCGGTCTGCCGCCAGGCGCTGGTTGCGCCCGGAGGACAGCTCCTCCTTGACGTCATCGGTCGCGGCGGCGACGTCCGGGTCGGCCGCGTCGACCTCGAGCTCGTCCGTCGGGGGCACGGAAGCCGGGTGCGGGGAAGACGGCGAGGTCACTGGACCGGAGCCTGCAGGTCTGCGCGGGTCTTGCGGAGGGACAGGGTGACGACCTTCTCCAGGTCGACGGAGCTGTCCACCTCACCGGCGAGGGCAGTCAGGACGGTCCAGGCGAAGGTGTCGCGCGACGGCAGCTCCCCGTCGAAGGTCGGCACGCTCACAGCCACGGCCATGGCGTCGCCCGCGAGCTCGAAGCTGCAGGTGAGGTCGGCGCCGGCCACCGCCTGCGACAGGAGCATCGCGCAGGCCTCGTCGACGGCGATCCGCAGGTCCTCGATGTCGTCGATCGTGAAGTCCAGCCGGGACGCGAGGGAGGCGGTCGCGGTGCGCAGCACCGACAGGTAGGCCCCTTGCGCGGGAAGCCTCAGCACCACCGTGTCGCTGGCGGCCCCCCCGCTCGTGTCGCGGTCGGTCGCGGTCAACGTTCCCCCCTCTGGTCGGATGATCTTCGACGTCAAACCTGCCCTGGGGTCAGCGTCCTACACCTGTGACGAAGATCAAGGCCGCCGGCCACCTGAGAGGCTGGCCGAGTGACCGACCCGGACGCGGCTCCTCGCCTGACCCTGCCCCTGGTGCTCGTCGCGGCCGGCGGCGTCGGGGGCAGCCTGACGCGCTACGGGCTGGTCGAGGCGTACCCGCACCTCGTCACGACCCTTGTGATCAACGTGGTCGGCGCCTTCCTGCTGGGTGTCCTGGTCGCCCGTCACCCGGCCGGCCACTGGTCCCGGCCGCTGCTCGGGACCGGGTTCCTCGGTGGCTTCACCACGATGTCGGCGCTGGCCGTGCAGACGGTGACCTCCGATCTCGCGGCAGCCGTCGGCTACCTCGTCGCCTCCCTCGTTCTCGGTGTCGCCGCGGCTCTCGCCGGGCTGCGCGCGTGAGCGCACTGCTCGTCGCGCTCGGCGCGGCCGTCGGCGCGCCCGTCCGGTTCCTCGTCGCCCAGTGGCTGCCCGGACTGCGTGCGACGTTGCTCGTGAACGTCGTCGGCAGCGCCGTCCTCGGGCTGCTGGTGCACCCGGCAGCGTCGACTGCCGCGCTGGTCGGCACCGGGTTCTGCGGCGCGCTCACGACGTTCTCCGCGTTCGCGGTCGAGGTCGCCCAGACGCGCAGGTGGGGCTACGTCGCCTCGACGGCGGCGCTGTGCCTCGCCGCCACGGCGCTCAGCCGGTGCGTCGCGGGATGATCGGAAGCAGGTTCGGCCGGAGGCCGTGGTCCTGATGCGGGATCGGCATCGAGTAGCCGGCCATCGGGTAGTGGTGCCGGCTGAGCAACAGCTCGCCGAACGTGTCGTGCTCCATCGGCTTGTCGAACAGGTGCCCCTGGGCGAAGCGGCAACCGAGGGCGCGCAAGACGGCCAGCTGGTCGAGCGTCTCGATGCCCTCGGCAACGGTGCTGAGCTCCAGCGACCGCGACATGTCCAGGACGCTCGCCACGAGCGCCCGGGTGCGCGGCTCGTCCGCGACCGCCTGCACGAACTCCCGGTCGATCTTCACCATGCTCGTGTCGAAGCGCCGCAGGTACCTCAGCGACGAGTAGCCCGTGCCGAAGTCGTCGACGGCCACCTCGACGCCCAGCGCCCGTAGCTCCCGGATCACCTCGACGGCGGTGTCCCAGTCGTCGAGCAGCGCCTCCTCCGTGATCTCCAGGACCAGTCGATGCGGTGCGAGCTCGCGCTCCACGAGCACCTCACGCACCAGGTCGACCAGCCCCGGCCGTCCCAGCTCGCGAGGGCTCAGGTTGACGCCGATGGACGCGCGCACCAGGGGCTCGCCCGCCGCTTCTGCTGCGTCGAGCCAGTCGGCGAGCGCGGTGACGGAGGTGCGCAGTGCGTGCTCGCCGAGGACGTGGATCGCGCCGACCTGCTCGGCGAGCGGGATGAACACGGCGGGACCGATCTCGCCGAGCACCGGGTGCCGCCAGCGGAGCAGCGCCTCGGCACCCGTGACGGCGCCATCGCACAGGTCGACCGTCGGCTCGTACACCATCCGGAACTGCGTGAGGTCGGGGCGCGACACGTCGTCGCGCAGCTGCACCCGGGCGGCTGCCTGGGCGCGCGCGTGGCCGTCGAGCACCACGACCGCCGACCGCTGCGGGTTCTTGCGGGCCTTCGCCTCGTACATCGCGACGTCGACGTGGGAGAGCGCGACGGTCGCCGTGGCGTCACCCGCGTCGGCGACGACCACGCCGATGCTCGCGGTGACCGTGAAGCGCCGCGCACCGAGCACGACGGGCTCATCCAGCGCTGCGGCGAGCGAGCCGGCAAGCGCTGCCGTCGTCGTACCGGTTGCGCAGACCGCGAACTCGTCACCGCCGAGTCGCGCCACGACCGCGCCGCGCGGTGCGGCGACGCGCAGCCGGCGCGCCACCTCGCGCAGGACCGCGTCACCAGTCTCGTGTCCGTGGGTGTCGTTGACGTCCTTGAAGTCGTCGAGGTCGAGCAGCGCGAGGGCGACAGGCTGGGGCTGCGGCGCGGCGATGCGGCGGTTCAGCTCGGCCAGGAGCGCGGTCCGATTGGACAGCTCGGTGAGCGGGTCGCGCAACGCCGCCGCCTGGGCTGCCCGCTCCCGGTGCACGACGTGCTGCAGGGTCCGGTGGTGCTCCGCGTTGCTGATCAGCTGGCGGGCGACCAGTGACACCCCGACCAGTACCGCCAGCCCCATCTCCGTCAAGGAGAACTGCTTGGCGCTCAGGATCAGGACGGTGCTGTGCACGATCGCCGGCGCGAGGGCGAGGTAGGGCGCTGCGGCCTCCAGCAGTGACGGGCCCGCGGGCTCGTGCGCCACGAGCTGGACCGGGGCTCGCGCCCGCACCGGGCTCATCGCGATGAGGACCAGTCCCGTCTGCGTGGCCATCGCCGGCCAGGTGGTCGGGGTGTACCAGCCGTGCAGCGCGCCGATGCTGTAGGCGACGTCCCCGACCGTCATGAACGCGAGCCCGAGCCCGCAGCGGCGGAGGAACGGCCGTAGCCCGGCCGGCAGTCGCGGCACCGTCACCAGCAGCACGGTCAGCAGGAAGACGGCGTTCACCGGGTAGCCGAGGGCCGCTGCCCTGGCGACCGGCGTCTGCCCGCTCGTCCGGGCCAGCTGCTCCAGGATCCTCGCCAGCGCGAACGCCAGCGAGGTGACCGCGATGGCCGCCTCGGACAGCGCCTTCGCCCGCCACGGCCCGTCCTGCGGGTGCCGGGGCAGGGCCATCAGGGAGGCGACGGCGAGCGGCCCCGCCGACAGGTAGATCCAGTCGGCCGCGCCGCCGGGGGGCGAGGGACGGCCGGTCAGCGCCAGGTGGGCCAGCGCGACCAGCCCGCTGATGATGCCGACCAGCAAGGCAGTGGCCATCAGAACCCGGGACAACCGCCCGATCGCCGTGCCGACCCGCAGCAGCAGGATCGCGGCCACGACCGCCGTGACCGACCGGACCCCGTAGGACACCCCAGCCGAGAGCGGCACGACAGCCACCGACAACGCGGCGACAGCCGTCATCGCCAGCGTACGAGGTGTCATCCACCACAGTGTGTGAGCAGGCGAACACGCAGCGAAAGGGCCGATCGGGGTGGCTGTGGGCTAGTCCGTTCTGGCCAGCCGGTCCAAGGCATCGCCGTCCAGCCGCCACGTGGTCCAGCCGTCTTCCTCCCGCGCACCGAGGCTGCGGTAGAAGCCCTGGGCAGGTTCGTTCCAGTCCAGGACCCACCACTCGAACCGGGTCCAGCCGTGCTCGACGCAGACCCTCGCGAGCGTGACGAGGAGCGCCTTGCCCAGCCCGGTGCCGCGTGCCGCGGGGCGGACGAAGAGGTCCTCGAGCCACAGCCCCGGTCTACCGGTCCAGGTGCTGAACGTCCGGTACCAGAGGGCGAAGCCGACCACTTCGCCGTCGAGCTCGGCCACATGACAGCTCGCCACCGGGTAAGGCCCGAACAGCGCCGCGTGCAGATCGGCCTCGGTCGCCTCGACGGCGTCCGGCTCCTTCTCGTACTCCGCCAGCTCCTGCACCAGCTGCCGGATCACGGGTACGTCGGTGGGCTCGGCTGCCCTGATGGCCTTGCCGATCACTGACTGATCACGTGTTCCACTCCTCCAGCGCAGGCCAGTCGTGCTCATGCCCCAGGACGCTGACCCGGCCGGCGTCCAGCTTCAGGTGCCGGCCGTCCTTCGGGTCCAGCTCGAGGTAGACCGCTGCGAGGATCCGCAGCACGTGACCGTGTGCCACGAGCAGCGTGTCGCCCTCCGACGGGACCCGGGCCAGCACCCGCCGTACCCGCTCCGCGACCTGGTCCAGCGTCTCGCCGAGGCAGTCGGCGTCCCACACCCGCCACGGCCCGTCCGTGCTGAGCTCGGCGGTGGTGAGCCCCTCCGCCTGTCCGTAGTCCCACTCCAGCAGGTCTGGTTCGGGCTCCGGAGCGAGGCCGGCGAGCAAGGCGGTGCGCCAGGCACGTTGCAGCGGGCTGGCGAGGACCAGCGCCCAGGGATCATCCGCAGGACGCGAGAGGCGAGGCGCCAGGCCACGCGCCTGGGCCTCGCCCTCTGCGGTGAGCGGCACGTCCGTCAGGCCGGTGTGCCGACCTGCGGCGGACCACTCGGTCTGGCCGTGCCGGACGAGCCAGATCACGCTCACAGCCGGCCTCCGGCCGGACGCATCAAGCCTTCTTGGTCTCCCAGAAGATCTCGTCGATCCTCGCGATGCCGTCGAGCAGCTTCTGGCCGTCGGCCGGGTCCATCGACTGCTTGCTGCCGGTGCCGCTGGCCTGCTTGATGGTGTCGTTGAAGAGCGTGTGCAGCTCGGGGTACTTCTCGAAGTGCGGCGCCTTGAAGTAGTCGTGCCAGAGCACGGCCAGGTGGTGCTTGACCAGCTCGGCGCGCTGCTCCTTGATGAGCACCGCGCGCTCCCGGAAGACCGGGTCCTGGTTGCCCTGGTACTTCTCCTGGATCGCCTTCACGGACTCGGCCTCGATGCGGGCCTGCGCGGGGTCGTAGACACCGCACGGGAGGTCGCAGTGGGCACTCGCGACGGTGGTGGGCTTCAGGAAAGCCATGATGTGTCCTTCCGGATCGGTTGCTCTCCGACCCTAGACCGCGGGGGTGGGCGCGTGCGCATCGGGACCGTCCTCGTCAGCGGCCCGTCGATGGTGCCGACGCTGCGCGACGGCGACTGCCTCGTCGTGCTCCGTGGCGGCAGGGTCAAACCGGGTTCCGTGGTCGTCGGGCGCTTCCGCTCCCGTCCCGACCTCCTGGTCGTCAAGCGCGCGGTCCGGCAGCTCGACGGCGGTTGGGAGCTGGCCTCGGACAACCCCTTCGCCGACGGGCCGACGGGCGTCGCCGACGTGGAGTCGACGGTCCTGTTCCGCTACTGGCCGCTGTCCCGCCGTACCCCCCTCGTGATCAACAGGTGATGACACGGCCGCCGCGCCGGTGTGTCGCCCTTGCGATGACGTGTTGATCATGCAGCTCCCCCAGCTCCCGTGATCAACAGGCGGTACGACGGGTGGCGCGCCGGTGTGTTGCCCCTCGGATCACCTGCTGATCACACAGGGGTCAGGACAGCTGGGGCTAGAGGACCTTGCCCAGGAAGGCCTGGGTACGGGGGTGCTGCGGGTGGTCGATGACGTCCTTCGGGGCGCCCCGCTCCACCACGACGCCGTCGTCCATGAACACCACGGTGTCGCCGACGTCGCGCGCGAAGCCCATCTCGTGCGTGACCACGACCATCGTCATGCCGTCGTCCGCGAGGCCGCGCATGACGTCGAGCACCTCGCCCACGAGCTCGGGGTCGAGGGCGGAGGTCGGCTCGTCGAACAGCATGAGCTTCGGCTGCATGGCCAGCGCCCGCGCGATCGCGACGCGCTGCTGTTGACCGCCGGAGAGCTGGGCCGGGTAGCTGTCGACCTTGTCCGAGAGGCCGACCCGGTCGAGCAGCAGGCGCGCCTGGGCAATCGCCTGCGACTTCGACTGCTTGCGCACCCGGATCGGCGCCTCGATGACGTTCCCCAGCGCGGTCATGTGCGGGAACAGGTTGAAGCGCTGGAACACCATGCCGATCTCGGCGCGCTTGGCAGCGGTCTCCTTCTCGCGCAGCTCGTAGAGCTTGTCTCCGGTCTGGCGGTAGCCGACCAGCTGGCCGTCGACGGAGAGCCGGCCGGCCGTGATCTTCTCGAGGTGGTTGATGCAGCGCAGGAACGTCGACTTGCCGGAGCCGGACGGGCCGAGCAGGCAGCACACCTCGCCGGGCTGCACGGCCAGGTCGATGCCCTTGAGCACCTCGAGCTTCCCGAAGCTCTTGTGCA
>JAOPVZ010000132.1 GCA_025965935.1 Frankiales bacterium | reverse complement strand
GGTACCAGCGGCTGGCCGCCCTGCAGGACCGGATCACCCACGAGGGCATGCAGGCCCAGGTCGGTCGCCAGGTCGAGGTGCTGCTGTCCGAGGGCGAGGGCCGCAAGGACGGGGCCGAGCGGATGACGGGCCGGGCGCGCGACAACCGGCTGGTCCACCTGGCGCGGGTCGACGGCGCCCGCCCGGGCGACGTGGTGACCACGGTCGTGACCGGCGGGGCTCCGCACTACCTGCTCGCGGACGGGCCGCTGGTCGGCCACCGCCGTACCCAGGCCGGGGACCTGTGGGCGGCCGGCCGTGCGCCACGCACCCCCGGCGTCTCGCTCGGCATGCCGAGGGTCGGCGCCCCGGCCTGATGGCGCCGCGCGAGGAAACCGGGCAAACTGCGTCGTAGGGGGAGAACACCCCTAAACCGGTCAACCCAGGAGTCCCCTCGATGCGTCTGACGCGCCCCGTCGTCCTGCTCGCCTCCGCAGCCGTGGTCGCCACGGTGTGCCTCGTCGGCACCTCGGAGCCCGCGTCCGCCCTGAGCGGCACGCCGGCCTTCACCAACCTGGCCGCTCCGAGCGCGTTGGCCAACAGCGACAACGCCGGCGAGCCCAGCCTTGGCGTCAACGGCAACTCGGGCGCGCTGATGTACCAGGCGTACGCCAGCACCTACAAGGTGACCGTCGACGGTGCCGGCACGCCCACGTGGAGCGACGCGAGCCCGCCGACCAGCGTGTTCAACATCGACCCCATCCTCGCCACGGACCGGACGACGGGACGCACCTTCGCCGGTGGCCTCGCCGGCGAGTGCTCCTCGCTGGCCTACACCGACAACGACGGCGGGAGCTGGACGCAGCAGGGCAACGCCTGCGCGGGTGTGTTCGACCACGAGAGCATCGGCAGCGGACCCTGGCACGGGGCGGCGCCGCTCGGCAGCACCTACAGCCGGGCCGTCTACTACTGCGCGCAGAACGGCAACGACGCCTGTGCGACGAGCTCCAACGGCGGCCTCACGTTCGGACCGCCGACGCTCGTCGGCGGTGCCTGCGGCAGCCTGCACGGCCACGTCAAGGTGAGCGCCGACGGCACCGCGTACCTCCCGAACGCGCACTGCGGAGGCCTCGCCGGCGGCGGCATCACCACCGACAACGGCTCGAGCTGGACCTCGTACACGATCCCCAGCTCCAGCGAGCCGACCAACGGCTTCGACCCCTCGGTCGCGACCACGCCGGACAACACCGTGTACGAGGCCTGGCAGGGCGCCAACAACCACCCGTACGTCGCCCTCTCCAAGACGCACGGCTCGTCCTGGTCGACCCCCGTCGACCTCGGCGCGAGCATGAGCCCCGCCATCGTCACGAGCACCTTCCAGGCTGTGACCGCCGGCGACAACGGCCGGGTGGCGGTCGCGTACCTCGGCTCCACCACCGGCGGCGACCCGTTCGCGGCCTCGTGGCCGGGCGTGTGGGACCTCTACGTCAGCTACACCTACGACGGCGGCACGACCTGGAGCACCGTCAAGGCCACCACCGACCCGGTGCAGCGCGGCTGGATGTGCGCCGGTGGCACCAGCTGCGGCAGCGGTCGCAACCTGCTCGACTTCATGGACGCCAACGTGACCAAGGACGGTCGGGTCGTCGTCGGGTACGCCGACGGCTGCATCAACGCGTGCGCGGGAGCCTCCGGCACCCAGGCGCAGTCCACCGACGCCTACGCCACGATCGCCTACCAGAGCAGCGGAAAGGGGCTGTTCGGCGCCTTCGACACGACGCCGTCGCCGAGCCCGAGCGCCACCGCCAGCCCAACCGCCAGCCCCACGGTCAGCCCGACGCCGAGCCCCACCGCGACGGCCACCCCGACGACGCCCACCGACCCGGACCCCGCTACGCCGACCGTGACCAGCGGCCAGGCGCGCACGGCCACGAGCGGCGCCGCGGGCAGCTACCAGTACACGAAGGTCCTGGTCCCGGCCGGCAAGAGCCAGCTCAAGGTCGCCATGACCGGCCCGGCCTGCGGCACGCTCGGGCTGTCCTGCAACCCCGACCTGGACCTCTACCTCAAGGCCGGAGCCAAGCCGACGACCAGCGTCAACGACGGCTCCAGCGCCGCCACCACCAACAGCGAGACCGTCACGATCACCAGTCCGGCCGCGGCCTACTGGTACATCGGCGTCTACGTCTACAGCGGCACCAAGGCCGGCAGCTACACGGTGACGGCGACGATCACCTGAGATCACCTGACCCCTAGTCTGGCTGGGTGCGACTGACGGGACTGCTTCTCGTCCTGCTGTCCGCAGCGACCTTCGGCACCTCCGGCTCGTTCGCCGACAGCCTGCTGGCGACGGGCTGGTCGCCGGCGGCCGCGGTGACGATCCGCGTCTGCGTCGCCGCGCTCGTCCTCACGGCACCGGGTCTCTGGCTGGCGCGTGGCCGGTGGCCGGAGATCCGGCGGGAGGCCGGTTACCTCGCGGTCTACGGGCTGGTCGCGGTCGCCGGCTGCCAGCTGCTGTTCTTCTACGCGGTGCAGCACCTGTCGGTCGGCGTGGCGCTGCTGCTCGAGTACAGCGGCAGCGTCCTCGTGGTCCTGTGGCTCTGGCTGTACGGCGGTCAGCGGCCCGGTCCGCGCACGGTGCTCGGAGTCGTGCTCGCCGTGCTCGGGCTGGTCCTGGTGCTGGACGTGCTCGAGGGCGCGCACGTCGACCTCGTCGGGGTGCTGTGCGGCCTCGGGGCCGCGGTGGGCCTCGCGACCTTCTACGTCCTGTCCTCGCGGGTCGGCACGGACGTGCCGCCGCTCGTGAACGCCTGGGCCGGCCTCGCCGTCGGCGGGGTCACCCTCCTCGTCGCCGGCGCGGTCCGCGCCGTCCCGATGCACGCCGGCACAAGAGCCGTGCACCTCGCCGGCAGCAACGTCAGCTGGCTGCTGCCGGTGCTCGGCCTGTCATTGGTCGCGGCCGTGATCGCCTACACCGCAGGCATCTCCGGTGCGCGGCTGGTCGGCCCCAAGATCGCGGCCTTCGTCGGACTGACCGAAGTGCTGTTCGCGATCGTATTCGCCTACCTGCTGGTGGACCAGGGCGTCACCTGGATCCAGGCCCTGGGCGGCGCCGTCGTCGTCGCCGGCATCGCGCTGGTCCGCACCGACGACCCCCTCCCGGCATGAACGGATACCGCGCTGCCGTTTCCGGCCCCGAAACAGCAGCGCAGTATCCATTCATGGGCAGGGTGGTTGCGGTTGTGGGGCCGACGGCGACCGGGAAGTCGGAGCTCGGGGTGCAGCTCGCCCAGCACCTCGGCGCCCAGGTCGTCAACGCCGACTCGATGCAGCTCTACCGCGGCATGGACATCGGTACGGCGAAGCTGACCGTCGCCGAAAGGCAGGGCGTCCCGCACCACCTGCTCGATGTCTGGGACGTGCGCCAGACTGCGAGCGTCGCGGCCTACCAGCAGCTGGCGCGCGCCGTCCTCGATGGGCCGCCGAAGGTCTTCGTCGGCGGTTCAGGCCTCTACCTCCGCGCCGCCCTCGACCAGCTGGAGTTCCCTGGCACCGACCCCGAGCTGCGACGGCAGCTCGAGGAGGAGCTCGCCACCCACGGACCGGCGCACCTGCATCAGCGCTTGACGGAGCTGGACCCCGATGCGGCATCGCGGATGGAGGTCGGCAACGGACGTCGGATCGTCCGGGCGCTGGAGGTCATCACGCTGACCGGCCGGATGCCGGGCGCCATGACCTCGTACCAGGAACACGTCCCGACGACGTACCTCGGACTGGACCGCGACGACCTGGCGGAGCGCGTCAACGCCCGGGTCGACCGGATGTGGGCGCAGGGCCTGGTCGAGGAGGTGCGCGGTCTGGGGGAGCTCGGTGTGACTGCCGGCCGCGCGCTCGGCTACGCGCAGGCGCTCCAGCAGCTGCAGGGCACGCTGACGGAGGACGAGGCGAAGGAGCAGACCCAGGTCGCGACCCGCCGGTTCGTGCGCCGCCAGCGGTCGTGGTTCCGGCGAGACCCGCGCATCACCTGGCTCGATCCCCAGAAGGACGTACTCGACCAGGCGCTGTTCCTCCTAGACAGCCGTGACTAGCCGCAAACCACCCCGACGCGCCATTCGCACAACGGACATTGAGGACGAGTGTGGGGGGCATGAAGACCACGACGGTCGACCTCGCCTCCCTGCACCGTGCCTCGACCGACGGCTCGCTCGAGCTGCTGTACCAGCCCGAGATCGACCTCGACTCCGGCGCCATCGTCGCGATGGAGGGCCTGCTGCGCTGGCACCACGGTGCCCTCGGCGTGCTCGGCCCGGCGGACTTCCTCGACCTGGCGATCCGCACCGGGGAGATCTCGCCGATCGGTGAGTGGGTGCTGCGCACCGGTGCTGCGGAGGTCGCGACCTGGCTGGACCTGCGCGGCCCGCGCCGTCAGCTGTGGCTCAACGTCTCCGCCGAGCAGGTCCGGGCCGACGGGTTCGACAAGCTGGTGCACGAGGTCGTGACCGACAACGGCCTGCCGCACGGCGCTCTCGGCCTGGAGATCACCGAGCGCGCCTGCCTCGAGCTCGGCCGGAACGCGGCTCCGATCTTCAAGGCTCTCCATGCCGCCGGGGTGGTGCTCGCCGTCGATGACTTCAGCAGCTTCTACGCGACCCTGGGTGCCATCGAAGCGCTGCCGGTGGATGCGGTGAAGCTCGGGCACAAGTACGTGCGTGGCGTGGGGGATCCCGACCACGACGACGTGCTCGTCGCCAGTGTCATCGAGCGGGCGCACGCCCGTGGGATGTACGTCGTCGCCGAGGGTGTCGAGGAGTGGTCGGAGCACGCCCGTCTCATCGAGCTCGGCTGCGACCGTGCGCACGGCTGGCTGTTCGCCTCGGCGCAGCGCGCGGACAAGGCCCGCTGGCTGCTCGCCCAGGGCACCGGCTGGCGCGGCGTCGTCGTCGAGAGCGACACCCAAGCCGAGGTCTTCCCCGCGCCGCGCCCGCCCTCCTGACCTGGCGGCGCAGCAGACGCCGTTCACCTACCCTGGCGGCGTGGCCGTCCAGGACGTCATCGCCGCCGGCCGCAGGCGTCGGCCCGGGCCCGTAGTCCTGGTGTCGGCGGGGCTCCTGCTGGTGCTGATCGCGGCCGCGGCCGCTCTCGTGGTCATGCACCGCCGCGACCAGCACGCGGACCAGGTCGCCCGCATCGTCCTCTCCGGCGCGCCCATCGGCCTGAGCGCCGTCGGTGTCGCCAGCGACCATCGCGTGGCGGTGGTGCTGACGGTTACGTCGGGCACGGCCGCGAGGGTCGTCGACGCCCACGTCACCGGCACCGGCTGGGAGGCCGTGCACGGCAGCGGTGTCGGCCTCGTCCGCGACGTCGACTGCTTGGGCGACCCGCCGCTTCCGACCAGCGCCGAGGCCGTGCTCGAGCTGCACGGCCAGCGCCGCGCCGTGGACCTGCTCACCGACGCCGGCCTCGTGGACGTCCTGCGCCGCACCGGACGGGAGGCCTGCGGCGATGTCGACGCCGGGAGGGCGCTGAGCCTCAAGGCCTCCGGCACCGTGCGCCGGCCCGGGGGTGGTCTGCAGCTGGCTCTCGTCGTCACCAACCGCAGCACCCATCTGGTCACGGTCCGAGGCGTCGCGGTTGCCGGCCTGCACGCGACGCCTGCACGCCGGCTGCCATTGGTGCTGCGGCCGCACACGACGGTGCGGATGATGGTCGTGCTCGACCCTCGCGGCTGCGGCAGCGGTCCGCCGGTCGTGGCGCTGTCGATCGACGGCCTTGGGGGACCGGCGTACGTGTCCGTGGCGAGCGCAGACCTGCCGCAGCTGGCCGCCCAGGTCCGCAAGGTGCGCTGCGGGTGACGGAGGGGTGACCTGCGTACGCTGATCGGCGTGCGCTTCCTCAAGGGTCACGGCACCGAGAACGACTTCGTGCTGCTGCCCGACGTCGACGACTCCCTCGACCTGACCGAAGACCTCGTGCGCCGGCTGTGCGACCGGCGGGCAGGCATCGGCGCCGACGGCGTGCTGCGTGTCGTCCGGGGCGCGGACGGCCTGTGGTTCATGGACTACCGCAACGCCGACGGCTCCATCGCGGAGATGTGCGGCAACGGCGTGCGGGTCTACGCGCGCTACCTGGTGGAGGCCGGCCTGGAGTCCGAGGGCCACCTGCAGCTCGAGACCCGCGGCGGCATCAAGGAGGTCGACGTCAAGGGCGACACCGTCCTCGTCGACATGGGGCCCGCCGTCGTCGGCGACCCGGTCGACGTCGACGGGACACCGGCGGCGTTCGTCGACATGGGCAACCCGCACGCGGTGGTGCACGTCGCCTCCGTCGACGCCCTCGGCACCCTCGACCCGGACCGCAAGGACCTCAACGTCGAGTACGTCGAGGACGTCGCCGACGGACACCTCCGGATGCGTGTCCACGAGCGCGGCGTCGGCGAGACGCGCTCGTGCGGCACCGGGGCGTGCGCGGCGGTGGTCGCAACCGTGCTCCGTCTCGGGATCCCGCGCGGATCCGCGTACACGGTCGACGTGCCGGGCGGACGGCTGATGGTCACCTGGCGCGAGGACGGCCACGTGACGCTGGAGGGACCTGCGGTGATCGTGGCAGAGGGGGAGTTCCTCGGTGACACCTGAGGAGTGCGCTCGCGGCATTGCCGGGGCAGTGGGCCGCATCGGCGGCGAGTGGATGTTCGACCCGGTCGTGCACGCCCGCGGGACGGAGCTGGGGTTCGAGAACACCTGGTCCTGGTACCACTGCGGCCGGGGCGGTGTCCTCGGCAACGCGCCTGCGTCGGTGGTGGTCGCAGCCTTCGGCTTCTTCCCGCCCGAGCTGCAGGCGAAGGCGTGGGAGAAGGGCTGCGCGGTCATGGACCCGCCCGACACGTCTCGCGAGTACGCCGCCGCCTGCGCCGCCTGGGGCACCCGTCGCTTCGCCTCCGTCGAAGCTGCCGGCCGGCTGGCCGACCTGCTGACCGCGGCACTCGACAGCGCGCCGAGCATCGGGCTGCCGCTGTTCGCCGGCTGGCGCGACGTCCTGCACCGGTACGACGCGGCTGGCCCTCACGAACGGCTGGCGTTGGCCCTGCAGACCGCCCGCGAGCACCGCGGCGGCTCGCACCTGGTTGCCGTCGCCGGCTACGGCGTCGACCCTCTGCAGGCCGTCATGAGCGGCCGGTACGGCGCCACCAACGCGGAGTTCTTCGGCTGGCCGAAGCCGTGGCCGGACCCCGAGATCGGCAAGGAGCAGATGGCCGCTGCCGAACGCGTGACCAACCACATGGTCTCGCCCGCGTTCTCTGTGCTGACCGACGACGAGCGCGCCGAGCTGACCGCCGGCCTGCGCGCCCTCTAACGGCTGGGGCAGCGCTCCAGCACCCAGCGCGCGACCTCGTCGCCGTCGGCGGCCGTCAGCAGCGTCGCGGTCACGCCGGTCGCCGCAGCGGCGGTCACGACCGCGTCGAGCTCCCCGTCACCGCTGCCGATACGGAACGTCTGGGTGATGCCCTGCTGGGGCGCGTCGAACGCCCACGACCCGCTGGCAGCCGTGCAGTCGGTGACCCGCAGACGCACCCGCACATGAGTCGCCTCGTGGCCGCGGAGCTTGACCGGTGTGCTCGAGGAGATCAGCGCCAGGCCACCGGACACCGCGAACGACGCGACCGACCGCGCGTCCGCCGAGCGGTTGTACACCGTCAGCGTCAGCCGCAGGTCGCCACCGATGCGCTCGGTGTTGACCGGTCCGGCCAGCTGCAGGCTCAGCTCGGGCGGGTAGAGGCCGCACCGTGCCATGGTCGTGAAGAAGAAGCCGGCGGCGAACGACGAACCGATCGGGTCTTCTTTGAAGCGGATGGTCCTCTCGCCACCGCGATAGGTCCGAACTCGGAGCAGCACGGCAGCTCGGAGGAGCTGGCTCAGCGATCGCGGGCAGGTCTTGGGCAGCGAGAACGAGACCAGCTGTGGCTCGTTCGGCGGCAGCGTGTTCCCGGCCGCCAGCAGCTCAGGGAAGTCGGGTGAGTCGAGTCGGGCCGACACGACCGTGAGCCGGTGCGGACCGTCGTTGAGCAGTGAGAGCTGGACGTGGCTCGCGCCGCTGGAGAAGCCGTCGGTCGTCACCGTCACGATCGAGATCTCCCGCAGGGCCTGGCGGTCGAGCCGGTGGTCGTGCTGGATCTGGTTCGCCGCCCAGACACCCACGGCGCCGGTGGCGACGATCGCCGTGGTCAGCCACGCGAGCCCTCTCTGCTGCCGGGTCTGCCGGCGAGGCCGCCGGGTGACGTCCTCCCCGAGGACGTCCGTGAGCGGGCCGGGGGCAGACGGGTCGGTGATCGTGATGACCGGCGGGGGCGGTTGCTCGGCCATCTGCGCACCCTAGGTCAGGAGCACGCGCCGAGGACCGTCGCGGAGACGGCCGCGACCAGCGGGACGCCACCGGGGTCGAGGTCGACCTCGTCACCCTGGCGCAGCACGACCGTGAACCGCGGGACGTAGGCGAGTCCGGTGTAGCTGCCGACGAAGGCCCGGACCGCGCTGCAGTCCGTGACGTGCACGGCGACCGACGTGCGTACCTCCGTCGGCTGGTTCACCCCCAGGGCTGCCGGCACCTCGACCAGGCCTCCCGAGACCGTGAAGCCGTCCGCGAGCCGCACGGATCGGACGCTCGTCGCGGTCCGCGACACGTTGGTGAGGCGCAGGTCGACGACCAGTCTCGGGTGCAGCGCGATGACGGCGCCGGTGACGGCGCCGTCCAGCAGGAAGTCGGCGCACCGGGCCTGCAGCGCTGTGCGGAAGCTGTACGACGCTGCGGTGCCGCGCACGTCCAGCCGTGCCTCCCGCTGCTGCCCGGCCACGTGGAACCGCACCAGCAGCGTGGCGGGACGGTCCTCCGGCAGGTGGGCGCCGCAGGAGCTCGGCAGCGGCATCGTCACCGCGATCGTGGCGCCAGGCCGGAGGTCCCGGTTGAGCGGCACCTGCGTGGAGGCGTCGAGCTTTGCCGACACCAGGTGCAAGGTCCGGTGGGATGCGTTGGTGAGCAGGTAGTCGGAGGAGGTGGCGCCCTGGTCGCCTGAGTGTGGGTCCGCCACGGACACCGTCGCGGCGCGCAGCGCCATCCTGGCGGCCGCACGGCGGTCGTGGATGACGAACACGGTGGCCGCCGTCAGCACGGCCACGAGGAGGATCGCGCCGACGGCTCGCTCGACCGCCGGTGGGGGTCGCCACGGTTCCTGACCGATGACGTCGGTCACCTGTACACGGTAGGACTGCAGGCGCCCGTAGCCCAGGGCAGGAACGCGTTCGACCCCTGGGCCGGACGGTGCGACCATGGAGGCGAGATGACTCTTCCGCACCCCGAGCGCCCACGTGAGCGCAACGCAGACATCCACCTCGACCCTGAGCTCGATCTCCACGACCTTGAGGGCGAGGGCTTCGACCTCGAGGAGCGCAACGCTCTTCGCCGGGTCTCGGGCATCCGCACCGATCTCGAGGACGTCACCGAGGTCGAGTACCGCGCGCTCCGGCTCGAGCGGGTGGTCCTCATGGGCGTCTACCCGCGCGGGGACAACGCCGACACGTCGCTGTTCGAGCTCAAGGCACTCGCCGAGACGGCGGGCTGCGAGGTGCTCGAGGGCCTGATCCAGCGCAAGGACATGCCCGACCCGAAGTCCTACGTCGGGTCCGGCAAGGCGCAGGAGCTGCGCGACGCGGTGCTCTCCTCCGGCGCCGACACCGTCATCTGCGACGGGGAGCTGTCACCCGGTCAGCTGCGAGCGCTCGAGGACCTCGTCAAGGTCAAGGTCATCGACCGGACCTGGCTGATCCTCGACATCTTCGCGACGCACGCGACCAGCCGCGAGGGCAAGGCACAGGTCGAGCTGGCGCAGATGACCTACATGCTGCCGCGGCTGCGTGGCTGGGGTGAGTCGCTTTCCCGGCAGGGCGGTGGCGCCGGTGGCGGTGCCGGCGGCGTCGGCACGCGCGGGCCCGGCGAGACCAAGATCGAGACCGACCGCCGACGGATCCGCGCCCGGCAGGCCAAGCTGGCCCGCGAGATCAAGGAGATGAAGACCGCGCGGGAGGTGAAGCGCCAGGAGCGGCGCCGCCACGAGGTCCCGTCGGTCGCGATCGCCGGCTACACCAACGCCGGCAAGTCCTCGCTGCTCAACCGCCTCACCGGCGCGGGCGTCCTGGTCGAGAACGCGCTGTTCGCGACCCTGGACCCGACCGTGCGCCGGGCCGAGACCCCCAGCGGGCGGGAGTTCACCCTCACCGACACGGTCGGCTTCGTACGGCGGTTGCCGCACCAGCTCGTCGAGGCGTTCCGCTCGACGCTGGAGGAGGTCGGCGAGTCCGACCTGATCCTGCACGTCGTCGACGGCAGCGACCAGGACCCCGAAGGCCAGCTGCAGGCCGTGCGTCAGGTCTTCGCCGAGATCGGCGCGCACAACGTCCCCGAGGTCGTCGTCATCAACAAGTCCGACGCCGCGGATCCCCTTGTGCTGTCGAGGATCCAGCGTCGTGAGAAGCACTCGGTGGCGGTCTCGGCGAAGACCGGCGCCGGGCTCGACCAGCTGGTCCAGATCCTGGAGGACGAGGTACCGCGACCGGAGACCCTGGTCCGGGTCGTGCTGCCGTACGCAGCCGGCCGGCTGGTCGCGCGGATCCACGACGAGGGCGAGATCCTCGCCGAGGAGCACCTGGAGGAGGGCACCCGGCTCGAGGCCCGGGTCGGCCCGCAACTGGCCGCGGAGCTGGCCGACTACCTGGTGGCGTAGCTGCTGGTCAGCGCTCGCCGGAGCCGGAGCTCGAGCCGCCCTGGTCGCCGGAGCTGCGCGAGTCCCCGACGTGCCCGCCGTCAGTGCCTGACCCGGAAACGTCGCTGCCTGACCCGGAACCGCCGCTGGTCCGGCCCGGTCCGCCGCCCTCCCGGCCCTGGTTGATCGGGTGGGGCGACGCGCTCGGCCGGACCCGGTCGCGGCCCTCGCCGCCGCCGTGCTCGCTTTGCCCGTCGCCCACGCCGTGCGGTGATGCCGACGGACGCGGGGAGCCGGGCCGGTCGCTGCCGTGCTGCTCCGGCACCACGGGCTGCGCGCTCACGGCCGGCGTTGGGGCATGACCGCGGGCCGGTGCCGGTGCCCGCCGGTGCGCCGGCTTCGGCAGGTGGATCGGGGTGATCGAGGAGACCGTGTCGGACACCAGGCGCTGAGCCTGGTCGGGCAACGCGTTCGCACTGGCCGCGCCGACGGTGCCCCCGACGACCACGAACGCGAGCGGGATGCTGACGAGCCACCTGCGCTTTCGTCGTACCGGGAAAAGGACGGGGGGCAGGGTGGTGTCCGGGACCAGCCCGTCCTCGAGCAGCGCGGCGAGGGCGCGGCTCGGGGCCGGTACGGGTTGGTCGGCGAGGGACTGCAGCTCGGAGACGAAGGCGGTGAGCCCGTCCTCACCCGTGACGGCGAGCCCGCGCAGCAGCGCGTCGGCGTCGCGGTCCACGAGGCGGTCCTCGAAGCGGGGGACTCTCACGTTCTGGTCATCGTCGTGGCCCGTCACAGGGTTACTCCACCCGGGTGGTTCTCGAGCGACTGCCTGAGGGCGAGCAGGCCGCGCCGCTGCAGCTGCTTCACGGCACCGGGGCTCTTGCCGAGCGCCTGGGCGACCTGCTCGACCGTGAGGTCGCCGAAGACCCGGAGCACGAGCACGTCGCGCTGGTCGGGCAGCAGCTGGTCGAGCACGGTGCGGACCCGGCGGCTCTGCAGCTGGTCGAGGGCGACGTCCTCCGACGAGGCCGCCAGCCGGGGGTCGTCCGCGGCTTCGTACGGGACCGAGGGCTCGCGGCGGTTGCGCTTGCGGAGGTCGTCGACGAGGCGGGCGTGCGCGACGCTGAAGGTGAAGGTCCGGAGCCCGGCGGCGCCGCCGGTCAGCGCTGAGAGGCGTGGGAAGACCGTGAGGAAGACCTCGCTGGTGAGGTCCTCGGGCTCGCTGGCGCCGCGGGTCCGGAGGTAGGCGAGCACCTT
>JAOPVZ010000122.1 GCA_025965935.1 Frankiales bacterium | reverse complement strand
CCTGACGACCTGCTCCGGCTGGGGTTCGCGGACGCACTCGCCGAGCCTTCCGACGTACCCGGTCATCTCGACCGGCTCCTGCGACTGGGACGCGAAGAGCGGCTTGCGCTGCGGGCGACGCGGTGGTCAGGACCCCTGCCTGGGCGGCTGTGATATGTCCTAGATGTGTCCTGAATGTGGCACTGAGTCTCCCTGACTGTGTCCTGTGAGGGTGCTCTCGGCGTGTGTTTGGGCACTCGAGGGACATGCACTGGTCTAGGGTCCCGAGCGTGCTCGACCCCCGCCCCCGGCTGACACACACGGTGTCCCGCGCTGCCCGCACGACCCACCGCGGGGTCAAGGCGATCTGCACGCCCGCCGGACTCAGGGGTACGGCGACCGAGCTCGCGTGGATCACGGCGCACGGCGCGCTCTACCCCTTCGGGCTGTCGGCAGAGAAGCGCCGCGAGAAGGCCCGCGACGAGCTCGACCGGTTCACGGTCGGCGACCTGCCGCCGGTGCAGCGCGGTCTGGTCCTCGGCGACGTGGTCGCCGCGGGCACGCCGATCGTGCTGGTGCACGGGCTGGTCGACAACCGCTCGATCTTCACGCTGCTCCGCCGGGCGCTCCGGCGGCGCGGCTTCGGGCGCGTCATCACCCTCAACTACAGCCCCCTGACGCAGGACGTGCGCACCGTCGCGGAGCGGCTCGGCGCGCTCATCGAGCGCACCTGCGAGGAGACCGGCTACGAGCGGGTGCACGTCGTGGGGCACTCGCTCGGCGGGCTCATCGCGCGCTACTACGTCCAGCGGCTCGGCGGCGACGCGCGGGTGCACACGCTGTGCACCCTGGGTTCCCCGCACGGCGGCACGTCAGCCGCCCGGTTCGTCCCCCAGCGGCTGGTGCGGCAGCTGCGACCGGGCTCCGACCTGCTCACCGAGCTGGCGGCACCCGCCCCCGGCCTGCGGACCCGGTTCGTGGCCTTCTGGAGCGACCTGGACCAGCTCATCGTCCCCAAGCGGGCCGCCCGCATCGACCACCCCGACCTGGCCGCCCGCAACGTGCTGCTGCACGGCGTCGGGCACATGAGCCTGCCGATCGACGGCCGCGTCGTCCGGGAGATCGCCGCGCTGCTGGCGCACCTGGACGAGCACGGCGGCACGCTCACCGCGGGCGTGACCCCTCTCGGCACTGCGGGTACCGCGACACCGCTGACTAGCCCGAACGGACCAACCGGAGTTGTGGGCCAGCCGGCTGTTCGGATAACGTCCCGGTAACGGCCACCTCCCCGCGAGGTGGCTGTTGCGTGTCGCAACCGGACGGCCACGTCCCTGACGTGGCGGTCCACAGCCCGGCGGCGCGCTCGTGGACGACGACCGGAGCCTTCGAACCGTGCCGCCAGCCCCTGCCCCCGAGGCCTCGCGCCGTAGCCCTGGGTTCGCGCGAGCTCTCCTGCTCGGCGCCTGCGCCCTCGGCCTGCTCGGCCTGGCCCCGGCCCACCACCACCAGGCGGCTCAGCTGTCCGCCGCGAGCACGCCCGTCGGCGGCATCGACATCGAGCCCCGGGCACCGCACCCGGTGGCCGCGACGAGCCTGGTCGCCCAGCGCGCCAGCCGGTCCCGCACGGTCCTGCCCGTCAAGAAGAAGGCGGCCGTCAAGCACCGCGCGGCCGTGCGCGTCGCCGACCGCTGGGTGGCGCCCAACCCGGCGCCGGTCGTCAGCCCCTACGGCATGCGCTGGGGGAAGCTGCACAAGGGCCTCGACTTCGGCGCCGGCTACGGCAGCCCGATCGTCGCCGCCGGGAACGGTGTGGTGGTCGGCAGCGGCTACCTCAGCGGCGAGAGCGGCTATGGGCTGATCACGATCATCCGGCACGACAACGGCTTCTACACCGCCTACGCCCACCAGTCCCGGGAGTTCGTCTCCGCGGGCCAGCACGTCACCACCGGCGAGATCATCGGCCTGGTCGGCTCGACCGGCCACTCGACCGGGCCGCACCTGCACTTCGAGGTGCGCACCGAGACGCACGGCGGCCAGATCGACCCGCGGCCGTGGCTGCGGGCGCACGGCGTGGACGTCTGACGCTGCCGTCGCACCCTTCCCTCGTGCACGCCTGACGTCTCCCAGCCCGCCCAGCTGAGAGCGTGGCGCCAACCACCGGGTCCTGTCCTGCGCATGGGAGAAGGGTCCCCGGCGGCTCAGACCCTCTCGATCGGGGCGTAGCGCAGCAGCAGCCACTTGCTGCCCGTGCCGGACCCGAAGTCGACCTCGGCCTGGCTGGCATCGCCGACGCCCTTCGTGGCAGTCACGGTGCCGAGGCCGAAGGCGTCATGGGTCACCCGGTCCCCGACCTCGAGTGACGGGATCGCCCGCAGGCCCGGGGCCTTGCGCGCAGGGTTGGCCGCGACCCGGTCGGCCGCCCGGGCGAGAGCGGGCGTGCTCGCCACCGTCGAGGCGAGCCGGCGCCAGTCCATCAGGTGGGCCGGCAGCTCGTCGAGGAAGCGCGAGGGCGGGTTGTAGGCGGTCTGCCCCCAGGCCATCCGCAGGTGCGCGCGGCTGACGTAGAGCTTCTCCCGGGCGCGGGTGATGCCGACGTAGGCCAGCCGCCGCTCCTCCTGCAGCTCGGCCTGGTCGCCGAGGGTGCGCAGGTGCGGGAAGACGCCATCCTCGAGGCCGGTGAGGAACACGACCGGGTACTCGAGCCCTTTGGCGGCGTGCAGCGTCATGAGGGTCACGACACCACCGGTGCCGTCGGCGTCGGGGATCTGGTCGGCATCGGCGACCAGCGACACCTGCTCGAGGAACTCGAGCACCCCGCCGTCCGGCACCCGGTCCTCGAACTCGCGGGCCACGCCGACGAGCTCGGACAGGTTCTCCACCCGGGACTCGTCCTGCGGGTCGACGGACTCCGAGAGCTCCTTGAGGTAGCCGGTCCGGTCGAGCACCGCCTCGATCACCTCGGCCGGTGGCATCTTGCCCTCGACCAGCGCGCGCAGCTCGTCCATGAGATCGGCGAACTGCTGCACCGCGTTGGCGCTGCGCGGCGCCATTCCGGGCACCTCCTCGCAGCGGGTGAGCGCCTCCGAGAAGGTGATCCGCTCGCGGCTCGCGAAGGCCTCGATGCAGGCCTCGGCCCGGTCGCCGATCCCGCGCCGCGGGGTGTTGAGGATGCGCCGGAGTGACACGATGTCGGCCGGGTTGGCCAGCACCCGCAGGTAGGCCAGCGCGTCCCGGACCTCCTTGCGCTCGTAGAACCGGACGCCGCCGACGACCCGGTAGGGCAGGCCCACCCGGATGAAGACCTCCTCGAAGACCCGGGACTGCGCGTTGGTCCGGTAGAACACCGCGATGTCGCAAGGATTGACGCCCCCCTCGTCCTTGCTCATGTCGGTGAGCTTGTCGACCTCCTCCGCGACGAACGCGGCCTCGTCGTGCTCGTTGTCCGCGACGTAGCCGACGATGAGGTCGCCGTCGCCGGCGTCGGTCCAGAGCCGCGTCTCCTTGCGGCCCTCGTTCTTGGCGATGACGGCGTTGGCCGCCGTGAGGATCCGCTGGGTGCTGCGGTAGTTCTGCTCGAGCAGCACGACCCGGGCGTCCGGGTAGTCGAGCTCGAAGTCCATGATGTTGCGGATGTCAGCTCCGCGGAACGCGTAGATCGACTGGTCGGCGTCACCCACGACGCAGAGCTCGGCGGCGGGCAGCTCCAGCCCGACCGGCTTGGTCAGCTCCTTCACCAGCGCGTACTGCGCGTGGTTGGTGTCCTGGTACTCGTCCACCAGCACGTGCCGGAACCTGCGCCGGTAGTGCTCGGCAGTGTCCGGGAAGGCCTGCAGGAGGTTGACCGTGGTCATGATCAGGTCGTCGAAGTCCATCGCGTTCGCCTCGCGGAGGCGCTGCTGGTAGAGCTTGTAGACCTCGGCGCGGGTCTGCTCGTGCACGTTGGACGCGCTCGCCGCTGCGGACTCGTGGTCGATCAGCTCGTTCTTGAGATCGCTGATCTGATGGGACATCTGCCGCGCCGGGAAGCGCTTCGGGTCCAGGTCGAGGTCACGGCACACCAGGGTCATGAGCCGCTGGCTGTCGGCCTGGTCGTAGATGCTGAAGGTCGTCGTGAAGCCGAGCTTCTTGGCTTCCGCGCGCAGGATCCGCACGCACGCGCTGTGGAAGGTGGACACCCACATCGCCCGGGCCCGGCCACCGACGAGGGCGGCCACCCGCTCCTTCATCTCGCCGGCGGCCTTGTTGGTGAAGGTGATGGCGAGGACCTCGCCGGGCTGCACGTCGCGCGCCCTCAGCAGGTAGGCGACTCGGGTGGTCAGCACCTTGGTCTTGCCCGAGCCGGCACCGGCGACGATCAGCAGCGGGCTGCCCTCGTGCACGACCGCCTGCCGCTGCTGCGGGTTGAGCCCCTCGAGCAGCCGCTCGGCCTGAGGGCTGAGCACCGGGGTCTCGAACGGCAGGGCTGTCATCGCCTGTCCATCCTAGGAGCCGGTACGACGATCTCCCGCCGCCCACAACACCCTGAGCTCTCGCGCGCGCCAGAGCTCAGGCACACGCTCGGCGGAGGCGACTGGAGGTGCTCTGCCTGCGCGAGAGTGCAGGAGGGCTCAGTCCCGCGGGGGTTGCTCGGCGAGGAA
>JAOPVZ010000037.1 GCA_025965935.1 Frankiales bacterium | reverse complement strand
CGACGGCTGAGCTCATGAACCAGCACTTCGTCAACATCAAGGTCGACCGCGAGGAGCGGCCCGACGTCGACGCGGTCTACATGGAGGCCGTGCAGGCCATGACCGGTCACGGCGGCTGGCCGATGACGAGCTTCCTCACGACCAAGGGCGAGCCGTTCTTCGCCGGCACCTACTGGCCGAAGGAACCGCGGCACGGGATGCCGTCGTTCGTCGAGGTGCTGCAGTCGGTCGCGCAGACCTGGGAGTCAAGACGGGCGGACGTCGACGAGGCCGGCCGTGATGTCGTGCAGCGGCTGTCGCGACCGATGCCGGAGGGGCAGGTGGCGATCGACGCGGATCTGCTGGACAAGGCCTTCGAGCAGCTCGCTCGGTCCCACGACGGGGTGCACGGCGGCTTCGGGTCGGCTCCCAAGTTCCCGCCGTCGATGGTGCTGGAGTTCTTGATCCGCAGGGCATCTCGCACCGGCGAGGGCATGGACAAGGTCGCGCACACCTGCGAGGCAATGGCGCGCGGCGGGATGTACGACCAGCTCGCGGGTGGCTTCGCGCGCTACTCCGTCGACGAGCAGTGGGTGGTCCCGCACTTCGAGAAGATGCTGTACGACAACGCTCTGCTGCTGCGGGTCTACGCGCACTGGTACCGGGCCACCGGTAGCGCGTTCGCCGAGCGGGTCGTCCGCGAGACGGCGGAGTTCCTGCTGCGTGACCTCGCGACGCCGGAAGGCGGCTTCGCCAGTGCCCTCGACGCCGACACCGAGGGTGTCGAGGGACTGACGTACGTGTGGACCCCGCAGCAGCTGATCGAGCTGCTCGGCCCGGAGGACGGGATCTGGGCGGCGGAGCAGCTCGAGGTCACGGCCGCTGGCAGCTTCGAGCACGGGACGTCGACGCTGCAGCGGCTGCTCGAGCCGGACGACCCGGCCCGCTACGAGAGCGTGGTCGCCCGGCTGCTGGCCGCGCGTGGCGACCGGCCGCAACCGGGACGCGACGACAAGGTCGTGGCGGCCTGGAACGGGCTGGCGGTCGCTGCCCTCGCCGAGGCCGGTGTGCTGCTGGACGAACCACGTTGGGTGGCCGCCGCCGAGCGCTGCTCCTGGCTGCTGCAGGACCTGCACTGGGTGGACGGGCGGCTGCGTCGGGTTTCCCGGGACGGCGTCGTCGGCAAGCACGCCGGCGTGCTCGAGGACTACGCCGACGTCGCCGAGGGCCTGCTCGCCTTGTACTGGGCGACCGGCGACCTCGAGCACCTGCGCGGCGCGCACGCTCTCCTCGAGGTGGTCCTCTCGCAGTTCCCCGACGACCGCGGCGGCTTCTGGGACACCGCGGACGACGCCGAGCCGCTGGTGCGCCGCCCGCAGGACCCGACCGACAACGCGACCCCCTCCGGAGCGGCGGCCGCGTGCGGCGCGCTGCTGACCTACGCAGCGCTCACCGGCTCCGACCGGCACCGCACGGCGGCCGAGGACGGCCTGGGTCAGCTGGCGATGCTGTTCGGTCGGCATGCCAGGTTCGCCGGCTGGGCGCTGGCCGTGAGCGAGGCGCTGCTGGCCGGGCCGGCGGAGGTCGTCGTGCTCGACCGGCCGGACCTGCTGGCGGTGGCCCGTCGCGCGACGTCGCCCGGCGCAGTGGTGGCCGTCAACGGCCCGCTGGCCGAGGGCCGTGAAGCCGGCGCGGCCTACGTCTGCCGGCGGATGGTCTGCGAGCTGCCGACCACGGACCCGGAGCGGCTGCGCGCCCAGCTCAGCTGAACGGCGTCTTGATCGCCTGGTTCCACCAGCCGAAGGCCGCCGACGTGTTGCCGTCCGTGCGGATCGCCAGCAGCTCCAGCGCGCGGTCCGGCACCTCCCACAGCACCACCGCGGCGCCGTTGCTGTTCACGTAGCAGGCCAGCGGCTGGCCGTTGCCCCAGGTGCTGCTGAGGCCGGCCGCCGGCTTGCCCGTGTAGCTGCCGCACTTGCCGTCCGGCTTGCTGCCTTGCGTCTTCGCCCAGTCGGCCTGCATCGCGGCCGCGTCGGGCCACTTCACGACGAGCACCTCGTCCACGCCGGCCAGCGTGGTGGCGCACGTCAGCCCGGTGCCGACCGCGACGTGCTGGGCCTTGCAGCCGGTGTAGAGCGACGCCGGCAGGTCGGCGATCGCGGCTGCAGAGGCGGAGGCCGTGACGGTCGGGGTCGAGGACGGCCGGCTGCTCGCCGTACCGCCGCTGGAACCGCTGGACATGCCCACCGCGAGACCGACGGCGAACGCCACCACCAGTACGCCGGCCGAGAGGAGAAGGAACCGGTTCCGCGTCACCGGGCAACCCTGCCATGCCCAGGTTGTGCAAGCGCAGTTGTTGTGTAATCATGTAATCGCAGCAACAGAGAGGGGAGAGCCTGATGAGGCACCCACACGAGAAGGCAGGGCGCTTGTCGCCCGACGACGCCCGACGAGGACGAGGTCCCGGGGGCGGCGGAGAAGGACGCAGAGGCAGGGGTGGCCCGCGGGGTCAGCACGAGTACGAGGTACCCAGCGCCGAGGGGATCGACGGCTTCTTCGCCGGGCGGCTCCCGGACAGCTGGGGAACTCCGGACCTGCGGGTCGACCGGGACGAGATCACCGTCCGGATCACCATCGAGAGCCCCGACACCGACGGCAGCGAGGCGGATGTCGCCGCTGCCGAGCAGGGCCGGATCAGCCGCTGGCGCGAGGAGACCCGCGACGAGCGGATCCAGATCGCCCGTGAGGCCGAGCACCGCTACGGGCGCAAGGTCGCCTGGGGCGCCACAGCAGGCGGCACGAGCGCGCTGTTCACGCACCTCGCCGTGCCGGTCATGACGCGGCTGCGCCAGCCTGAGCGGCAGGTGCTCGACACGCTCGTCGACAGCGGCGTCGCCCGCAGCCGCGCCGAGGCGCTGGCCTGGTGCGTCAAGCTCGTCGGCGAGCACGCCGACAGCTGGCTCGCCGACCTGCGGCAGGCCATGGAGGCGGTCCAGCAGGTCCGCGAGCAGGGCCCCGGCCTCTAACCCGACGCACGCCCCGACCCACCTTCCTGGACCCGCACAGGAAGGTGGGTCGGGTACGGCGGTCAGGCGCTGTAGACCGCCAGGCTGACCGCGATGTAGTGGGTGGCGAAGGCCGCCAGCGTGAACGCGTGGAAGACCTCGTGGAAGCCGAACCAGCGGGGCGAGGGGTCCGGCTTCTTGCGCGCGTAGACCACCGCACCCAGCGTGTAGAGCAGGCCGCCGACGGCCACCAGCACGAAGACCGCGACCCCGCCCGCCGACAGCAGTTCGGGGATGACCCCGACGGCGACCCAGCCGAGCGCCATGTAGACCACGACGAACACCCAGCGCGGTGGGTGCCGGAACACCGTCCCGGAGGCGAGTCGCAGCAGGATGCCGGCCAGCGCGCCGCCCCAGACCACACCGAGCACGAGCCACTGCAGGAAGCCGTGCAGGAGCAGCACCGAGAACGGCGTGTAGGTCCCCGCGATGAGGACGAAGATCATCGAATGGTCCAGCCGGGCCATGACGCTGTGCGCCCGCGGCGACCAGCGGCCGCGGTGGTACGCCGCCGAGGTGCCGAACAGCAGCGCGACCGATGCCGCGTAGACCGCCGCGGCGGTCCGCTCCTTGGCGCCGTCGGCGAGGCAGACGATCGCGGTGCCGCTGACCAGTGAGATGGCGAAGGCGACCTCGTGCAGCACGCCGCGCAGGTGCGGCTTGACCGCGGCCTCGAGGCGGTGGACGGTCTCGGTCATGCTGTCCAAGTAGCGCTCCTTCGTTGGGTTCTCGGTGCGCGATCTCACAGCGTGCGGGGCTGTTCCAAGGGGGTACCCCCTTGGCACACTTCATGTCTCGCTGCGATGCAGTCCGAGCCACCCTCAATGGAGAGGATCTCATGACGACCGCCTCAACCATCCCCGGGCTTGAGAACGCCCCCACCAAGAACACGAAGCTGGTGGCCTGGGTCCGTGAGATCGCCGAGCTCACCAAGCCCGACCGGGTGGAGTGGGCGGATGGCTCCGAGGCCGAGTGGACACGCCTCACGCAGCTGCTGGTCGACAACGGCACCTTCGTGAAGCTCGACGAGGCCAAGCGGCCGAACAGCTTCTACGCGAAGTCCGACCCGACCGATGTCGCCCGGGTCGAGGACCGCACCTTCATCTGCTCCGCGAAGGAGGAGGACGCCGGCCCCACCAACAACTGGATGGACCCGGCGCGGATGCGCAGCACGTTGGAGCCGCTGTTCGACGGCGCCATGATGGGCCGGACGATGTACGTCGTCCCGTTCAGCATGGGCCCCCTCGGTTCCAAGATCAGCCAGCTCGGCATCGAGATCACCGACTCGCCGTACGTCGTCGTCTCCATGAAGATCATGACCCGGATGGGCAAGGCCGCCCTCGACGAGATCGGCGAGAACGGCTTCTTCGTCCCCGCCGTGCACACCGTCGGTGCGCCGCTCGCCTCGCAGGACGTCGCTGATGTCCCTTGGCCCTGCAACGACACCAAGTACATCGTCCACTACCCCGAGACCCGCGAGATCTGGTCCTACGGCTCCGGCTACGGCGGCAACGCGCTGCTCGGCAAGAAGTGCTTCGCCCTGCGCATCGCCAGCGTGATGGCCCGCGACGAGGGCTGGATGGCTGAGCACATGCTCATCCTGAAGCTCACCTCCCCGCAGGGCGAGG
>JAOPVZ010000030.1 GCA_025965935.1 Frankiales bacterium | reverse complement strand
GGACCGGACCTGGTGCTGCGGCTCGCGGCGCTGCTGCACGACATCGGCAAGCCGGCCACGCGCCGCTTCGAGGACGGCCCGCAGGGCAAGAAGGTGACCTTCCACCACCACGAGGTGAAGGGCGCGCACCTGGCCCGCAAGCGGCTCAAGGCTCTGACGTTCGGCAAGGACGTCGTAGAGGCGGTCTTCCTGCTCACCGAGATGCACCTGCGCTTCCACGGCTACGGCCAGCCGGGCACCTCCCCCTGGACGGACGCGGCGGTCCGCCGCTACGTGCACGACGCCGGCGACCAGCTGACCAGGCTGCACCTGCTCACCCGGTCGGACTGCACCACCCGCAACCGGCGCCGGGCACAGCAGCTGTCGAGCGCCTACGACGACCTGGAGCGCCGGATCGCGCAGCTCGCCGAGCAGGAGGAGCTGCGCGCGATCCGACCGGACCTCGACGGCAACCAGATCATGGATCTCCTGGGGCTGCCACCGGGCCGCCTGGTCGGGGAGGCCTACAAGCACCTGCTCGCCCTCCGCATGGAGCACGGGCCGATGGCGCACGACGACGCGGTTGCCGCGCTGCGCGCCTGGGCGCGCGACCACGTCCCGCCCGGGCCGGCCGACGAAGGGAGTTCGACCGCGTCCTGACGCGGTGGAACCCGCGCGGTGGAAGCACTGATGCGGGCAAGGCTGCGCGGGCTAGTTCTTTCGGGCCATACCGAGGTGGCCTGCCGATGTCGATGATGGGGACGTGGCGGACATCCGGGACACAGTGCCCCGCGACGCGGGCGGCTCGGTGCTGCTCTGGTTGAACCGCTCGGTGAGCACGGCGCGTGGTGCCCGCAGCGTGCTGGCCGCCGGCCTGGCCGTGCTGGTAGCGGCCGTGACCACCGTGGCGCTCCGCGGGTCCGACCCCGCCTCCGCCGACACCCGCGTCGCCGTCGCGCGACTGGCGCAGGTCTACCTCCCTGACGGCACCAACCACCCCGCTGTCGAGGGCGAGGTGCTGCCGCGCGGCGCCGAGCTGCACACCGGCCAAGGAGGCGGGGCGCAGCTCACGACGGCCGGCCGCCGGGTCTACCTGGGTGCCTGGTCGACCCTGGTCGTCCGGGATGGCGTCCGCGAGGACCTGACCCGCGGCCTGGCCATGGTGGACGCACGTGACGGAGCCCACCTGGACCTGACGACCCCCGCGGGCCGCGTCTCGACCCCTGGCGGCGCGGTGTCCCGTGTGGAGGAGGGCATGCTCACCCGGGTGGCCGCCTACTACGGCACCGTCACGCTGCACCCGGTGGGGCGGGCGTCCAGCACGGCCGTGCCCCACCTTCACCAGCTGAAGGTGCAGCCGCAGTCCTTGCCGCAGCGCACCACGCCGCTGCAGCTCACCCCCGGCGACCCGTGGGAGCGCACCGTCGCGGCCGACCTGGTCAGTGCCGACGAGGAGCTCAACAACCTCGCTGCCGGCCTGTCGCTGCAGGAGGGCGAGACCTACCTGGTCAAGCTGCCGACGTCGTTGCGGTCGGGCTCCGTCCCACCGCTCGGCAGCCCGGCACGTGGCGAGGAGGCGCTGACGTTCGCGGTCGCGTCGGCGGCCTCGGACAAGGACGCGCTGACGAACGTCCGCGCGTACCGCGGAGACCTCGGGTCCTGGGGCGTCGTGGCAGCGCTCGTGCGGGCGCCCGTGGGAAAGGTCAGCGACGCGCTCAGCCGGGCCCTGTCGCCCAGCACCAGCGCGAGCGGTCCGACGACCGTGAACGCCGGGTCGACCGTGAACCTGCCCGGCGGCGTCCCGACGACCAACCCCTCCCCCGGAGCGTCGCGCGCGCCCGGCACCGGCCCCAGCACCGGCCCGACGGCCCGGCCGACGTCGTCCCCGACCTCCCGGCCCACGACGTCACCGTCGCCCGGGGTCGTCACGTCGGTGCTCGACACCATCACCTCGCTGGTCTCGCCCAAGCCGGGCCCGGTGCCCGCTCGGCCGGTGACGCCGGTGACGAGCCCGTCGCAGCAGCCCTGCTTGCTGGGGGCGGTGCTCTGCTGAGCGCTGATCAGCGCGCGGTGACCACCGGCTCCGGGGGCTCGTAGGGCATCCGACGCCGCACGACCCAGCCGTAGACCACCCCGGTCGTCGCGTACCCGGCCGCGAGCACGACCAGCACCCCGATGCTGCGGCCGTCGTCCGGCACCACCACGGCGGCAACGCCTGCAGCGGCCGCGAAGCTGACGTTGACCATCGTGTCGTACACGGAGAACACCCGGCCGCGGAAGGCGTCGTCGACCGACTCCTGCAGCAGCGTGTCGACGCAGATCTTGGCGGCCTGCGAGCAGGTGCCGAGCAGCAGCCCGGCGGTCACCAGCGCGGGGTGCGTGTACGCCGGGCCGAGGCCGATGGTCACCACGGCGGCCGCCAGCAGCACCACGGCGATCCAGCGTTGGGTGCCGAGGGCGCGGGTCACCCGCGGCGTGATCGACGCAGCCACGACCCCGCCGACGACGGTGGCGGTGAGCACCTCGCCGAGACCGGTGAAGCCGCGGTGGAGGTAGCCGTGCTCGGTGTAGAGCAGCAGCGTGCCGACGAACATCACGCCGGTGAGGAACCGCTGCACCGTGATGGTGGCCAGAGCCCGCGCAGCAGGTGCCCGGCTGCGCAGGTGCCGGGCGCCCTCGACCAGTCCGCGGGCGACGTCCAGCAGGGCCTCGCGCATCGCCGCGGGTTCGTGCGCCTGCTCCGGTCCTAGGCGCCGACGGGCGATCCTCGAGGCGAGCAGGCAGGTCACCGCGTAGACCAGCGCTGCCGCCAGCGCGGTGCGGGCGGCGTCGCTGTCGTCACTGCCCCACAGCGCCCGCAGGCCGAGCGAGCTGATCCCGCCGACGGCAGTGGCGGCCTGGCCCGCGGTGGTGGTGAGCGCGTTCGCCGTGACCAGGTCGCGCGTCTCCACGACGTGCGGCAGCGACGCAGAGAGCGCGCTCAGCACGAACCGGTTGAGCGAGACCAGGAGCAGTGCCACCCCGACGCTCGAGACGCTGATCGCTCCGGTCCTCCAGAGCGACAGGGCGAACACGGCGCACAGCCCCGCCCGGAGGCCGTTGCTCACCATGAGCACCCGCTGCCGCGACCAGCGGTCGATGAGCACGCCGGCGAACGGCCCGACCAGCGAGTAGGGCAGGAGGACCGTCGCGAAGGCGCTGGCTGCGGCCGCGGCCGACGTGGCCTTCTCGGGGTTGAAGAACGCCGCTCCGAACAACGCCCCCTGGAACAAGCCGTCCCCGGCCTGGCCGCCGAGCCGCACGCGCAGCAGCCGCCGGAAGTCGGCCTCGGCCACCATCCGGCGCAGCGGGTGCACGCCGGGCGGGGTCATCGCATCACCCTGGCACGGCGCACCAGCGACGACGAAGGCCCTCACCCCGAGGGGGTGAGGGCCTTCGCGGACAGGCAGATCAGCCGTTGATCCAGGCCTCGAGCTCGTCCTTCGCGATGTCGTCGCGGACCTGCTTCGGCGGGGACTTCATGAAGTAGGTCGACGCCGGGTGCACCGGACCGCCCTGACCGCGGTCGGCCGCGATCTTGGCGCAGCGCAGCGCGTCGATGATGACGCCGGCACTGTTCGGGCTGTCCCAGACCTCGAGCTTGTACTCGAGGTTCAGCGGGACGTCACCGAACGCGCGGCCCTCGAGGCGGACGTAGGCCCACTTGCGGTCATCGAGCCACTGCACGTAGTCGGACGGGCCGATGTGCACGTTGCGGGCGCCGAGGTCGTGCTCGAGGTTGCTCGTCACGGCCTGCGTCTTCGAGATCTTCTTGGACTCCAGGCGGTCACGCTCGAGCATGTTCTTGAAGTCCATGTTGCCGCCGACGTTGAGCTGGTACGTGCGGTCGAGGATGACGCCGCGGTCCTCGAACAGCTTCGCCATGACGCGGTGCGTGATGGTCGCGCCGACCTGGCTCTTGATGTCGTCGCCGACGATCGGGACACCGGCGTCGACGAACTTCTGGGCCCACTCCGGCGTCCCGGCGATGAAGACGGGGAGCGCGTTGACGAAGGCGACCTTGGCGTCGATGGCGCACTGCGCGTAGAACTTCGCAGCGACCTCCGACCCGACCGGCAGGTAGCAGATCAGCACGTCGGCGCGGGAGTCCTTGAGGGCCTGGACGATGTCCACGGGCTCCTCGTCGGACT
>JAOPVZ010000007.1 GCA_025965935.1 Frankiales bacterium | reverse complement strand
CTGCTGGTGCTGCCCGCCGCCCTCGCGGCGCTCGGGCACCGGGTCGACTCCCTCGACCTGCGCAAGCCGCTGCGTCGCGCGCTGCGGCTGCAGCCGCCGCGGGTCAAGGAGCTCGACGAGGGCTTCTGGCACCGGGTCGCGGTCACCGTCATGAAGCGCCCGGTCGGGGTCGGTACGGCGGTGGTGCTCATCCTCGTCCTGCTCGGGCTGCCGTTCCGCTCCGTCGTGTTCTCCCTCCCCGACGACCGCGTGCTCCCGCGCGCCGCCTCGGCGCACGAGGTGGCGCAGGTGCTGCGCGACGACTTCCCCGGCAAGGAGGCGTTCGCGCTGCCGGTGATCCTCCAGCCCGCTCCGAGTTCGCCTGCTGCGTATGCGATCGCGCTGTCCAAGGTGCCCGGCGTCGAGCGCGTCGACGCCTCCAGCGGCCGCTACATGCACGGTACGAAGGTCGCTGCGGGACTTCCGTCGTACACGAACTCCGTGGCGTCCCGGCTGTCCGTCGTGCCGGCGGTGGAGGCCTACGGGCCGGAGGGCGTCAAGCTGGTCAAGCAGATCCGGGCGGTGCCGGCGCCGTCGCACGTGCTGGTCGGTGGGCAGGCGGCGCAGCTCACCGACACCGAGAAGGCCCTCGGCGACAAGCTGCCGCTGGCGCTCGGGATGGTGCTGCTCGCGACCTTCGTGCTGCTGTTCCTGTTCACCGGCTCGGTGGTCATCCCGCTGAAGGCGCTGGTGCTCAACGTGCTGTCGCTGTCGGCGACGTTCGGCCTGATGGTGTGGGTTTTCCAGCAGGGCCACCTCACGGGGTTGATCGGCGACCCGATCGTCACCGGCGCCCTCGACACCACGATGCCGATCCTGATGTTCTGCGTGCTGTTCGGGCTGTCGATGGACTACGAGGTGTTCCTGCTCTCACGCATCAAGGAGGAGTGGGACGCCACCGGCGACAACGAGCACGCCGTGGCCGTCGGGCTCGAGCGGACCGGGGCGCTCGTCACCGCCGCCGCCGCGCTGCTCGCCCTGGTGTTCCTGGCCTTCGTCACCAGCGGGATCTCGTTCATCAAGCTGCTCGGCCTGGGTACCGCTCTCGCCGTGATGGTCGACGCGACGCTGATCCGCGGCGCGCTGGTGCCCGCCTTCATGCGGCTGATGGGGCCGGCGAACTGGTGGGCGCCGAAGCCGCTGAAGCGGTTGCACGCGCGGTTCGGGCTGGCTGAGGCACACTCGTCTCCCGTACCCGAGAAGGAACCCGCGCTTGTCTGAACCCCGCCGCCGAGCACCTCGTGGCCAGGGCGCTGCCCTGCGCGGCGAGGTGCTCACGGCTGCCATGGACATCCTGCGCGAGACCGGGTCCGAGGAGGCCATGTCGCTGCGGGCGGTGGCCCAGCGGGTCGGGGTGTCGGTGCCGTCGATCTACCTGCACTTCGCCGACAAGCAGGCCCTGCTCGACGCCGTCTGCGAAGAGGTCTTCGGGCAGCTGCATGTCGCGCTCAAGGAGGCTGACGCCGACGCGCCCAACCCGTGGGAGGCGCTGCGGGCGCAGGGGGTGGCGTACGTGCAGTTCGCGCTCGCCAACCCCGAGCACTACCGGATCGTCATGATGACCGGCGCGTCCGACCACGACCCCGACAACGAGATCGCCTCGGGCGCCTTCGGGCACCTGCTGGAGAGCGTCATCGGGTGCATCGCCCTCGGCGTGCTCGAGGGCGACCCGGTCGAGCTCGGCCTCAAGCTGTGGTCCGCGGCGCACGGTCTCGCGTCCCTGCTCATCACCAAGCCGAAGATGCCCTGGCCGGCGATCGAGCAGCTCGTCGACGGCACCATGTGCGTCGCGGGTATCGGGCTGGCCGCGAACTCCCGGGTGCCCACCGACCTCCCCCCGGACGAGCTCGTCCGCCGCCTCGAGACCCTCCGCTAAAACCGGGTCCCTTCTCCTGTGCCCGCCAGGGTGCGCCATCGCCCCCTTGCTGAGCGTGCCCGCCGCCCGTTGTGGGCCTGGCGCGCGCACAGGGGAAGGGTGGGTCAGCTCGCGATCAGCCCCGTCCACTCGAGGCTTTGCTCGAGCGTTGTCGGCACGAGCCTGACGCGCGGGTCGATGCTCTGCCGACGGCCGCGCTCGAAGGCCCGCATCAGCCGGGCGTCCAGCACCCCCTCTGGGTGCCAGGCGTCGGCCCATCCCCAGCGGACGACCTCGAAGCCGACGTCCTCGAGCGCTTCGTCCTGCAGCTTGTCCTTGATCACACCTTGCCGGTCGTTGTACTTGAACAGCCCGTCGGCCTGGCCGATCGTGTTGCGGTCCCGCCAGATGCCGTCGACCCGGGCCAGCAGGACGTCACCGAAGTAGACCCGGACCTGGGGCTCGGGCAGGGGAATGCCGAGAGTGACAGCGGCAGCCCACGACAGCGACTCGAGCGGCGTCTCGTGCAAGCCGTTGGCCAGCTTCGCCACCCTGAGCGCGTTCAACCCGCCTGGCCAGTCCACCCGCAGCTTGGCCAGCGCGACCAGCTCGGCGTGATCCAGCCCACGGCGCAAGGCGCCGTCCGCCGCGATGAGCCCGTTGCGGAACGGCTCCTCACGCGCGAGGTCGACGACCGTCCGCGCCAGGCTGGCCACGGCGACGCCCGCCACCTCGGTGCGCTCGGCCGGATCGACCGTCGCGATCCGCTCGTGCCGGCTCTTCGCCTTCACCTTCGCGCCCTCTGGACTGCGCACCAGCTGCGCCCGAGCGGGCGGATCGCCGAGGAGCGGGAGGTCGTGGAAGACGGCGGCCGAGCGGCGTGCGGCCATCCACCGGCTGTCGAGCTGGAGCAGCCGCGCAGCGACCACGATCCGGTGGCGGCCCCTCTTGTCGGCCGCCTGCCAGATCTCCTGGCTGACAAGGGCTCCACGCCCGAGGTCGCGCAGCAGCCCTTCGCGC
>JAOPVZ010000306.1 GCA_025965935.1 Frankiales bacterium | reverse complement strand
TCGTCGACCGCGCAGCCGACGCCATCGAGGCGCTGCTGTCAGCCAGCATCGAGGCGGCGCAGAACACCTTTCACGTCGACCCTGCCTGACCCTGGTCAGCCCTGCTGCGCCTCGGCCTGGCGGCGGGTGATGGCCGCCTCGAGCTGGTCGTTGAAGCGGGACAGCAGCCTCACGAAGGTCTCCCGCTCCTCCGGCGGCCAGCCGGACAGCACCTCGTCCAGCACCTCGGTGCGCTGCTGCTTGGTTCGCTCGAAGGCCTCACGTCCCGCCTGCGTGGCGCTCACCAGGGCCGCCCGAGCATCCGCCGGGTCGGCCTCCCGCTGCACGAAGCCGACATCCTCCAGGGCCCGCACCTGACGGCTCACGACCGACAGGTCGACCTCGAGCAACCCAGCGAGACGTGTCGGACGAAGGGGTCCCTCGTCGTAGATCCGCCAGAGCGCCTGGTAGGCCGGGCGGTCGAGCACGGTGAACCCGGAGGGGCCGTGCAGCCGGACGGGCTTGGACAGGCGGCGCGCCGTGATCGCCAGTTGCAGCTCGAGCTCGGGCGTAGGCACGGCGGAAGCGTACGGCCCCGACCTCCCTACGACGAGCGCCGACGCCCCGTACGTTCGGGCCATGATCCCCTCTCAGATGATCACGACCACTTTCGACCTGCCTGGTTACCGCATCACGTCCTGCCAGGGCGAGGTCATGGGCCTCACCGTCCGCTCGCGCAACGCCTTCTCCGTCTTCGGCTCGGGCCTGAAGTCGCTGTTCGGCGGCGAGCTCAAGGGCCAGACCCAGGCCCTGATCGACAGCCGGCTCCAGGTCCGCGAGCGGATGTGCTGGGAGGCCGAGCAGCGCGGCGCCAATGCCATCGTCGGCATGCGCTTCGACACCAGCGAGATCGGCAACGGCTGGACGGAGATCTGCGCGTACGGCACCGCCGTGAGCGTCGCCCCCGCCACGTAGGGTGGAGATCCCAACCCCCCCGGTCCCGGCCGAGCGGGGTCTGTTCGCGTTGCTTGGAGCCGTCCCCCGTGACTCTCGCCGCCCTCCTGGACACCGTCCTCGGCGACCCCTCGCTGTCCCGCGTCATCGACGCCGTGCCCTCGACGCTCGACCTCACCGCACCCGCCGGGCTGCGGCCGTTCGTCGTCGCCGCGCTGGCCCGCAGCGGCCGCCAGGTGATCGCCGTGACTGCCACTGGGCGCGAGGCCGAGGACCTGGAGGCGGCGCTCGGCAGCCTGCTCGACCCCGACCGGGTAGCGCTGTTCCCCAGCTGGGAGACCCTCCCGCACGAGCGACTCAGCCCGCGCGCTGACACCGTTGGTCGCCGGCTGGCGGTGCTGCGCCGGCTCGCCCACCCGAGCACGGACGACCCGGCGACTGGCCCCCTCGACGTCGTCATCGCCCCGGTCCGCTCGATGCTGCAGCCGCAGGTCAAGGGCCTCGGTGACCTGCAGCCGGTCGAGCTGCGCAAGGGCGACGAGATGCCGCTCGAGGACCTGGTACGCCGGTTGGTGGACCTCGCCTATGCCCGCGTCGAGCTCGTGGAGAAGCGCGGGGAGTTCGCCGTCCGCGGCGGCATCCTCGACGTCTTCCCGCCGACCGAGGAGCACCCGGTCCGGGTGGAGCTCTGGGGCGACGAGGTCGAGGAGGTCCGGTCGTTCAAGGTCGCCGACCAGCGCTCCCTTCACGAGGTCGAGCACGGCCTGTGGGCCCCGCCGTGCCGTGAGCTGCTGCTGACCCCCCAGGTACGGGAGCGGGCGCGGCGGCTCGCCGAGGAGCACCCGGAGCTCGCCGAGATCTGCGTCAAGCTCGCCGACGGGCACCCGGTCGAGGGCATGGAGGCGCTCGCCCCCGTCCTCGTCGACGACCTCCAGCTGCTCGTCGACGAGCTGCCGCGCGACGCCGCCGTCGTGGTCTGCGATCCCGAGCGAGTCCGCACCCGGGCGCACGACCTGGTGCGCACGTCGCAGGAGTTCCTCGAGGCGTCCTGGGCGACGGCCGCGACCGGCGGTCAGGCTCCGGTCGACCTCGGCGCAGCGGCGTACAAGACCCTGGTCGAGGTACGCGAGCACGCGACCGCGCACGGCCATCCCTGGTGGAGCATCACGCCGTTCACCGCCGATGAGGACCTCGAGGACGGCACCGTCGTGCTGGCGGCCCGGGCTCCGCTCGCGTACCGCGGCGAGACCGACCGCGCGGTCGAGGACATCCGGCAGCAGGTGGCCGCCGGCTGGTCGGTGGTGCTGACCAGCGAGGGCGAGGGCACGGCGCAGCGCATGGTCGAGGTGCTCAAGGGTGCTGAGGTCCCGGTGCGGGGCGAGTTCGACGCGCGACCCGAGAAGGGGCTGGTCGTCGTCAGCACCGGGTGCCTGGACACCGGCTGGAGCAGCGACCTGCTGCAGACCCTCGTGCTCACCGAGGGGGACCTCACGGGTGCCCGCGGCCCAGCCACCAAGGACCTCTCCAAGCGGATGCCGTCACGGCGCAAGAACGCCGTGGATCCCTTGCAGCTCAGGGCAGGCGACGCCGTCGTGCACGAGCAGCACGGGATCGGGCGGTACCTCGAGATGGTGCAGCGCACCGTCGCCGGCGCGACCCGCGAGTACCTCATCCTCGAGTACGCCAAGGGCGACCGCCTCTTCGTCCCGACCGACCAGCTCGAGCAGGTCACCCGCTACGTGGGCGGTGAGGCGCCGTCCCTCGACCGGCTCGGCGGCAGCGACTGGGCCAAGCGCAAGGGCCGCGCCCGCAAGGCGGTCAAGGAGATCGCCGCGGGGCTGATCCAGCTGTACGCCGCACGGACGTCGGCACCGGGTCACGCCTTCGCACCGGACACGCCGTGGCAGCGCGAGCTGGAGGACGCCTTCCCGTACGTCGAGACGCCCGATCAGCTCGAGGCCATCGACGAGGTCAAGCAGGACATGGAAAAGCCCATCCCGATGGACCGCGTCATCTGCGGCGACGTCGGCTACGGCAAGACCGAGATCGCTGTGCGGGCAGCGTTCAAGGCCGTCCAGGACGGCAAGCAGGTGGCGATCCTCGTCCCCACGACGCTGCTGGTCCAGCAGCACCACAACACCTTCCGCGACCGCTTCGCGCAGTTCCCGGTGATCGTCCGGGCGACCAGCCGCTTCAACTCCGACAAGGAGCAGAAGGACGTCATCGCCGGCCTCGCCGAGGGGTCCGTCGACGTCGTGATCGGCACCCACCGGCTGCTGTCGAAGTCGGTGCAGTTCAAGGACCTCGGGCTGGTCATCGTCGACGAGGAGCAGCGCTTCGGCGTGGAGCACAAGGAGTTCCTCAAGGAGATGCGCACCGCGGTGGACGTCCTGACGATGTCCGCGACGCCGATCCCGCGGACCTTGGAGATGAGCCTCACCGGCATTCGTGAGATGTCGACCATCCTCACCCCGCCCGAGGAGCGACACCCCGTCCTCACCTTCGTCGGCCCGTACGACGAGAAGCAGATCGGTGCGGCGATCCGCCGCGAGCTCCTCCGAGAGGGCCAGGTCTTCTACCTGCACAACCGGGTGGAGTCGATCGACCGCACCGCCAAGCGGCTGCGGGAGCTCGTCCCGGAAGCCCGCATCGCGGTCGGGCACGGCCAGATGGGGGAGGACGCCCTCGAGCAGGTGATGGTCGGCTTCTGGGAGAAGCACTTCGACGTCCTCGTCTGCACCACCATCGTCGAGTCTGGCCTGGACATCCCCAACGCCAACACCCTGATCGTGGAGCGCGCCGACGCCTTCGGGCTGTCCCAGCTGCACCAGATCCGCGGCCGCGTCGGGCGAGGGCGTGAGCGCGCCTACGCCTACTTCACGTACCCGCCGGAGAAGCCGCTGACCGAGACCGCCTACGACCGCCTGGCAACGATCGCGCAGAACACCGAGATCGGCGCCGGCATGGCGGTTGCCATGAAGGACCTGGAGATCCGCGGAGCCGGCAACCTGCTCGGCGGCGAGCAGTCCGGTCACATCGCCAGCGTCGGCTTCGACCTCTACATGCGGCTGGTGGGCGACGCTGTCGCGGACTTCAAGCGCGGCGGCGGGCTGCCGGGGGAGCTCGAGGAGGACGCGCCCGAGCAGAAGGAGACCAAGGTCGACCTGCCGGTCGACGCCCACCTGCCGCACGACTACGTGCCGGGGGAGCGGCTGCGGCTGGCGGCCTACCGGCAGATCGCCGCGGCTCTGGACGAGGCCGCGCTCACCGCCGTACGGGAGGAGCTGAAGGACCGGTACGGGCCACTGCCCACGCCGGTCGAGAACCTGCTGGCCGTGGCGGCGTTCCGCAACAAGGCCCGCTCGTTCGGTCTCACCGAGGTCGCCGTCCAGGGCAAGCAGATCCGGTTCCTGCCGATGCCGCTGCGGGAGTCGCAGGTGCTGCGCCTGCAGCGGCTCTACCGGGGCGCGGTCTACAAGCAGGCGCTCGACTCGGTGCTGGTGCCGATGCCGATGACCAAGCCGCTCGGCGGTCAACCGCTGCGTGACACCGACCTGCTGTCCTGGGCCGGGGACGTGCTCGACGCGGTCCTCTCGTCGGCGCCCGTAGGGTAGAGCCGTGACTCGCACGCCTTCGCTGCTCCTCGCTGTCTCCGTCCTGTCCGCGTTCGCGCTCGCCGGCTGCGGTGACGGCACGGTGCGCACCGGCGCTGCCGCGACCATCGGCTCCGACCGCATCACGACCTCGACCCTCGACGGCTACGTCACCCGCGGCCTCAAGGACCCGAACGCGAAGCAGAAGGTCGGCACCGACAAGGCGGGCTTCGAGCGCGACGCGCTCAGCCGGATCATCCAGCACGACATCGTCACCGCGGCAGCCAAGAAGGCCGGCGTCACCGTCGACGGCGCCGATGTCGACGCCTACTCCGCGAACCTCAACCAGCAGATCGTCCAGAGCGGTCAGGGCGCGAGCCTCGAGGCTGCAGCCTCCGGCGCCGGCATCGCCAAGGCGGACCAGAAGCAGTTCTTCACCGACCTGGTCCTCAAAGAGGCGATCGCCGACAAGCTGACCGCGTCGATCGCGGTCCCGGACAAGGTCCTCCAGGACGCCTACCAGCAGAACATCGCCACCTACGACCAGGTGCACTCGGCGCACATCCTGGTCGCGACGAAGGCCCTGGCCGACAGCATCCTCAAGCAGGTGAAGGCTGATCCGGCGAGCTTTGCCGCCCTGGCCGCGAAGTACAGCACCGACACCAGCAGCAAGACCAACGGCGGCGACCTGGGCTTCCAGGGCAAGGGCGCCCTCGTGAAGCAGTTCGAGGACGCCATCTTCAGCGCCAAGCCCGGGTCCTACGTCGAGGTGCACACCCAGTTCGGCTACCACGTCATCCATGTCATCGAGCGCAAGACCACGACGTTCGAGCAGGCGAAGCCCGACCTGCGCCGGCAGCTGCTGCAGACCCAGCGGAACACGGCGCTCGGGACCTACCTGACCAAGGTGGCGAAGGACCTCGGCGTCCACGTGAACCCGCGCTTCGGCGTGTGGGACTCGGCCAACCAGGACGTCATCGCGGCCACCGCCTGCCCGAACACCTCCATCTCCTCGCCCAGCCCGCGACCCGGCGACACCGCGGCCGCGACGCCGACGGCCACCGCGACGCCCAACTGCAAGTAGTCGCTTCGATGCGTCCCGGCGAGCGGCTGCTCGAGGCGGTCGAGGTGATGGACCGGCTCCGCTCGCCCGGGGGCTGCAAGTGGGACGCCGAGCAGACGCACGCCTCGCTCATGCCGTACCTGCTCGAGGAGGCGTACGAGACCTACGAGGCGCTCGAGACCGGCGACCTCGATCACCTGCGCGAGGAGCTCGGCGACCTGCTGCTGCAGATCCTGTTCCACGCCCGGATCTCCGCCGAGACCGGCTGGGGCATCGACGAGGTCGCGGGCGATCTGGTCGACAAGCTGGTACGACGGCACCCGCACGTCTTCGCAGGAGCCCCCGCCGACGACCTCGAGGGATCCTGGGAGGCGTTGAAAGCGGTCGAGAAGGGCCGGGTCTCGGTGACCGAGGGCATCCCGCTCGGGCAGCCGGCGCTGGCCCTCGCCGCGAAGCTGCAGCGCCGCGCTGCCCGGCTCGGCGCGCCCACCGGTTCCTTCGACGGTGTCGGCGGTGAGCTGTGGGACCTGGTCGCGCGATGCGCCGAGCAGGGCCTCGACCCGGAGGTCGAGCTGCGGGCCGTGGCGCGGGCCTACCGGGACCGGTTGCACGCCGCCGAGACCTCCGACCAGCCGCCGCAGACGCCCGAGGAGTGGACCGCCGCCCTCGGCTGACCTGCCTGAGCTCTCGCGCGCGCAACACCTCAGGCACCCGCTCAGCGTGGCGCCTGCCGGCACCCCTGCTGCGCGAGAGCTCAGGGAGGGTGGGCAGCGTCACGTCTGTGGCACATCTGCGCCTCGGTAGGCTCGTCCGCACCTGATCTGAGGAGTGACGATGGCGTCGATCGAGGCTGTTGGTGCGCGCGAGATCCTGGACTCGCGCGGCAACCCCACCGTCGAGGTCGAGGTGGCGCTCGACGACGGCACGCTCTCCCGCGCCGCGGTGCCGAGCGGCGCCAGCACCGGTGCGTACGAGGCCGTCGAGCTGCGCGACGGCGGCACCCGCTACGGCGGCAAGGGCGTCAGCAAGGCCGTCGACGCCGTCCTCGACGACATCGGCCCGGAGCTGCTGGGCATGGAGGCCACCGAGCAGCGGCTGGTCGACCAGGCCCTCATCGACCTCGACGGCAGCCACGACAAGGGCCGGTTCGGCGCCAACGCGATCCTGGGAGTCTCGCTCGCGGTCGCCCGCGCGGCGGCGGAGTCCAGCGGTCTGCCGCTGTTCCGCTACGTCGGCGGTCCCAACGCGCACGTGCTGCCGGTCCCGATGATGAACATCCTCAACGGCGGCGCGCACGCCGACACCAACGTCGACGTCCAGGAGTTCATGATCGCGCCGATCGGCGCGTCGACCTTCTCCGAGGGGCTCCGCCAGGGCGTCGAGGTCTACCACGCCCTCAAGGCCGTCCTGAAGAAGCGCGGGCTCGTCACGGCCGTCGGCGACGAAGGCGGCTTCGCCCCCAACCTCGACAGCAACCGGGCGGCCCTCGACCTCATCGTCGAGGCGATCGGCACCACGGGGCTCACCGTCGGCAGCGACATCGCGCTCGCCCTCGACGTCGCGGCAACGGAGTTCTGCGAGGACGGTGTCTACGTCTTCGAAGGCGCCAAGAAGTCGGCCGAGGAGATGTCCGCCTACTACGCGGACCTCGTCGCCAACTACCCGATCGTCTCCATCGAGGACCCGCTCGACGAGAACGACTGGGACGGCTGGAAGCACCTCACCGACCAGCTCGGCGCGAAGGTGCAGCTCGTCGGCGACGACCTGTTCGTCACCAACCCCCAGCGCCTCGCGGACGGCATCGCGAAGGGCACGGCCAACGCGCTGCTGGTGAAGGTCAACCAGATCGGCACCCTCACCGAGACGCTCGACGCCGTCTCGCTCGCACACCGCTCCGGCTACCGCTGCATGATGAGCCACCGCTCCGGCGAGACCGAGGACACCACGATCGCCGACCTCGCGGTCGCGACCGACTGCGGCCAGATCAAGACCGGCGCCCCGGCCCGGTCCGAGCGGGTCGCCAAGTACAACCAGCTGCTGCGGATCGAGGAGGAGCTCGACGACGCGGCACGCTACGCCGGAGCCGCTGCCTTCCCCAGGTTCAGCGCCTCCCCGGCGTAGCGTTTTGGGGTGCCCTCGCAGCGTCGACCGCAGAACAGCCGCGCCAAGCGGCAGGTCAATGCTGTCCGGCGCACCAAGGCTGCCGAGCCGGCGCCGCACAAGGCCGGTCTCACCACCCGCGCCGCCGTGCTGGGGCTGGTCGTCTGCGCCCTGGTGGTCAGCGCCGCGCTGCCGCTGCGGGAGTACCTGTCCCAGCGCAGCCAGATCCAGGTGGCCAGGCAAGACCAGCTCGCGACCCAGCGCCGCGTGCAGCTGCTGGAGCAGAAGCTCAAGCTGCTCAAGGACCCCGCCTACGTGAAGCTGCTCGCCAAGACCCGGCTGCACTACGTCATGCCCGGTGAGATCCCCTACGTCGTGCTGAGCCCGTCCGCGAAGCCGGCCCCATCCGGCGCGGCGCGACAGGGCATCGTGGCCACCGGCCCCGAGGCACCGTGGTACTCGCAGGTCTGGGGGAGCGTTCGGGCGGCGGACCGCCCCGCGCCGCTCCCCACTCCCAAGCCGTGACGTCCGAACCCGCTCTCGACCCCCGGGACGTCCGTGCCGTGGGGCTGCAGCTCGGCCGCGAGCCACGAGCCATCCGCTCCGTCGCGCACCGCTGTGGCTGCGGGCTTCCCGACGTCGTCGAGACCCGCCCCCGGCTGGAGGACGGCACCCCGTTCCCCACGCTCTTCTACTTGACCTGCCCGCGGGCGGCCTCCCTCATCGGGCAGCTCGAGTCGTCCGGGCTGATGAGGGAGATGACGGCTCGGCTCGCCGAGGACCCGGAGCTCCAGACCAGGTACGAGGAAGCCGCGCGGGACTACGTCGCGCGACGCGATGCCCAGGAGGTGCTCGAGAACGTGCCGGCGCAGGGCGGCATGCCGGTGCGCGTGAAGTGCCTGCACGTCCTCGTCGGCCATGCGCTCGCGGTCGGGCCGGGGATCAACCCGTTCGGCGATGAGGCGCTCGCGATGCTCGAGGACTGGGCGCGCAAGGGGCCGTGCGTCGACCCGGACGACGCCGAGGCTGTGCCCTCGAAGAAGCTGTTCCGCAAGCAGAAGGGCGCCGGCTCGTGAGGGTCGCCGCGGTCGACTGCGGCACCAACTCCGTGCGCATGCTGGTCCGGGACCTGCCGGGCGAAGAGCTGCACCGTGAGATGCGGGTCGTGCGCCTCGGCGAGGGTGTCGACCGCACTGGATCTCTTGCACCCCAGGCGATCTCACGCACGCGAGCCGCCCTCGTCGACTACTCCGCGGTGTGCCGGTCTCTCGGTGTCGAGCGGATCCGGATGGTCGCCACGTCGGCCACCCGGGACGCGTCCAACCGGGCCGACTTCGTCGCGATGGTCGTCGAGACGCTCGGCGTCGAGCCCGAGGTGATCAGCGGTGACGAGGAGGCTGCGCTGTCGTTCCGCGGCGCCACGACCGGCCTCGACCCGGCCGATGGCCCGTTCCTCGTCATGGACATCGGCGGTGGCTCGACCGAGTTCGTGCTTGGTACGACGGAGGTCGAGGCGGCCCGCTCGGTCGACGTCGGCTGTGTCCGGCTGACCGAGCGGCACCTGGTGACCGACCCGCCGACGGCGGACGAGGTCGCGGCAGCGACGAAGGACGTCGACGAGGCGCTGCGGCTCGCGCTGGAGGTCGTCCCGGCTGCCCGCGCCCGCACCGCTGTCGGACTGGCGGGATCCGTGACGACGGTCGCCGCTCTGGCGCTCGAGCTTCCGTCGTACCAGCCGGAGGTGATCCACCTGAGCCGGGTGCCGCGGGCCAAGGTGCACGAGATCACCGCAGACCTGCTTGCCATGACGCGTGCCGAGCGGTCGCGACTGCCCGTCATGCACCCCGGCCGGGTGGACGTCATCGGCGGCGGCGCGCTCATCCTCGACCGGGCGATGGAGCTGCTGGGGCTGGCCGAGGTCGTCGTCAGCGAGTCCGACATCCTGGACGGGATCGCGTTGTCCGTCGGTTCGTTGGGGGTGTCGTGAGCAAGGCCGACTGGGTCAGCGCCGTGCGGCGCATCGAGAAGCCCTGGGGGCACGAGGAGATCTTCGCGCTCGTCGACGGCAAGTTCTGCGGCAAGGCGATCCACGTGCGCGACGGGCACGCGCTGTCGCTGCAGTACCACGAGCAGAAGGAGGAGACGATCTGCGTGCAGTCCGGTCGGCTGCGCGTCGACATCGGCCTGCACGAGGAGTCGCTCGAGAGCTTCGAGCTGGAGCCGGGCGAGGCGATCCACCTGCGCCCGGGGGTGCGGCACCGCGTCACGGCGATCGGCGACACCGTCATGCTGGAGGCCTCCACGACCCAGCTGACCGACGTGGTGCGGCTCGAGGACCGCTACGGCCGGCAAGGGACAAACGCGCCGTGATCCGACCCGGCACCGGGTTCCCGACCGACAAGGCCTCGGGGACGACGCCCGTCGCGCGCGATGCTGCCGACGTCGTGCGCCTCGCCGGGTCCGCGCCGTCGCTGGCGCACCTGGATGCGCGGTCCTCGGTCTGCCGCGCCTGCCCGCGCCTCGTCGAGTGGCGGGAGGAGGTGGCCGAGACCAAGCGGGCCGCTTACGCCGCCGACCAGTACTGGGGGCGACCGGTGACCGGCTTCGGCGTCGCGCGGCCGCGGGTGCTCGTCATGGGGCTCGCCCCCGCCGCCCACGGCGGCAACCGCACAGGGCGGATCTTCACCGGCGACCGCTCCGGCGACTGGCTGTACGCCGCTCTGCACCGGGCCGGCCTGGCGTCCCAGGCGGCGTCGGTCGACGCCCACGACGGGCTCACGCTCATCGACACGCGCGTCACGCTGCCGGTCCGCTGCGCGCCGCCGGCGAACAAGCCGCTGCCGGAGGAGCGGGACGCCTGCGCCCCGTGGCTGCAGCGCGAGCTCGGCTGGGTGCTGCCGTCGGTCAAGGCCGTCGTCTGCCTCGGGTCCTTCGGATGGCAGGCGTTCTTCGACCAGCTCCGGGCGCTGGACCTGTGGTCGGTCCGGACGCCGCGCTTCACTCACGGTGCCGAGGTGGCGGTCGAGGAGTTCACCGTCCTCGGCTGCTTCCACGTGTCGCAGCAGAACACCTTCACGGGCCGCCTCACCGAGCCGATGCTCGACGCGGTGTTCGCCCGCGCCGTCGAGCTCGCCGACCGTCCGGCAGCGACCAAGTGAGTTCCACCGCGCTCTGACGCGGAGGAACTCCCAACGTCCGGGGGACGTCGGGCCCGGCGCCCGACTCCCGCAGCGATGTCGGAAGCTCCGCCGCGCTCTGACGCGGTCGAACTACCGACTTCCGCCGGGGCTCGAGGAGCGTCGGGGCCCACAAGGTGAGTTCCACCGCGCTGTGACGCGGTGGATCTCCCAACGTCCGGGGGTCAGCGGGCCCGGCGCCCGTCTCCGCAGCGATGTCGGAAGCTCCGCCCCGGTCTGACGCGGGCGAACTACCGACTTCCGCCAGGGCTCGAGGAGCGTCGGGGCCAACAAGGTGAGTTCCACCGCGCTCTGACGCGGTGGATCTCCCAACGTCCGCGGGTCGTCGGGCCCGGCGACCGACTCCGCAGCGATGTCGGAAACTCCGCCGCGCTCTGACGCGGTCGAACTACCGACTTCCGCCGGGCGACGGC
>JAOPVZ010000289.1 GCA_025965935.1 Frankiales bacterium | reverse complement strand
GGGCGCGAAGGGGATCTCGGCGTTCGTCGTGCACAAGGACGACCCGGGCTTCTCGGTGGGCACCAAGGAGAAGAAGCTCGGCATCAAGGGGTCGCCGACCTCCGAGATCTACTTCGAGAGCTGCCGGATCCCCGCCGACCGCATCATCGGCGAGGAGGGCACCGGCTTCATCACGGCGCTGAAGACGCTCGACCACACGCGCTCGATGATCGGCGCACAGGCGGTCGGCATCGCGCAGGGCGCGCTCGACGCGAGCATCGCCTACGTCAAGGAGCGCAAGCAGTTCGGCAGGGCGGTCGCCGAGTTCCAGGGTGTGCAGTTCATGCTCGCCGACATGGCCATGAAGGTGGAGGCCGCACGGCAGCTCGTCTACGTCGCGAACGCCTCTGCCGAGCGGGGCGACGCCGACCTGACGTTCCTGTCGAGCGCCTCCAAGACCTTCGCCTCCGACACCGCGATGTCGGTCACCACCGACGCGGTGCAGCTGTTCGGCGGCTACGGCTACACCCGCGACTTCCCGGTCGAGCGGATGATGCGCGACGCCAAGATCACCCAGATCTACGAGGGCACCAACCAGATCCAGCGCATGGTGATGGCGCGGGCCCTGCTCCAGTAGCCACCCCCCGCCGGCGAGGGGGGTCACAGGGGGTTGGCGGCGTTTCGTCGTACAGGTGGTGGGATCATCCGGGGTACGACGGGAAGGGGCGGTCGCATGGCCAAGCGCGTCGTCATCATCGGTTCGGGCTTCGGAGGGCTGTTCGCCGCCAAGGCGCTCAGGCGGGCCGACGTGGAGATCACGCTCATCGCGAAGACGGGCTACCACCTCTTCCAGCCACTGCTCTACCAAGTGGCGACCGGCATCCTGTCCGAGGGCGAGATCGCCCCCGCCACGCGGGAGGTCCTGAAGCGGCAGAAGAACACCCGGGTGCTGCTCGGGGAGGTCACCGACATCGACGTCGCGGCCCGCACCGTCACCAGCCAGCTGCTGGACCGGACGACGGTCACCCCGTACGACGAGCTGGTCGTGGCGGCGGGCGCGGGTCAGTCGTACTTCGGCAACGACCAGTTCGCCCGGCACGCGCCCGGCATGAAGAGCATCGACGACGCGCTGGAGCTGCGCGGCCGGATCTTCGGCGCGTTCGAGCTGGCCGAGCTGGCCACCGACGCCGACGAGGTGGACCGGCTGCTGACGTTCGTCGTCATCGGTGCCGGCCCGACCGGGGTGGAGATGGCCGGGCAGATCAGCGAGCTGGCCCGACGGGCCCTGGTCGGCGACTTCCGCAAAATCGACCCGCGGACCGCGCGCGTTGTGCTCGTCGACTTCGCACCCGAGGTGCTCGGGTCGTTCGGCGACCACCTGAGCGCGAGCGCCCAGCGCCGGCTGAAGCAGATCGGTGTCGAGGTGCAGCTCGGCAAGAAGGTCGTCGGTGTGGACCGCGACGGCGTGACCGTCGAGGACGAGCACGGCAGCCGGAGCCTCATCCCGAGCTTCTGCAAGATCTGGGCGGCCGGCGTGAGTGCCTCACCGCTGGGGCGCCGGCTCGCCGAGCAGACCGGCGCCGAGGTCGACCGCGCCGGGCGGATCGCCACGCTGGACGACACCAGCCTGCTCGGTCACCCGGAGGTTTTCGTGGTCGGCGACATGGCGAGCCTGAAGCACTACCCCGGCGTCGCGCAGGTCGCGATCCAGGGCGCCCGGCACGCGGCGAAGATCATCGAGGGCGAGGAGCGCACCCCGTTCGTCTACAAGGACAAGGGCTCGATGGCGACGGTGAGCCGCTTTCACGCGGTGGCCAGCGTCAAGGGCCTGCGCTTCAGCGGGTTCATCGCCTGGCTGCTGTGGCTGGCGGTGCACATCGTCTACATCGTCGGCTTCAAGAACCGCGTGACGACGGTGATGCACTGGTTCGTCAGCTTCCTCGGACGCGGCCGGTCGGAGCGGGTGGCGACCGAGCAGCAGGTCCTTGCCCGGCTCGCGCTCGAGCAGGTGGGTGACTCCTTCAGCCTGGGGTCGGAGGCGCAGATCCAGGAGCGGACCAGCAGGACGGCGAAAGTGAGGTAGGTCAGCGGGGTGGGATTCCCACCCGTTCGGCCCTCCAGCCGCAAGCCGGACGTGTCGATGCAAAAGGTGCACGCGCCCCCCACCGCAACACGGCACGCCACAGGCAGGAGAGGACGATGACCTCGTCCACGACCGTTCCCGAGCCGCGAGACGCCGTCGACGAGCGGGTGGTCGCGCTCCTCAGGGCGCACGTCCCGCTCTCGCTGCTGCTCGACCTCGCCCAGGACGACCCGCACTCGCAGGAGCTCTACACGACCGAGCGGGTCACGCCCTCCTGACGCCCGACCTCGTCGGCATCTCCCTCGCGCAGCAGCACGACCGCCGCACCGGCCCGCAGCGAACCCAGCAGGACGGCCAGCCCGTCCGCCGTGCGCGGGTCCCGTGCGGTCAGCACCCGGTCCGACGGTCCGACGTCCAGGGCCGGTACGTCGATCAGCCGGCCGTCGACCTCCACCCGCGCGTCCCGTGGCCGACCGCCGAAGTGGTCGCCGTACCCGGGGATCTCGACGGCCGCGTCGAGGGCGTGCTTCGGCACCTCCGCCAGCCGGGTGGCGAACGGCGTCAAGGAGCAGGCGAAGACGTCCCCCACACCGGCGTCCAGGGCCGCCTCGACGCCGTCAGGGGTGGTGAAGGCGACTGCGCAGCCCTCCAGGTGCCGCGGATCACTCCCCACCACGGCGGTCGCGCCACTCGCCACGGCACCGAGCAGCAGGCACGGGGTCTGCCAGTGCAGCGGCAGCACGATCCCGACGCGGTCGGGACCGCCGTACCCGTCCACCAGGAGGTTGGCGATCTTGCTGATCCAGTTGGCGGTCGTGGCGCCGGACAGCTCGACGCGGGCGGCACCCTGGACGTAGGTGATCAGCGGCTGGGCGGGATCGCGGTCGCCGACCAGACCGGCGGTGAGTTCAGGGAGCACGGGCCGACGCTACGTCGGAGTCCCAGCGCGCTCGCCAGATGCCCCTCACTGTTCGGCGAGTCGGCCTGGAGCGGGTAGCGGTCCGCTTACCCTGGGTGCATGCGTTCTGGTGCTCTGTCCTGCAAGTCGGTCGCCGTGGCTGTTGCTGCACTCAGTGCCGCGGCGGCCTGCAGCGGGTCCTCCGGCCACAAGGTGGCGGTCAAGCCCGCAGCGGTGGAGACGCCGTCTGCGACCCCCAGCCCGAAGCCGGCGCCGGTGCTCGCCGACGCGTTGACCGGCGGGTCCGCGAAGGGCGGCCCGGTCGTGGCCGTGAAGATCGACAACGCCCCGCTGGCCCGGCCCTTCCAGAAGGGCATCGGCCGCGCGTCCGTCGTCTACGAGGAGCTCGTCGAGGGCGGGCTGACGCGCTTCCTCGCGGTGTACGAGGTGAAGGCCTCGGGCACCGCCGACGTCGGCCCGGTCCGCTCGGCGCGCGAGTCGGATGTCGGCGTGCTGCGCGCCTACGACAACCCACCGCTGGGCTTCAGCGGCGCCAACACCGGCGTGCTGGCGATCTTCCGGTCGGCGCAGCGGTCCGGTTGGCTCAAGGACGGGTCCTACGACGACTTCTCGCGGGCCTACCGGCTGGGATCCCAGCGCGCGGACGCCCGGAACTTCTTCGTCGACCTGGGCAAGCTCTCGACCCTGAACCCGACGAACAAGGTCAAGGACGTCGGCTTCACGTTCTCCCCGGGGACCCCGACGACCGGGGTCGCGACGGCCTCGGCGGTGGCTGCCTTCTCTACGGTGACGCGGGTCGGCCTCACCTACTCGGCCGCGACGCACACCTGGTCGATCACCCAGAACGGCACTCCGATGCCCGGCGTCGCGCCGGCCAACATCGTGGTGCAGCGGGTCGCCATCCAGCACAGCCGGTTCGTGGACGTGCACGGTCAGCCCACGCCGTACACGAAGACCACCGGCAGCGGTGCCGTCACGATCCTGCGTGACGGCCAGCGCCTCACGGGCACCTGGAAGCGGACCAGCTACGGCGCGACCCGCTACTACAACGCCGCGGGCAAGCAGATCTCGCTGCGCCCGGGCAAGACCTGGGTGCTGCTGCTGCCGACGAGCGGCTCGCTGGCCTTCTAGCGCCGACGGGTCACGGGGTACAGGGGTTGTTCGCCGCCGTGCGCACCGGGGCCGCGGTGGACGTGGACGGAGCCGAGGTGGCCTGCGGTGTGACGGTGACCTTCTGGGCGCCGTTGTAGTCGGTCCCGATCACCAGGTCGAGCGTCCGTCCGAGGCTGCTGTCCGCCTGCAGGACCGAGCCGGGCAGCGCAGCCTGCAGCGTCTTGGCTGAGTCCGACTTGGTGGGTCCGTAGTAGATGACGGTCTTCGTGGCGCCGCTGCCGCGGGTCTGAGCGGGGCCGGCGATGCTGAACCCGACGCCGGCGAGGTCGTTCGCGGCTTGCCGTCCCTTGCCGTTGATGCCCGAGCCGTTGAAGACGGCTACCCGCACGTTGGACGGCGCCACGATGAGGGTCGGCTTCACGGGCGTGGCGGCGGGCTTGGTCGTGCCGGGTGCCTGGTCGGCGCGAAGCGCGGTGAACAGCGCGCCGTCCTTGGCCTGGTCGAGCAGCACGACGCTCAGGCCGTTGCGGCGACCCCCGATGTCGGAGATCGGCACCGTCGTGAACAGCACTCCGCCGGAGCTGAAGTTCCGCATGCGCACCGCGAGGTTCTTGATGTCGCTGCCGGAGAGCCCCTTGTCGACCTGCAACGAGGACGTGGCGACGTCGAGGAATCCGTTGAGCTTGAAGGGGTTCAGCAGGGTCTGCGCCGAGATGACCTTGTGCACCAGCGATCCGATGAACTGCTGCTGCCGGGCGATGCGGTCGATGTCGCCGTTGGGCAACCCGTGGCGCTGACGCACGAAGGCGAGCGCCACGTTGCCGCTGATGTGGCTGGTGCCGGCCGGCAGGTTGATGCCGGAGTAGCTGTCCTTCGCCGGCTTGGTGAGGCAGACGTCGACGCCCCCGAGCTTGTCGACCATGCCCTTGAAACCGGTGAAGTCGATCTGCACGAAGTGGTCGATCCGGATGTTCGACAGGTGCTCGATCGTCTGGATGAGCAGCGTCGGGCCGCCTTCGCTGAACGCGGCGTTGAGCTTGTCGAAGTGCGCCGAGGTCACCTTGTGGGTCTTGGGGTCGGTGAAGGCCGGGATCTCCACCCAGGAGTCGCGGGGGAAGCTCACCATCTCGACCTTGTCGCTCTTGCCGTAGAGGTGGGCGAGGATCACGGTGTCCGAGCGCTGCCCCGTCACGTAGGTCGCGCCACTGCCCTGCGTGCCGTCGCCGTTGGCGCCGTTGCGGCTGTCGGATCCGACCAGCAGGAAGTTCTGAGCCTTGTTGGGCGCCTTCGCCGGCCGGGGGCCGCCGGGCAGCACGTCGATCTTGCTGATCTGGCCGACGTAGTGGTTGAACGCCAGGTAGAGGCCGCCGGCCCCCACCAGCACCGTGACCGCCATCGCCAGCGCGATCCAGGAGAGCACCCGCGCAACGCGCTGCCCGCCACTGCGACGGCCGCGCTTCGTGCCGGGTACGACGGGAGGGGGCCCGGGCGGAGCTGGCCGGCGTGGTGCGGGTCCACCGCGGGCGGCCTGCCGATAGGCGTTCGTGACGCGCGGCGGTGCGCCCTTGCGGGCACCGCGCGGGTCGAGGTGCGGTGGCAGACCGGAGCTGCCGGACGGCTCGTCGCCGTCCCGCGGTCCACGCGGGGTCGTCACGCCTCGTCACTCCTCGGTTCGGCCGGTGGCGGTCGCCGTTCGTTCCAAGGACGCCTGACCGACAGGTGGGGTTGCCTGAAGCCTACGAGCCAGACCCGTAGAGAATCCTGAACCTGACGCCGACACCGGCCAGGCCTCGTCCCGAGGTGGTCCCGAAACGGACAGTTTCGCGTCAGGAGCAGGAGGTTCCCCCGCAGCGGCGAATCTGGGTGCGGAAGGCCCACCCAGCGCCCAGGAGCAGCCGTGCCGCCCATCCGTCCCGCTCTGATACTCGCCGTCGGCGCGTCGCTCGTCGTTGCCACCGGCGCCGGCGCGGTGGTCAAGCCCAAGCCGGTCTGCAACCTCGTGACCGATGCTGCAGGTGACGCCACCGGCTTCATCGAGCCGTCGACGCCGCTGCCCAGCGACCCCAACCTCGACATCCTGACGGCCGACATCGCCGGCGACGGCAAGAAGGTCACCGCCGTGATCCGGGTCGCGGCGCTCGGTGCGGACAGCACGTCGCCGACCGGGGACACCTTCTACTTCAACTTCTCCGTCAACGGCACCAAGTACTACCTGTCGGCGGCGGTCAAGGGCACCACGGCCAGCTACTCGGCCGGTGACTTCTCCGGGACGTCCGGCACGAGGAACGACCTCGGTGCCGCCGACGGGTTCCTCGACTCTGCCCACAAGGCGGTGCACATCACGGCACCTGCGTCGTACTTCGGCGCGAAGCCTGGCGCGACGATCACGGATCTCGACGCGCTCGGCCAGCGCTACATCTCCGCCGGCGGCCCCGCTCTCACGCCAACAGCCGACGACGCGCCCAGTCCCAAGAGCATCAAGGTCGGCACGCTCTCCTGCGTGAAGCCCGGCAAGTAGCGCACTGACCCACCACACACCCCCGGAGAAGCCGTGCAGCTCGTTCGTCCCGTACTTGCCCTTGTCGCTGGGGCGGGCCTGGTGCTAGGCGGGCGACGCCAGCGTCCAGCCGCCGCTCCCGAGTGACGACAGCCTCGACCTCATCAGCGCGGACCTGGCCTCCAACGCGAAGAGCGTCACTGCTGTCCTCCGCCTGAAGAGCCTGGGTGCCACCAGCCCGTACTCGGTGACAGGCCGCAACTACTACATGCTGTTCAACGTCCCCGGGGCCGCCAACCCGGTGTACTTCTCGGCGGAGTCTGACGCGACAGGAACGACCTACCACTGGGGCGACCTCGAGACCGTCAACGGCCTGGGCAGCTACACCTCGAAGGGCACCGCGACGGGCGTGACGGACGTGGCCAAGAACGAGATCCGCATCACGGCCTCGGTCAGCGATCTGGCGGCCGTCGGCAAGGCGAAGCCCGGCAACAAGCTCTCGGCCCTGCACGCGAGCACGACCGCGGTCCTCGGCGTCCTGGTAGCAGACGTCGACACCGCTGACGGCTCCAAGTCCTACGTCGCCGGCGCGCCCTCGTGCGTCAAGCCGGGCGCCTGACAGCGCACCCGACGATGCCCGGCCCGGTCCCTTGGGCCGGCCCACGAGCATCTTTGGGACAATCACTGCCATGCGCATCCTCGTTACCGGCGGCGCCGGCTTCATCGGCGCCAACTTCGTCCACTGGACCCTTGCGAACCGCCCCGATGTCGAGGTGAGCGTCCTCGACGCGCTGACCTACGCGAGTGACGGCACGTCGCTCGACCCGGTCCGCGACCGCATCCGCTTCGTGGAGGGCGACATCAGCGACGGGAAGCTGGTCGACTCCCTGGTCGCCGACGTCGACCTGGTGGTGCACTTCGCGGCCGAGTCGCACAACGACAACTCGCTCAACGACCCCTCGCCGTTCGTCCAGACGAACCTCATCGGCACCTTCACGATCCTCGAAGCGGTCCGCCGGCACGACCGCCGGCTGCACCACGTCAGCACCGACGAGGTCTACGGCGACCTCGAGCTCGACGACCCCAAGCGGTTCACCGAGGACACGCCGTACAACCCGAGCAGCCCCTACAGCAGCACCAAGGCAGGGAGCGACCTGCTGGTGCGGGCCTGGGTCCGCTCGTTCGGGGTCCAGGCGACGATCAGCAACTGCAGCAACAACTACGGGCCCTACCAGCACGTGGAGAAGTTCATCCCGCGACAGATCACCAACGTGATCGACGGGGAGCGGCCCCGGCTCTACGGAGCGGGCGAGAACGTCCGGGACTGGATCCACGTGGACGACCACAACAGCGCGGTCTGGACGATCATCGACAAGGGCCGGATCGGCGAGACCTACCTCATCGGCGCGGACGGCGAGAAGAGCAACAAGGAGGTCGTGCGGGCGATCCTGCGCGCCTTCGGCCGCGCCGAGGACGACTACGACCACGTCACCGATCGCCCCGGCCACGACATGCGCTATGCGATCGACGCGGGCAAGCTCCGCAACGAGCTGGGCTGGTTGCCGACCTACGACGACTTCGACGCGGGGCTGCTGCAGACCGTCGAGTGGTACCAGGCCAACCAGGCCTGGTGGCGGCCGATGAAGGGCCAGACCGAGGCCAAGTACGCGGCCGCCGGCGAGCAGGTGACCGCGTGAGCCTCGCGCTGCTCATCACCGGCTGCAAGGGGCAGCTCGGCTCCGAGATCGTCCGGCAAGCCCGCGCCGGCAAGGACATCGCGTTCAGCAGGGGCATCGACCTGCCGGAGGTCGACCTCACGGATCCGTTCGCTGTGCGCGACACCGTGCACGAGTGGGCCCGGGTCGTGCGCTCGGACAACCCCGACCACAAGCTCGTGGTCCTCAACCCAGCCGCCTACACAGCCGTCGACAAGGCCGAGGAGCAGGAGGACCTGGCGTACGCGGTCAACGCAACGGCGCCGGCGTTGCTCGCGACGGCTTGCAAGGAGGTCGGGGCCCGGCTGGCGCAGGTCTCGACCGACTACGTCTTCCCGGGCCACGGCACCGCGCCCTACGAGCCGGATGACCCGAAGGGGCCGACGAACGCCTACGGCCGCACCAAGCTGGCCGGCGAGCTCGCGATCCAGGAGATCCTTCCCGACGCTTCGTGGATCGTTCGCACGGCCTGGCTCTACGGCGCGGGCGGCCCGAACTTCGTCAAGACGATGGCGCGCCTCGAGCGCGAGCGGGACACCCTCACCGTGATCACCGACCAGGTCGGGTCGCCGACGTGGGCCGGCGACCTGGCCCGCGGGCTGCTGGCGCTGGCGCGGTCCGACGCACCTGCCGGCGCCTACCACGGCACCAACCGCGGCTCGACGTCGTGGAACGGGTTCGCCAAGGCGATCTTCGAGGAGCTCGGTGCGGACCCCGAGAGGGTGCAGCCCACCGACGCGGCGAGCTACGTCACGGCGGCCACCCGTCCGGCGTACTCCGTCATGTCGGGTGTGAAGTGGGACAGCGCCGGCCTACCGCCGTTCCCGGGCTGGCGCGAGGCGCTCGCCGAGGCGTTCCGGGTTGAGGGCGACGCGCTCCGCGCCGGTTAGACCGTGACGGTGCGGCAGCCGAGGCCGGCCGCCGCTCCCGGGGTGTTCTGCACGTTGTCGGCGGTCGCGCAGATCGTGTGCCTGCCGCGGCCCGGGTGGAGCAGCGTCGAGAAGCCGTGCTTGGGGCCGTACTCGGGGTAGGCCGAGCCGACGTCTGCGCGGCTCAGCACCGCGCCGAGCAGCCGCACAAGCTTGCCGTCGAAGGTGACGCGCACGGTGGTGCCGCCGGTGGTGTCGGGGTCGATCGCCCAGCCGAAGACGGCGACGCCGTCCGATCGGCGGGTCACCGAGGTGAGGTTGCCGATCGGGGAGTGCTTCACGACTGTCGTCGTGCAGCCGAGCAGGCTGTTGCCGCCGGTGCCGATGTTGATGCCGTAGGCGCACACCTTGTGGCTGCCGGCGGTCAGGTTCAGCGAGGCCGTCCAGCCGTGCGCGGTGCCGTAGCCGTTCCACGGGGCAGGGATGTCCGAGCGGGTGGCCGACGCGACCGTCGTGAGGACGTACTTGCCGTCGACGTAGACGTGCGTGTCGACCGGGCTCGTGGTGTCGGGGTCGACGGCCCAGCCGGCTGCCGTGACCGCGATGCCGCGACGGCCGAGGGCGGGTGCCACGCCGACCGGGTCGTGCCTGACGACGGTGGAGCGGCACGGCAGTGCGGTGTTCGAGCCGGGGCTGCCTGACACGTTGAGCAGGGTCACGCAGACCCGGTGGCTCCCGGCGGACAGGTCGGGCAGCACGACGCGGAAGCCGTGCAGGGCACCGAGGGCAGGGCGGGTGGCAGCGACGTCCGGCCGTGAGAGGTTCGCTCGGGTCTCGACCGGTGCGCCGCCGTCGACGGCGACGTCGACAGCTGAGGACGCGGCGGTGTCGGGGTCGAGCGCCCAGCCGGTCACGGCCAGGCCGTCCGCCGTCTGCACGGTGCTCTCGAGCGCGCCGGTGGGCGCGTGCGTCACGGCGACCGACTTGCAACCCAGCAGCCGGTTGCCGCCCGGGGTGCCGGGCGCGTTCAGCGCGTACGCGCAGACCTGGTGAGTGCCGTCGGCCAGCGTGAGCGAGGTGCTGAAGCCGTGCGTGTCGCCCCACGCCGCGTAGCCGGACTCCGCCGGCCGGCTCGACGAAGCCGGGGTACGGCGGAGGAAGGAGCCATCCACGTACACGTCGGTGTTGACCGGCTGGGCCGTGTCGGGGTCGAGCGCCGCGCCCGACACCGTGACCGAGCCGGGGGGAGTGGCCAGCGGGTCGAGGCTGCCGACGCTGCTGTGCACCACGGTGAGCGTCCGGCAGCCGAGCATGGTCGTGCCGCCGGGGGTGCTGTCGGCGTTGATGCCGAACACGCAGACCTTGTGCGCGCCGTCGCTGAGGTCGAGCGGCACGACGAAGCCGTGGCCCTGGCTGTAGTCGGGGAACCGCGTCGCGAGGTCGGGTCGGGGCGTCTCCGCCGAGGGCACGACGGTCGTCGTCGTGTCGTCGACGAGCAGGTGGACGGCCACCGGGCTGTCGGTGTCGCCGTCGAGGGCCCATCCGGCGGCCTGGATGCCGTCGGGGGTCTGCTGCAGCGACTCGAAGGCACCGACCGGGCCGTGCTGCGCGTTCACCGTGACACAGCCCAGGTTGCCGGTCGCGCCGGCGGTGCCTGGCGCGTTCAGCGCGTAGGCGCAGACCTGGTGGGTGCCGTCGGAGAGCGTCACCGGGACCCGGTAGCCGTGCGCTGCGCCGTACTGGGTGTAGGTGGAGGTGATGTCCGGACGGGCCTGGTCCTCGGTCGTGGACTGCGCGTAGACGCCGTCGACGTAGACATGCACCTCGAGCGGTACGTCGGCGCCTGCGTCGATCGCCCAGCCGCTGACGTTCATCAGGCCACGGGCGGGGTCGACGTGCTCGACCGCGCCGAAGGGGACCGTGGGTTTCGGGAAGAGCCGCAGCCACGCCGCCGGCGTCCAGCTCGACGACACCGTCAGCCCCTGCTGCCTCTGGAACTGCTCGACCGCGGCGGTCGTGTCGCTGGTCCAGGTGCCGGTGGCCGGGCGCTGCAGCGCCTTCTGCAGCGCCGCGACCGCGTCGCCGGTCGACGACGGCGTGAGCGTCAGGGAGCCGAAGCGGGCCAGGACCGGCAGGTTCGAGGGCTGCGCCGCCGGGGTGACGGTCGGCAGCACGGGGGCAGGCGCGCGGTTCGGGCCGTAGTCGATCGGGGCGACGTGGCCGGTCCAGTCGGACGTGGCCTTCTTGGCGCCGGCCCAGCCGACCGAGAAGTGCACATGATCGGTGTGCTCACTGACACCGCTGTACGGCTGCCAGCCCTTGTCGGCCTGGTAGCCCTTCCAGATCCGCTTGTTCCAGATCATGTACATCAGGCCGAGCCGGCGGAACATCGCGTCCTTGTTGCCGTACCGGTCGGTCGCCAGCAGCCAGGCCATCAGGTCGTTGACGTGCTTGACGTCGGTGGCGTTGCTCGCGGACACCTGCCAGTCGAAGGCGCGACCCTCCTTGTGCTCGCTCTGGCCGCCGGTGCCGCAGTCCCGGACGATGCCGTCGCTGCCGGTGTCGGGGTAGGCGGCGAGCAAGAGGTTCAGGAACGCCTTCACGCCGGGCTTGGCCACGGGGTCGCAGGTGGTCTGCCCGACGTACGGCTGGAACGCCTCGATGGCCGACGTCAGCCCGGCGGGCGTCGCCGGAGCCGCGGATGCGGGCACCCCGAGACCGGACAACAGCAGAGAGGCTGCCAGCGCAACCACCAGTACCCAGCGGGTGCGCACGTCCCAGCCCTCCATCACCGTTGTGAGCGCTCGCCGTGAGCGCCCTTCGTCAGACTCGGCACGCCGCGTCGCCCGATCCCCCCTTGTGGCTTCGTCGCGCAAGGACTAGCGCTTGAGCCACAGCCGTGTCATTCAGAGATTCACTCGTCGTCGCCCACGCGGTGCACCGGCGAGACGCCGAGCTTGTGGTCGCACACGTGGAGGTTCGTCGGCACCGCCTTGGACGTCCTGGTTCCGGGGAGCGTGACGGTGATCTCCGTCAGGTCCTCGCAGCTGCCGGTGCGGCCAGTGGCGAGGGCGAACGACAGCGACGTCGTCCTCGACAGCGTGTAGGGCTTCGCCGTCTCCGCCGGCAGGCCGCTCCCGCCCCGGGTGACGGTGGTGCCGCTCACGAGCACGTAGGGGTAGCCCATCAGCTGGCACGGGCCGCCGGTCGTGCGCAGGACGTAGACCTCCGCCCGGTAGCTCGCGCCCCGCGGTGTCACGGTGTCGGCGTCGGTGATGGTCACGGCCGAGGCCTTGCAGGTGGGCTGCCCGAGCGGAGCAGGTGACTCGCTGCCGCTCGGTACGAC
>JAOPVZ010000287.1 GCA_025965935.1 Frankiales bacterium | reverse complement strand
CGACCAGCCGGGCCGGCTCCTCGTGCTGCACGACGACCCGCGGGTCGTACCGCACGTGGAGGCCCTGGCCCACCATCCGCCACACCAGGTCGACGTCCTCGCCGTAGCGCAGGCTCTCGTCGAAGGGGGTCAGGGCCGCGCGACGGACGAGCAGGGCGGCCGTGGGGACGTAGGGCACCGGTGCCCCAGGCCGCACGAGGCCGGGGTGGGGACCGAGGTCGAGCGGTGACCGCAGCCCGCCGGTGACGCGCGGCGCGACCGCCGCGACCGCCGCGTCGTCGAGGTGCCCGCGGAGCTGCTCCAGCCAGTGGGGTGGTGGGACGCAGTCGGAGTCGAGGAAGGCGACGAACTCCTTGTGCAGCAAGGGAAGTGCAGTGTTGCGAGCCGCCGCTGGTCCGCCGTTCGGGCGCCGCACGAGACGTGCGCCGTGGCGGGCGCACACCGTCGCGACAGCCCCCGCGTCGGTCGACCCGTCGTCGACGACGAGGACGTCGGCGGTTCCCAGCGCCGCAAGGCAGCGGTCGAGCTGCGCAGCCCGGTCCTTCACCGGGATCACGACGGTCACGTCGTCGGCAGGCCGGGCGGCGGGAAGCGGGTGGGCAGCGCCGGCCTCGACGAGAGCCCGTGGCACTCCGTCCGGGGGGCGCGCGAACCGCTGCAGCCTGCCGGTCGGGCTCAGGTAGGACCGACCGTCGCCGAGCCGCAGCGTGCGGCGGTCGAGGACGAGCTCGTGCGCCGGCGGCCGGCGGTCAGAGGGCAAGGCCGCCGTCGACCGCGACGTCCGCGCCGGTCACCCCGGAGCTCGCCTCGCCGGCCAGCCAGACGAGTGCGGCGGCGACCTCTTCCGGCTCGAGGAGCCGCTCGAGTGGCTGCTGGCGCGCGAAGTGCTCGGCGTCGGCGAGGCCGTAGAGCCGGGCGCTCTCGACGAGCACCGGCGTGCGCGTCGAGCCCGGGCTGACGCAGGAGGCGGTGACGCCGGTGCCGCGCAGCTCTGCGGCGAGACCGCGGACCAGCCCGTTGACCCCTGCCTTCGCGGCGCAGTACGCGGCCAGCATCGGGAGCCCCCGGGTGGCCGCGGCCGAGCTCACGGCGACGAACCGCCCGGAACGCGGCGCCGGTCGGCGCAGCAGCGCAGGGATCGCGACCCGCGCCAGCGTCATCACCCCGATCAGGTCCACCTCGAGAACGGCCGCGACCTCGTGCTCGGCCTGCTCCCAGAGCGGGACGCCGCCCGCCACGACGCCGGCGACCGCGAGCACGGCGTCCAGTCCGCCGTACCTCTCCTCGGCGAGGGCGACGGCACTCCCGAGGTCCGCCGAGCTGGTGGTGTCGGCGACGCACACCGAGACCCGGTCGGACGCGAGGGCCTCGAGCTCCGCGCGGGTGCCGAGCGGGTACGGCAGTCGTGGGTCGTCGGCGCACCGGTCGGTGGCGAGGACGTTCCAGCCGTCGGCCGCCAGGGCCCGCACCGTGGCGGCGCCGATCCCACGAGCGGCGCCGGTGACCAGCGCGGTCCGCGTCATGCCGAGTCCGTCGTCAGCCAGGCGATCACGGTGCGCTCCAAGTCGTCGAGCGCCTCGAGCAGGAGCGTGCGCCCCTCCTCCGCCGACGCGCCGGTGGGGTCCCCGAGGACCCCGTTGTCGGTGACGGCCCGCAGCCCGCCGTGCCGCAGCGCCGGCATGAGCTCCGACAGCTGGTCGGTGGCGCCGGCGTCCCGACTGGCGCCGACCCGACCGGCATCGAGCGCGAGCTGGACGGAGGTCTCGGTGCGGCCCGCGTGCGCGTCACCTCTCCAGCGGGGGCTCCAGACCAGCACGTCGCGGCTCTCGTCGCGGAGCCGCGCGCACGTCGCGCCGAGGGTGGCGACGTTGCCGCCGTGGCCGTTGACGAGCAGCACGTGCGGGAAGGTGTCGGTGGCCGAGCGGACCAGCTCGACGAGCAGGAGGTCGAGCGCCTCGTGGCCGATCGACAGCGTCCCGGCGAAGCCGGCGTGCTCCCCGCTGGCGCCGTAGGGCAGGGCAGGCGCCACCACCACATCCGGTCGGCGCGCGGCCAGGCCGTTCGCGAGCGCCTGGGCGATGTCGGTGTCGGTCGACAGGGGGAGGTGGGGGCCATGCTGCTCGGTCGACCCGAGCGGTACGGCGAGGACCTCGGCCTCGACGCGGGTCCAGGTGAGGTCCCCCAGCCGCGTCACTGCACAGTCCAGCCCGTGCGGGCCTCGGACAGGTAGCCGTTGCGGGCGAGGAACTCGAGCAGGGCGTCGGCCGCCTCTGGTGCCGCAACGGGTCCGACCACCGTCGGCGGCTCGTGCGAGAGCAGCGCTCCGGTCAGGGCCAGCAGCCGCTCCCGGCTGGACCCGGTGGGGGCGGGCAGGTGCCTCGGTCTCGGTCGAGCGGCGCGCGCTCCGAGGACGCGTACGGCGGGACCGGGCACGGGCACGTCGGCCACCGGCACCTCAGCGGTGGCGGCCGCGAGCGACGCGGGCAGCGAGGCCCTCCGCAACCTGATCCCGGCGGCCTCGACGGAACAGACCGCGGGCAGCGGCACGCGCATCCGCTCGCGGCGCCCGTAGTCCAGCCGCCGCTCCGCCACGAGGTCCTCGCCGTCCAGCTCCAACGAGACCAGTCCCGGTGCCTGCACCACACCTAGCTCGTGCGCGACGAACGCCGGCAGCGCGCCGGTGCCGCGGTCGGCCGAGCGATCCGCGCAGAGCACCAGGTCGGGGCGCCCGCCGATCGCCGCGACCAGCGACTTGGCCAGCGCGCGCTCATCCGTGGCGAGCTCGTCGACGTACGAGCCACGGGTCGGGACCCGCCGTACCTCGGCCCCGAGGGACAGCACCTCCCGGAGCGGTCCCTCGCACTCGACGCCGCCCGCGGTGACGACCAGAGTCCTTGCACCCCAGGCACTTCCGATGCGCAGCCCGTGCTCGATCGCCGCCGCATCCGAGGCGCTGAAGGCCGCCGTGCGGGGGTCACGGGTGATCGCGCCGGAGAGCGGGTCGACCTCGGCCCGCAGGTCGGTGCAGCGAGCGAGGACGACGACGAGCCGGTCAGCCATGCCGGAACACCACGCCGTGCCCGCCGTCCGGGTACGTCCAGGTGAGCGCACCCTCGCCGTTGCACACCTGGTAGCAGGTGCCGCACTCGAAGCACTGCTCGTAGTTGAACAGGATGCCGCCGTCGCTGGTCGGGGCGAACAGGTTCGCCGGGCAGGCCGTGACGCAGGCCTTCGTCGTGCAGGAGCGGCAGACGTCGCTGTCGACGACGATGTGGGCTCGCTCCGCGACGCGGAACTCCACAGTGGCCATGCGGTCGTCGAAGGCGAGGCCGTCGTACCCGCTCGCGTCTCCGCTCATCGGAACACCCTCCCCCCTGCCAGACCGTCCGCGAGCAGGTGCCGCAGCTTCACGCCGTTCTTCTTCGCAGCCCGGCGCAGCAAGCGCAACGCCCCCGGCTTGGCGGCCGGGTTCGTGACCGTGAACAGGCCCTGGACCAGGTCCGCGACCAAGCCCGGGTAGCGCTGCTGCACCCGCTCCGACAGCACGAGGTCCGGCGCACCCCGCAACCGCTTGTGGTCCTGCAGCACGAACGAGCCCTCGAGCGCCTTCCGGTAGGGCTTCGCGTCGCCGCTGTCGATGACGCTCCGGGCGTGCCGCCCGGCAGCCAGCCCCGAGCCGATGGCGAAGTTCACGCCCTCGAGCCAGATGCCGGCCGCCAGGCACAGCCCGGCCGCGTCACCCGTCACGAGCATGCCGGGCGTCGACAGCTCCGCCAGGTGGTCGTAGCCGCCCTCCGGGATGAGGTGTGCGGTGTACTCCTTCAGCTCCGCGCCCTCCACCCACGGCGCCACCGCGGGATGGGCCTTGAGGTCCGCGACCAGGTCCTCGGCACGGACCTTGGCCGCCGTCAGGTGCTCGAGGCTGACGACCACGCCGACGCTGAGCGAATCGCGGTTGGTGTAGAGGAAGCCGCCTCCCGGTATGCCGCGTGTGCAGCCGAGCAGCTCGACGTCGACACCCTCGTCACCGCGCACGCCGAAGCGCTCGTCGATGACCTCGCGCGGCAGGCTCAGCACCTCCTTCACCCCCAGGGTGAGGTGCTTGGCCTGGGTCCGGGGCAGCAGTCCGGCTTCCTTGGCCAGGAAGGAGTTCACGCCGTCGGCGGCGATCACCAGCGGCGCGCGCAGGTCGCCGTCGGGCCGGTCGGTGCGGACGCCGACGACCCGGCCGGCCTCCACGATGAGCCCGGTGGCGACCGTGCTGGTCACGAGCTGCGCCCCGGCGTCGACGGCCTTGCCCGCCAGCCAGCTGTCGAAGTCGGCGCGGAAGGTGGTGCAGCCGTTGTACGGGGCCTGTCCCCAGTCGGTGCTGCGGAAGTCGACGGTCAGCGCCTGCGTCTCGGTGAGGAGCATCGTCGAGCGCCGAGTGACCCAGCGCTGGACCGGCGCCTCCTCCCACCAGCCGGGGAGCACCTCGTCGAGCACCCGGCCGTAGACGACTCCGCCGTAGGCGTTCTTGCTGCCGGGGAAGGGCCCCCGCTCGAGCAGCACCACGTCGAGGCCGTCGCGGGCAGCCATCAGCGCGGCCGCGGATCCGGCCGGTCCGGCCCCGACCACGATGACGTCGGTCATGCCGCCACCTCGGGCACAGTCACGGGGTCACCCCGAGCCGGTCGGCCAGCTCGTCCAGCAGGGCGCGCGCGTCGGTCACCAGGCCGAGATCGGCCATCGCCGTCATCGGGCACGAGGGGTCGGTGTTGACGCTGACGACGTGCTTCGGGTTGCCGAGACCGCCGGTGTGCTGACTGGCACCGGCCACCCCGAACGCGATGTACAGGTCAGGAGAGATGCTCACGCCGGTGGTGCCGATCTGCCGGTCGTGGCGCATCCAGCCCGCGTCGGTGATGACCCGGGTGGCACCGGTCGTCGCACCGAGCCGGGCGGCCACCGCACGCAGCAGGGCGAACGCCTCGGGGGCGTCGGCGTCGTCGCGCACCAGCCCGGCGCCGCCGCCCACGACACGTGCCGCCTCGGCCAGGTCCATGGTCTCGGGGTCCGGCTCGAGCACCGCGAGCCGTTCGGCATCGACCCCGTGCGCGACGTCGAGGACGACCTCGAAGACCTCGCCGTTGCTCGGTGGCAACGGGTTGCGCGCGCCCGGTACGAGCGTCACGACGCACGGCTGGTCGCAGCGCACGTCGACCTCGAGCCGCCCGTCGAGGCGGCTGAGCGACGCCGTCGTCCCCTCGTCGTCGACGGTGGCCTGGGTGGCCCAGGCCAGCAGTGGCCGGTCGAGCTCCGCAGCGAGTCGCGGCGCGAAGTCGCGCCCATCGGGGCTGGCCGGCAGCACGAGCATGCGTACGTCGCGCACGAGCGGGGCCATCGCCGCGGCCAGCCCGGCGGGCGCCGCACCCACGGTCTCGGCGTGCCAGGTCCGGGCCGCGCCGAGCTCACCGGCCGCCGCCTGCGTACCGCTGCCGACCAGCAGCACACGGTTGCCGGCCTCCGCCACCGCCTCGGCGGCGCCGACGGGCAGCACGCCTGCGCGCACGATGACGACCGCCAGCCGGCTGACCTGCAGCGCCTCCACCGGGTGCGTCCCCCGGTGCGTGCTCGTCACGCTCACAGGGAGACCGCCACGCGGTGGCCCTCGACGACGGCGGCGTGCGCCCGGCGGGGCGCCACGCAGTCGCCGACCCGGTGCACCGGGAACGGCGAGCCCTTCAGCGCCTGCCACAGCGCGTCGTCGGCCCGCTGCTGCACGGCGCACACGACCCAGTCGACGTTGCGGCTCACGTCGGTGCCGGTCGGGTGGTGCTGCAGCGTCACCGTGATGCCCTCGACGGCCGCCATCGGCACGACGTCGGTCAGCTGGGCGATGCCCTTGGCCTCGGCCTTCACGTTCCAGGTCTCCAGGTCGAGCGTGATGCCGAGGTCCTGGCCGACCACCATGCCGGGGGTCGCGACCTCGACCTGGCAGCCCCGGTCGGCGAGCAGCTCGGCCACGGACGTGGCCTGGTGGAAGCCGAGCTCGTCGACGACCAGCACCCGCCCACGAGGGGCGGCGCGGCCCTCGAGCACGTCGCGCACGTCCACCACCTGGGTGAGATCGCCTGCCCACCAAGGCTTCTGCGGAACGGCACCCGTCGCGAGGATGACTGCGTCGGGAGCCTCGGTGAGGACCTCCTCGGCGGTCGCCTCGTGCAGCAGCTTGACGTCGACACCCACCCGCTGCGCCGCTCCGACCAGGTTGCGGGTGATGTCGAGGAACTCCGCCCGCGACGGTACGGACGCCGCGACCGGCACCTGCCCGCCGAGGCGGTCGGCCTTCTCGAGCAGGGTCACCTGGTGCCCGCGCTCCGCGGCCGTCACGGCCGCCTGCAGCCCGGCAGGACCGCCGCCGACCACCAGCACCCGCTGAGCGCGGCGCACCGGCATCGGCAGGACCACCGACTCGCGGCCGGTGCGCGGGTTCTCGATGCAGCCGAGCCAGCGGTTCAGTCCCATCCGCCCGACGCACTCCTGGTTGCATGACAGGCAGGTCCGGATGTCCTGGGCGTGGCCGCTCCGGGCCTTGCGCACGAAGTCGGGGTCGGCGATCTGACCGCGCACGACGCCGATGAGGTCGGCCTGCCCGGCGGCGAGCGCGCGCTCCGCCTGCGTGGGGTCCTTGAACCGCCCGACGCCGACGACCGGGATGGACACCGCCTCCCGGATCGCCGACGGGATGAACATCGCGTAGCCCGGCGGGACCTGCATCGACGCCTCGATCATGTACAGCGTCGCGGTCGCGACCCCGATCGAGGTGTTGATGTAGTCGACCTGCCCGGTCGCGTCGACCAGCTGCGCGACGGCCACCGCCTCCTCGATGGTCGTACCTCCCTCGATCAGCTCGTCGCCGCAGAGTCGCACGCCCAGTGCCTTCGACGGTCCGAGGACGGAGCGCACGGCGGCCACGATCTCGAGCAGCAGCCGGGCCCGGTTCTCGAGCACACCGCCGTACGCGTCGGTGCGGACGTTGGTGGCGGGGGACAGGAAGCCGCGCACGATCGACGAGTGGCTGCACTGCAGCTCGACCCCGTCGAAGCCGCCGGCGACGCAGTGCTCGGCCACGAGCGCGTAGCCGTCGACCACGTCGCGGATCTCGTGCAGCTCCAGCGCCTTCGGTACCTCGCGGAACAGCGGGTCCGGGATCGGTGACGGCGCCCAGACCGGCAGCCGGCTGAACATCGACGACGCCTGCCCGCCGTTGTGGTTCAGCTGGGCGAGGATCGGCACGCCATGTGCGTGCACCGCTTCGGTGATGCGCCGGTAGCCCGGCACGACCGCGGGGTCGAAGCCGTGGATGAGCTTCTCGTACGGCCAGTCCGTGACGTGGGTGCTGTGCTCCTCGGTGATGATGAGCCCGGCGCCACCAGCGGCCCGCGCGGCGTAGTAGGCCGCGTGCTGCTCGCTGGGCTTGCCGTTGTGGGCGTAGTTGGTGAGGTGCGCGCTGAAGACCACCCGGTTCTTCAGCGTCAGCGGGCCGAGGCGCAACGGCGAGAGCAGGTGCGGGTAGCGGCTCATGCGCCGATCCCCAGCGCGACCCTGCGTCCCTCGAGGACCGCCTCCAGGACGGTGCGCGGCGCGACGCAGTCGCCCGCGCGCAGCATGCCGGTCTCGTACAGCCCCTCCTCGGGCAGCCGCGGGCCGCAGTCGACGACCACCGCGGCAGGGACCGTGCGGCTCGCCCCGGTCCAGACGTCCTCGAGCAGTGCGGTCCCACCAGAAGCCTTCCGCAGGAGCGCTTTGAGCTCCCTCCTGACGCCCAGCTGCTGCAGCCGGGTGTTGCAGTCGGCGAGGTCGCCCGTGAGCGACAGCAGCGTCCCGACGATCGGGTCCTGCGTCACGACGCGCACCTCACGCCCCTCCGCCGCCAGCATCTCCGCGACGCTCACGCCGACGGGACCACCGACAGGGTCGTGCACGAGGACCGGCCCTTCCGGCAGCTCGCCGCGCAGTGCAGCCCGGCTGTCGACGTGCCCCGTCTCCCGCGGCCTCGAGCCCGTCGTCAGGACCACTCGACCCGGGTACGTCGAGAGCTCGCCACGATCGACGGCGTGGCCGAGGACGACCTTGACCCCCAGCCGGTCGCACTCGGCCGCCAGCCAGTCGACCAGGTCCGCCAGCCTTTGCCGCCCTGCGCCCCGGGCGGCGTCGCGCACCGCCCCGCCGAGCACCTCGGCGGCCTCCCGGATCTCGACCGAGAACCCCTGCTGCGCAAGGACTCGCGCGCACTCAAGGCCGGCCGGACCGCCGCCGACCACCAGGACCTCACCGCTCGCGTGACCGGTGACTTGGGGATCGTCGAGCTCATGGCCCGATCGCGGCTCACCGATGCAGGAGACGATCGGGTTGCGGGCGTCTCGGACCCGGCAGGCCTGGTTGCAGAGGACGCAGGGCCTGGGCGCGAGGCCCGCGCGCAGCTTCACGACCAGCGCCGGCTCCGCGATCTGGGCGCGCGTCATCTCGACGAGGTCGGCAACTCCCTCCTCGAGCGCGGCCGTCGCGACAGCAGCGCTCACGACGGACCCCTGCAGCACCACCGGACAGCGCGCCACCTTCCGCGCAGCCGCGCACAGCTCGCGGTTGAAGCCCTCCGGTGCGTGGGCGTCGGGCCGGTAGGCCGATCCGGCGTAGGGCCCGGCCCGCACCACGGTGAGCAGGTCGACGTCGAGGGTCGGCACCAGCTCCAGCGCGTGCTCCGGCGTCACGCCGGCCCAGGGCGCCAGCTCGTCGCAGGAGAGCCGCAGAGCTACGACGCCGTCGCCGACCGCCTCGCGGACGGCCGCGACGACCTCACGGAGCAGCCGTGCCTTGTCGCTGCCGTAGTCGTCCGGGCGCTGGTTCGTGATGCCGGACAGGAACTGCCGCAGCAGCGAGCGGTCACCCGCCTCGATCTCCACGCCCGCGCAACCGGCCTGGACGGCGAGCCGGGCCGCTGAGGCGAAACCTGCTGTCAGCAAGGCGATCTCGGTGTCTTCCATGACCATCGGCAGCTCGCGGGACACCGCGTCGGCGACGGCCGACGGCGCCCACAGGGCCTGCTGCGAGTAGGCCGAGGACCCCTGCCCGCCGGCGTGACCGAGCGAGGCGAGCACCAGCGCGGGTGCGCACGCGGCCACGACCGCCGCCCACCCCGGTCCGCAGTCCGCCGCCAACGGCGCCCGCTCGTACGGCCAGTCCGACGGGTGCACCGACGCGGTCTCGGTGACGATGACGCCGCAGCCACCGGCGGCCCGCTCCCGGTAGTAGGCGACGTGCCGGTCCGACAGCGAGCGGTCCCGACCGAGGTTGGTCTCGTGCGGCCCGAACAGCACCCGGGACGGTGCCGCCCGGGTGCCGATCGGGAACGGCTCGGTCAGCATCACACGGTCAGACCCGCGAGCGGGTTCTCCTCGCACGCCGAGACCGGCCGCGACTCCGGGTGCCGCCCGATCGACACGGGCACCGGTCCGCCGCGCACGCCACCGCGGTGGCTGTGGTCGCCGGTCGGCTTCGGGGCGGAGGTGACGGAGGCGAGAGCCAGCTCGCCGTACCCCTGGACGCACTCCGGATCGGGCCCGTCCAGCGGCAGGCCGGTGAAGAACTTCGCCGCCATGCAGCCGCCCTGGCAGGCGTCGTAGTGCTGGCAGGACGAGCAGGCGCCGCCGGACTGGGGCTCGCGCAGCTCGGCGAACAGCTCCGACCGCTGCCAGACCTCCTGGAAGCCAGCGGTCCTGACGTTGCCGGCGAGGAACGCGTCGTGGATGGCGAACGGGCACGCGTAGACGTCACCGACCGGGTCGATGAGGCAGACCACCCGCCCGGCGCCGCAGAGGTTGAGGCCAGGCAGCGCCGAGCCGAACGCCGACAGGTGGAAGAACGAGTCGCCGGTGAGGACACCCTCGCCGTGCGCGACGAGCCAGTCGTAGAGCTCGCGCTGCTGCGCCATCGTCGGGTGCATCTCGTCCCAGACGTCCGCGCCGCGACCCGAGGGCCGCAACCGGGTCAGCCGCAGCGTCGCGCCGTAGCGGTCGGCGAGCTCCTTGAACAGGTCGAGCTGGCCGATGTTCTGCCGGGTGCAGACCACCGAGATCTTCGCGTCCCGGAAGCCGGCGTCGGCGAGGTGCTGCAACGCAGCCAGCGCCATGTCGAAGGACCCGGCACCCCGCACGGCGTCGTTGACCTCGGCCGTGGCCCCGTCGAGCGAGATCTGCACGTCCACGTAGTCGGACGCGGCCAGTCGGCGCGCGGCGGCCGCGTCGATGCGCACACCGTTGGTCGAGAACTTCACCCCGACCTGGTGGGCAGTGGCGTAGTCCACGAGCTCCCAGAAGTCGGAGCGGACCGTCGGCTCACCACCGCCGATGTTGACGTAGAACACCTGCATCCGCTGCAGCTCGTCGATGACCGTCTTGCACTCCTCGGTCGACAGCTCCCGCGGGTCCCGGCGCCCGGACGAGGACAGGCAGTGCAGGCACGCCAGGTTGCACGCGTAGGTGAGCTCCCACGTCAGGCAGATGGGCGCGTCCAACCCCGTGGCGAAGTGCTCGACGAGCTTCACTGCAGCATCCCGGTCTTCTCGAGGGTGGCCAGCGCGCTGCGGAAGGCAGCCCGCTCGCCAGCGGGTACGTCGGACAGCGCTTCGTCGACCGACGTCGCGCCGTCGAGCCTGCGGACCACGTCGAGCAACCGGCGGTCCTTGAGGAACGACAGCCGGCGGGTGCCGAAGTGGTAGAGCAGGGCGCCGAACGGCTCGGGCCGGACCGAGACCTGCGGGTGCAGGGCGAGCATCAGTAGACGCCGCACATCCCGTCGATGGACACGTCCTCGACGAGGGTGTCCTCCACCAGGATCGACTCCTGGTTCAGGTCTGCGGTGGCCTCGGGGGCCTCGACCGGAGCGTGCTCGTCCATGTTGACTCCTGTGACGTAGGTGGGTGACGGCGGTCACAACACCTGCGAACATAACGGCACCCAGTGCAACTAACAAGAGGGACACGTGAAACAAGGTCGGCCGGCAGTGACGACGCGCGAGGAGCTCGAGCTCATCGCGCTCCAGCTGTTCGCCGAGCGCGGCTTCGACGCCACGACGGTCGACGACGTTGCGGAGGCCGCCGGCATCGGACGCCGCACCTTCTTCCGGTACTTCGCCAGTAAGAACGACGTGGTCTGGGGCGACTGGGACATGGTCCTGGGCAACTTCCGCTCCGAGCTCGCGGCCATCCCGGAGGAGGTGCCGCTGCTCGCTGGGCTGCGCGAGGCGGTGAAGGCCTTCAACCGGCTGCCGGACGGCGCAGAGGGGCAGCACCGGGTCCGGATGGCGATGGTGCTGCACACGCCCGCCCTGCAGGCGCACAGCACGCTGCGCTACGCGGGGTGGCGGACCGTCGTGGCGGAGCACGTCGCCGCCCGCTCCGGCCGCTCCGTCGACGACTTCCCGTGCCAGCTCCTCGCGCACAAGGTGCTGGCGTGCTGCGTCGCCGCCTACGAGCAGTGGCTCAGCCACCCCACAGCGGACCTTCAGGGCCTTCTGGACGAAGCGCTGTCCAGCTTGGGGTGAGCCGTCCCTTGAGGACACGCAAAGTTCTTCACCCGTAACACGGTGTACAGCAACAAGACATCCAGAACTGTGTTGCGGCGGCCGATGATGGAAGGTGCCCAGCTCCCGGATGCGCGCGCTCGTCGCGCTCGGCCTCGCCCTCGCCATCGCCAGCGTCGCCGTTCCGCTGGCCTACGGCATCCGGCTGCACGTCGACGGGCTGCTCCAAGCGGCCGTCGGCAGCGCCCTGCTCGTGGGCTGCTCCGCGCTCGCGCTCAACGGCTCACGGCCGGTCGCCCTGAGCGCGCGGCGCGCGGTTCCGGCCGTGCTGGCCACGACCGCCGCCAACGCCGTCACCCCCGCCGGTATCGGCGGGAACCTCATGATGCTGCGCATCCACCGCAAGTCGGGCCTCTCCTGCGAGCAAGCCGCGGCGGCCGCCGGCCTCCGTACCGCCGTCGGCGCGCTCTGCGCCACGACCATCACGGCCGTCACCGCCAGCACGGTCGGCATGCAGCAGATGCCCTCGAGCGGGACCGGGCTCAAGCTCGCCGTCCTGTTCGTCGCCGCCGTGGGCCTCGCCACCGTCGTGATGCACAAGACCCGGCGCCGCGTCCTCGACTCCGCCGGCCGGTTCGCGAGCGCCGTCGTGGAGATCGTCCGCCAGCCGCGCTGCGCCGTCTCCCTCGTGATCGGCTGCGTCGGCGTCACCGTCGCGCAGCTGCTCACCCTCCAGGGCGCGGTGCACGCGGTCGGAGGGCACATCGCCCTCGACGAGCTGCTCGTGACGCTGCTCGGATCAGCGGCCGCGCGTTCCGCCGTACCGTCCCCCGGTGGGGTCGGACCCATCGAGGCGGCCCTCGTCGCCGGCCTCACCTCGCTGGGCATGCACTGGGAGACCGCCGTCACCGCGGTCGCGGTCTACCGCACCGCCGGCCACTGGCTGCCGGTCGTGGCGGGGGCGCTCAGCCTCGGCCAGCTCCGCCGTCGCCAGCTGATCTGACCGGCCCGCTAGAGCAACGCGGAGTACACGAGCTGTCGCAGCTCAGCGCGGATCGGGTAGGTCGAGCTGGGCATCAGCTGCGTGTAGAAGCTCGCGGTCACGCCGGTCTGGCGGTCCACCCAGAAGGCGGTCGAGGCGAGCCCGCCCCAGTAGAACTCCCCGACCGACGAGGCACCTCGCGCCGGGACCGGGTCCATCACCACGGCGAAGCCCAGCCCGAAGCCGACACCCTCGAGCACCGTCTCGGCGAACCCGCCGGTGTTGCACGCAGCGAGATCGCCCGGCAGGTGGTTGCGGGTCATCAGCTCCAGCGTGCGCGGCGCGAGCAGACCGTCCCCATCGCGCAGCAGCATCGTCTCGAACCGCAGGTAGTCCGCCGCGGTACTGATCAGTCCGGCGCCGCCGGCATGCCCGAGCGGCTCGCGGTAGGCCGTCCCACCGAAGACGTCGTAGCGGATCGCCTTGCCCTCGAAGGCCGCGTAGAGCGCGGCGGTCCTGTCCACGTCGGCACCCTCGACGTACCACCGGGTGTCCGTCATCCCGAGCGGGTCGAGCAGCCGCTCCTTCATCACGACGTCGAGCCGCTTGCCGGTGATCACCTCGATCACGCGGCCGAGGACGTCGGTGCTCACGCCGTATCCCCAGGCCGTCCCGGGCTGGAACCTCAAGGGGAGCCGCGCCCAGGCGTCGCAGGCCGCCGCGAGGTCGTAGCCCGACGGCCACCCGAACTCGAACCCGGCTGCCCGGTAGACCGCGTCGACCGGGTGCACCTGCATGAAGCCGTACGTCAGCCCAGACGTGTGCGACAGCAGGTGCCACATCCGCACCGGCTCGACCGCGGGCACCAGGAACGGCGAGGTCGCCGAGCCCTTGTCCCACACGTGCGCGTCGGCGAACGCGGGGATCCATCGGCTCACCTCGTCGGTGAGCTGGAACTCGCCCTCCTCCCACAGCAGCATGGCGAGCACGCTCGTGAGCGGCTTGGTCATCGAGTAGATCCGCCACAGCGTGTCGTCCGCGACGGGACGTCCCGCCTCGACGTCGGCCAGACCGTAGGTCGAGGCGTGCACGACCTCGCCGTGGTGCGCCACCTGGACCTGCCACCCCGGTAGCCGGCCGTCGTCGACGTATCTGGCCAGGTGGGAGTCGATGCGCGCGAGCCTGCCGGCGTCAAAGGGCATGGACGCATCTTGCCCTGACGCTCGGCTCAGGGCAGAACCCTGATGACGATGTCGTGGGGTGTCCAGGTTCCACGCCTGTCTACGCCTGAGTCAACGCTCGGCAAGCCTGACTGGGCCGACGTTTCGTTGGCGTTGTTTGGCGTTGCGTGCCACTTGCTAGTGGCACGCAGGTGGCACAGGTAGCGCCAGCGCCGACGGCGTGACGCACCGGCATGCGAGATCCTGGCCGCCCGAGTGGATCGGTGTCAGCCACCCGTGCGAAGGAGACCAACCTCCTTCGCGAAGATGACGAAGATGGCCAAGGGCCAACTAGGTGGTGAGGAACCCGGCCGCCAGCGCTTCCGACGACATCTGCGATCGCGCGACGTCATGCGGCGAGACAACATCGAGGGTGGTGTGGGCGGCCGGGTTCCGAAAACAGAGTCTCAGAGCCGGCCGTCCTTCGTTGTCGGCTATCCACAGGTCAGCCGCCTCCGATCGGACGTCAACCATGACTCCTATGTCCAACTGATGGCCGAGCGCTTCGTCTCCCGAGTTCCGACCCAGTCCTTCAACCACAGCGGACATCGCTGGTCCGCTTTACGGAAGAGCGCGTTGATGCGGTCGTTCGCTTCGGGCCGCAAACTGTCGATGGTCGCCGCGGATCGAAGTCCGCCGTGTGAGTCGAATTCCAGGTTCTTGCGGAGATGACGAAGCGCTGGGAGAAGTTCCGCAAGACTCGACAACTGCAATCGGTCGGCCAGGAACTGGTCGCCCTCTTCCCCCACCAGCAAGCCGAGAGCGACGCCCAGGTCGAACGGGAACTCCGGAACAGGTCGGTCGAAGCCGGGGATGCTCTGGGCGACCGGGAACATGCGCGGGTCGTCTGACGAGAGGTGTTGATCGCGTAGCAGGCGACGCTTCGCCTCGCGCCAGCCTGTGACCGCGCTGTCGAGGCGGGCGTAAGAAGGCGCGATCAGCGACCGCCAGAGCAGGCCAGGGACAAAGTGACCCTCCACATTGAGGAGCAGCAAGTCCCGGCCCCGGTCAACCCAGGACAACCCGTCGTACAGATCCAGGACTCGAGATGAGACCAGGTACGTGACTAGCGCCGCGTCAACAGAAAGGTCCACGCGCGCATCAATACTCGCCGCGATCTCCTGCGCTGCTTGGCGCCACTCCTCGCTGTAGAGACCAGCCTCGCCGATGAGTTCCAGCCGGGCGAACCGACGCAGATACTCCAAGCCGTATTCCGGTCGGTCTCGCATTAGTGCGAGCAGGCGAGTTCGGTGCCCCGCTGACACGTCCAGCACAGGGGCGAAGCCCGCCACCGTGGGGGTTCGCCCACCGCCAACCCATTGCTCGAACATGGCCCTAAAGACGCTTTCGGCCACATCAACATTGACCCCTGCGGCGGCAATCAACCTAACCGCGAGAGCGGTGTAGCCTTCGCGCTTATGCACCAGCCCGTATAGCGCCTGGTTCTTTAGATCCGTCAGCACCGCTGTGCTGACGCCGCCCATCAGATCATCCGCAGCTTGCAGCAACAACTCCGGCATAACCGAAGTGGAGTCCTCCTCGTAGGCGCTCAGTACGGCGGCCGCGACGCTTCCCATGCCGCTGGTTGGCGCAACGCTCTGGCCGAACTGATTCTCTCGGTTGAGACGGCGGATGATGCCTTCAGCCGCGAAGAACTCAAAGAAGGTCCTGTGCGTGAAGGCGAACTGTGGGACACCACCCTCGGCGCCAAACTTGCTCAGGATCCATGCGCGATTCGAGCAATGGTCAAGAAGTTCCCGCGCAGCAGCCGCTGCCTGCATGGGATCCTGGCCCCGGTCCCTGAGGTAGCCCGCGATCAGGGCGACAAGTTGGCCCTCTTCCAGACGTTGCCCGACACCGCCGCTCTGGTGGAAAAGCAGCGCGATGTCACGGAGGATCGCCTCTCCTTCGTTCTTGAATAGGTTGGGAATCTGGATCCCTCGACGCGGGTCCCACTCGTGGAACATGAGGGCCGCGCACCGCAGATAAACGTCCCGTCGTGACCGGGGGATGTAGTCGTACTGCCGAAATAGGGTGCATAGGAGAGCCAGCATCAGGGGATTGCGCCGGAGGTCGTCCAACGTGCGGCTCTCCCCGATGAACCTTTCTGCCTTATCTCTTCCGCCGCGCGGTTCGAACCACTTGGTCGCATACTCGCGGACCTGAGCCTCGCCGTACTCCTCGAGATTCAGCGTTTGGAAGAGTCTGCCGTTAAACAACGCGACCTCGAAGCCGGTGCGTCGTGTCGTGCAAACGATGGAGACGAAGGGAAATCGCTCTGCAAGCACCTCAAGTTGCTTCACGACCGCGCGTCGCTGTTGAGTGTTCAGAACCTCATCGATGCCGTCCACGATCAACGCCACCCACCCGCAAGCGAGCAGTTCAGCAACAAGATCTGCGTCGACCGGGAGTTGGGTGTCGCGCGTTAATTGGTCGGTGATGGCCCCGATCAGTGTGGACTCGGGATTAGTCAGCACGAGGCGTGCCACGAGTGTTATCGGGATTGGTGTTGGGCCTTCGCCCGCCGCCTTCCCCAAACGCCACCTGAGCCAGCCTGTAAGGGTGGATTTCCCAACGCCGGGGTCACCGATGATCACGACCCGAGGCCTGGCCTGAGAAAGATCCAACTCGATCTCTGCGCTGACGGGGGCACCCGACCTAGCGTCCGATAGCCATCTGTCGATGTACAACTGGTCGAAGCGTGCCTTCTCGTCCTCTAGGCCCTGAATCAAGAAGACCGTTCGATCACTATCACCGCGCCCGACACGATCGTGTTCCGCGAGCAACTGGGCGATCAGGTCTTGTCGACTCGAATTGTCGATGACGTTCCGGATGAGGCGCAGGTACTCCGGCTCGCCCTTGACTGCCAGGCGGCCGAAGAAGAAGGCCTGCGCCAAGGTGTCTGCAACGTCGATTGAGTCGGGGGTTCCTGGCGGGAGATCCGTCCTGCCCTTTACCTGATGCAAAACGAGTTGCTGTTGGTCACGGACTGCTAGCCAGAGGACGTCAGCGAGACCATGCCATGACTGGCCGCGCCGTTCGCACCACAGCGCCGCGAGCTGCCGAAACTCTGTGAGACCAGAGAAGGATTCAAGGGCATGCCGATCCTCGGCAGGTAGAAGCTCTTGCACGCAGGCGATGCGCAGCATTGCCACCACCGTTGGGTCTTCTAGGAACTCCTCGATTTGACGCGCGTGTTCCTGATCAAGCACTAGGACGTCGGGCGCGCCTTCGGAAGAAGAGGCCTCGATCGCCGTGGTCATCTCCGGCAGGTTGAGCAGAAGAGGCTCGACGGGCGCCGTCATCCTCTTGTGTCCCCATCGGAGCACCGTGACTGCGGTCTTCGCCACGGACATGGCCGATACGGCTGCCACCTACTTGTGCCTCATTCCCGTTGTCGAGGAGGGCCGGTGCATGTGATGCAGAGGTGTGCCTCTATGGAGCGCCTTCAGTATGGAGCAGCAGGCGCGGCGAAGAGCCGCTTAGATTGCGACCCGATCCTCAAAGACTCTCAGGCCGCGTTCGCGGCTTTCGCTGTCTCTTGCAACCCTGGCCGGTTCCGCCCTGTCGTATCGAGGTCGCGATCGCGGGCAGCAGATGACGACTTAGCCAGTCCAACACCTGCCAAGAAGCGGGCCCAGATTTCGTTGTGCACATCTGCGTCGCCGCGAGTGCCCTTCCACCGGTTGATGGGTCTGAAGAGGGTCACTGCCAACGTTTGTGCGACCGCGCGAACGAAGGCGAGCGCGATGTTGCGCAGTCCTCCCTTGCTGCGATCGTCCTGCCATGCGGCCGCAGAGGCCTTGCGCATCCCGAGCGTGACCACCGTGAGAGCGGCGATGGCCGCCCTGCGGGCGAAGCCGAGGTCGTCCGGCAGGGCGACGGTTAGTCCGCTCGTGAAAAAAGCCCCTCGCATCAGTCGATGCGAGAGGCCTGTGAGCGCCATGTCAGCCGCAGCGCTCGGCGATGTCGTAGGGCCAGCGGTCGTACTCGGCGAATCCGGGCGGCGCGGGGCGAGGCCGCCGCACCCACATGCTGCTCTCTTCATCTGCCGGAGCGGCATAGTCCTCGAGGGCGATCTCTCTGCGGAAGCGGCGCAGACCCAGGAGAGCGAAGCCAAGATTGGCGCTCTCTGTCTCGCGATCCCTCAGGTCGACAATCTGCCCCGTGCTCAGCAAGGCCGCGACGACCCGCGGCTCGATGTCCGCGAACTCAGGGTTCGCTTCGAGCGTGCGCTTCTGTCGGCGGTCGGGCTCCTGTGTCGTCACCTGGCGCTCCCTTCACCCGCGCCCGGCTGGGGGCTGGACGGCAGGTTTCCAAGAATCGTCAGGCATGAGGCTGAGCATGTCAACCTCGTCAATGCCTCTCTTCACAGATTGTGAAGGGCATTCTGGGAGATGAAGCCACCAGGGAGACTACCGGCGGCGGGCTCGGTGGTTCGCGAACCGCAGGACATCAGCCTCGCGCCAGACAGGCGTGGCGCGCAGCCGGAAGATCGGCGAGGGAAACGCCGAGGTGCGTGCAAGCTGATGCACCCGCTGCTTTGAGACGCCCAGCAGGTCGGCGGCCTCCCCGACACCCACGCACGACGGCATCGGCAGGGTGTCCTCCCCTGCAACATCTTCCTGCAGGTCGACGTTCCGGTAGGCACGGACCGCCATGACCGACGCTTCGCTGAGCCCCAAGGTCGCAGCCAGGTCGAGCAGTAAGGGGCGAGCCTCAGTTTGAGCGGCCAGTACGTCCTGCGCGCCGACGCTGAACGCCACGAGAAGCTGGTCCCGTTCAATCTCGATCGCGGCGCCCCGACCGCGCACAATGTCGAGCAGGCGCTCGTAGGTACTCGGGTGGATCGCATAGATGTCGGCGTTCGGGATGCGGAGGCGCGCGATCACTGTGCAGCGCTCACGTGCGTCATCCCGTAGCGGCAACACCGGCTCGACGGTTGCCTCGGCGGTCGTCACGGTTCTCCCTCGGTGCTGATGCGCTGTAAAGGGTCGCGATGCCGGCTCTTCCGCGCGCTACCGCAGGTTCCTCGCCGGAGCGACATCTCATACAACGGCTTGCCCTAATGTGATGTCAAGAGATCAGTCGAGTGACTGCTGCCTCCCAACCCGCACGTCGGCGTGAATCTCACGCGTGTAAGTACTAGCCTGTAGTTCAAGCAGGCCCTTGTCAACGCTAAAGCCGGGTTAGTTTTATTGGTGGATGTCAAGCGGCGCCTCGGCCCTCGAACTCGCGCTCAAGTCCGATCAGGTCCGCGACTTTGCGGGCGTACGTCCCTCGACGTTGCAGTACTGGGTCGAGCGCGCGATCGTGGCGCCTTCCTTGCTGCCCGGAGACGGTCACCGCCGGGATCGGTTCTGGTCAGCAGGGGACGCCGTGCAGGTCCGCGCGGTGAAGGCTTTGCGAGATGCCGGCTGTCCGTTAGACGTAGCGGCAACCTGCAGACCGCTCATCGACAAGGCAGCGGCGGACGCCGCGAACCTGCACCTTGTGTGGACCGGCAAGCCGCCGCTGCGGCTGACCCCGTGGGTTCCCCTGCGCAAGGCTTCGCGCGGACCGGACGAAGGCACCATGTTCCACCTTGCTGCGCTGCCGGTGAGGGAGTGGTCTCGCCAGGCGCTTGAAAAGGCGCGGGAGTACGACCTTGTGGAGATCAGCGCCGAGCGCCAACGACGAGACGTCAAGAATCCCCGACGCGCGCCGACCGTGGACCTCGACTTGGAGGACTCGTAGGCCTCCGACCCGGCCTGGCAACTTGCAACGTCATCGGTCTTCCGACCCGACGACCCGGCCGCGTGCTGGCCGACCAGCACCGCACGGGAACGGCCGTTGAGGCCTCGTGGGTCGAGCGGCGTGCCGTTGTCGTGCCACTAGGCACCTCCGGGCCACCAATTTTCGGGCACTTTCACGCCTGAAATCGTGGGAGTGCCAGCGCACTCTCATCTTTCGCCCGCCGCCGGGTCTGTGTAGACAACAGGACCGAGGGCGGACACCACACGCACTCAACACCACCACACCACCACCGAACGCAAGGGGCCACCCGGCCCGCTCGTCACGGCAGTTCAGTGGAGGTTGGTGTGTACGACAGGACTTCGCAGGCGTCCGTTGGACCCTGGCGGGACATCCCGGAAGCGGCGGCGTACCTCGGGATGACCGAGCACTGGATGCGCCGCAAGGTCGCTGCCCGCCAGATCCCCTTCTACCGCGTGGGGCCGAAGCTCGTTCGCTTCCACGTGGATGACCTCGATGCGTTCGCGCGTGCTGGCGCCGTGGAAACAGTGGCCCGGTGACCACGGCACCTAGCCCGGTGCGCCCGGCGGTCGACGGGCCCACCGCAACGGTCACAGGCGCCCGTCTGCGGGCACAGGACCGGCCGTCGGGTCCCGTGGGCACGACCGACGGCCAAACGCCGGTCGTGACCCGTGTTGCCGACGTCGCCGCAGAGCGCGTCACCTGGCACTGGGAGGGGCGCATCCCTCGGGGCAAGGTCACGGTCCTTGACGGAGATCCGGGGCTCGGTAAGTCCACCCTGACTCTCGCTCTGGCGGCTGACACGAGCCGAGGCCGCGCGCTGCCGGGCGGACAGAAGGCAGCCCCCCCAGCCTCGGTCGTCCTGCTCTCGGCGGAGGACGGGATCGGGGACACGATCAGACCGCGCCTGGAGGCGGCCGACGCGGACCTCTCCCGTGTTGTCGTCTTCGAGCACCTGCGCGACCTCAACGGCGATCTACGCGCGCCCTCCATCCCCCGCGATCTGGATGCAGTCGAGCGCATCGTCCGTGACGAGGGCGCGACGTTGGTGGTCATCGACCCGCTCATGGCGTTCTTGGGCGCGAACGTGGATAGCCACAGGGATCAGGACGTGCGCCGGGCGCTGCACGGGCTCGCCACCCTCGCGGACCGGACCAAAGCCGCTGTGCTCGTCGTCCGCCATCTCAACAAGTCGGGCGGCCCCCAAGCCATCTACCGGGGAGGCGGCAGTATCGGCATCATCGGCGCTGCGCGCGCCGGGCTTCTCGTGGCAACAGATCCCGACGACGAGCACCGTCGCATCGTCGCCGTCACGAAGTCGAACCTTGGCCCGAAGCCCGATGCCTTGGCCTACCGGCTGGTCTCGGACCACAGCCTCGGATGTGCCGCCGTCGTCTGGGACGGCACGACCACGCACTCGGCGGATGACCTGCTGGCCGTGCCGGAGGACCGGAGCGACAGGTCCGAGCGTGACGAGGTCGTCGAGTGGCTGACGGACTTCTTGAGCGACGGACCACGCAGCGCGGAGCAGGTCTTCAAGGCCGCTCGCGCCGAGCGGTACAGCGACTCGACGCTGAAGCGTGCGAAGAAGGCCGTTGCCCGGTCACGCAAGGCAGGGATGGACTCCGGGTGGATGTGGGAGTTGCTGCCCTCGGCCGTCCGGGCGTCTACCGACGAAGAGGGCGAAGGAGGCCCGTCCCCAGAGGGTGGGCATCTTCGGACCTCTTCGGGGCGGCGTGACCATCTTCGGGCCGTCGCCAAGGGACCCTGCGCCACCTGCCGGGCCGACACCGACCGCTACGGGCCCGCCGGAAAGCCGTTGTGCTCCGACTGCATGCAGGGCGGTGTCGCGTGACGCGTCGGATCTTGTCGGCGGCGCAGTCCGAGGTTCTAGACATCCTCGGACCCACCGGCGGCATGCGTCTGCCGGGCGGCTGCATCTCGTGCGACGCCTTCCAGGTCGTAACCCCAAGTACTCCGGGCGTGTGGGTGGTGGACGTCCACCACGACCCCCAGTGCCCGGTCCTGGACCGTCCGGGACGGTCGGCACGTCACGGCGGTGACCGGTGAACACCACTGCCACGACGGCGCGTGAGTGGAACACGCGTAGCCGACCGTCCCGGACACCGATCGCCGTCGGCACCTGCGCGATCTGCGAACGGCAGTGGATCGGCAAGCCCAAGGTCGACGGCGCCACCCACGGCCACTGCCTCGATGTCCTCCGGCGGATGGACCGCGACCTCGCTGCTCGACGTGCCTCGTCCAACGACGTCGCCCGACCCGTTCTCTGGATGTCCGTCCAGTGGTGACCAACCCGAAGGAGCAAGTCATGACCGTCAATACCGCAGATACCGGCCGCCTGGCGCGCAAGGCCGTGCGGGCACTGCCCGGCAAGAATGCGATCGGTGCCACGCGCGGGGACATCGCAGACCGCGCGGTCGCCGTCGGTGCCGTCAGCGCAGCCGGGCGCCAGGCGTTCGTCGCGCTCGCCGAGGTCAACCCCGAGGCCGCGCTGGACGCGATCCTGGCCCACACGCCCGCGTCGGGTCACAGCACCCCGGCCACGCCCGTTCGTGCCGCGAGCGGGGCGCCTGCGGCCGCAGCCCCGCCGGCTGTGGACCCGGCGACCGACCCGACGGCCCACATCGGGACACGCGTCCGCTCCGGCGTCCGACAGGTCGCCGGTGTCCTAGCCCGCAGTCGACACCGAGACCCCGTCGTCGCGGACAAGACCTCCCTGCGTGCGAGTGCGGGTGGTCCGTCGTTCCTGTCGGTGCACGCGGCCGACGAGGCAGCGCGCTACCCGGCCGAGCGGTCCGCCCACCCGGGCTACGACAGCCGGGCGGTCCAGCCTTCCGCCACAGCGGCCGAGCAGTACGCGCGCACCCAGGCCTACCTCAAGCGGATGCAGGACGAGCAGGCCGCCCGGGGCATCGCGTGGTGACCGCCCACCGCGTGCGGTTCGCATCCGTGACCTACCGCGACACCGACGGCACCATGCGGCACGCGTACCGGGACGACGTCATCGACCTGCCTGAGAGCGAAGCCGAACGGCTGACCGCTGACCGGGCCGTCGTCCCCGCCGACACCGAGCCGTACCGGACACCAGGCACGCACGTGGTCCCAGCGGACGACACAGGCATCCCGACGACGATCGGCTAGGCCGATGTACTCCTGGGACCACCTCGACACCTCGCCCACCCAAGACGAGGCTTTGGTCACTCGGCACGTCCTGCCCCTGGCCCTAGGCAGAGCGCTGCGTAGTGCCCGGCGTGCCCACGGCCTGACCCTTCGGGCACTGGCGGGTGAGGTCGGTGTCGGACACAGCCACATCGCGGCGATGGAGCGCGGGACGAGAGCGCCATCCGAAGCGGTGGCACACGCCTTGGTCGAAGCGCTGGACCTGTCCCCGTCGGTCGCCGCGTGGCTGGTCCGCGAAAGCCGTCCCGGCGTCGGACAGAGCCGATGAGCACCCATCCCCTTCGGCGGCTGGTCCCCCGCGCCCTGGACGAGATGATGCGGGTGGTCGTGGTCGATTGGGTGCGCGTCGCCTTCGGCCAGTACCTGTGGGGCGGTGCGTTCCTACCGATTCCCATCGCGCCGGGGTCCGTCGTCTACAGCGAGAAGGTGCTGTGCCGGTCGGAGGAGGGGATCGCGTTCGTCGTTTGGGACCCCTTCTACGTGCGGGAGCCCGCTGGCACGACGACGCAATGGAGCGTGGTGGGCGGCACCCGGACGCACGAGCACGTCCTGGACCCGGACGAGGTCGAGACGCTGGAGGTATGGACGGGCGCCGTCGGAATCATTGACCGGACGGGTTCCACATGACGGCGCAGCCGGGCCGCTGGCACACGCAGGCCGCGTGCCGGGGCATGGACCCCGAACTGTTCTACCGGCCCCCAGGACCGGCCGCAGACGCCGCGCTGCGGGTGTGCGCGGACTGCCCGGTGCATCGGCAGTGCGCCGAGGACGCGAAGGGTGAGGCGTTCGGCATCCGTGGCGGTCGTCTTCCCCGCCGGAACCGGTAGCTCGAACTGTGCCAGCGCCCTTGCAGCCTGCGACCCAGGAGCCCTACAGAAGCCAGGCCACAAGGCACACCACCACCGAACAAGGAGCTCGCGATGCCCGCAACGACCGCCGCAACGACCGCCGCCAGCACGTCAACCGTGACCACGCAGAGCACCGCGAAGTGCCCCGCCTGCAAGGCCGCCCTGCCCGTGACCAAGTTCCCGACGGCCCGGAGCGCGGACGGCACCTACGTCCGGAACACGGCCGAGTGCCGTGCCTGCCGTGACGCCCGCCGCGCCGCGAAGAAGGCCGCCAAGCCATCGGCCAAGTGACCCGTACAAGCAGGTGGCCCCGTCGCTGTTGGAGCAGCGACGGGGCCGTTTCGTCAGCAGCCCCGTACAAGGAGATCCCGACATGACCGACGCTACGCCCCCCAAGGCCAAGCCCGTGACGAGGCGCAGGAAGGGCGGCCGTCGGTCCTTCGGCGCGGTCCGCGCGTTGCCGTCCGGACGGTTTCAGGCGCGCTACCGAGGCCCGGACGGTGTGGAGCACGCGGCACCGACCACGTTCGCGTCCTACGCCGACGCCGACGGGTGGCTAGCCGCCCAGCAGACCGACCTCAACCGGGGCTCCTGGGTGAACCCGACCCGTGAGGGTGCGGGGGTCACCTTCGCCGCCTGGTCGCAGGACTGGTTGGACACCCGCGTTGCCATCGCGCCGCGAACCCGGGTCGGCTACGAGTCCTGCCTGCGCCTGCACATCAACCCGGTCCTGGGTCCCCACAAGCTCGCCGACATCCGCCGCTCCACGGTCCAACGGCTCGTCGCCAGGATGCTGGACGCCGGGGCGGCACCGAAGACGGTGAGCAACATCCTGATTGTGGTGTCGGCGGTCTTCCGGCACGCCATCGAGGACGGCCGTCTGCTGCGCAACCCAACGCAGGGTGTGCAGGTACCGGCCCGGACGCACAACGAGATCAGCCCGCTGCTCGGTGACGAGGTGGAGGCGTTGGCGCGGGCCGTGTCGGTGCGTCCGGCCCACCGCACGCGGCCGGAGGAGAGCCACCGCGAGTGGGGCCTGATGATCCGGTTCGCGGCCTACACCGGCCTGCGGGCGGCCGAGATCACCGGCCTGCGGGTCGGCCGCGTCGACCTACTGCGCGGGGTCATCGACGTGAGGCAGACCGCGTACGTCGTGCAGCGCGAGATGCTGGTCGACCAGCCGACGAAGAACCGGCAGGCCCGGCAGGTGCCGATCCCACGTGGGCTAGCCGACGACCTGGCCGCACACCTCGCCGCCACCGGCCGCGCCGGGTCACCCCGCGCCTTCGTGTTCCCGGGGCCGAATGGCGAACCGATCAGGCAGGGGTGGTTCTACAACCGGATCTTCAAGCCTGCCGTCGTCCGCGCGGGCCTGCGTTCGAACGTCCGCTTCCATGACCTGCGCCACACCTACGCGTCCCGGCTCATCGACCAGGGCGAGTCGATGTTCACCGTGAGCCGCCTGATGGGCCACAGCAGCATCACGGTGACGGAGGGGACGTACGGGCACATGTTCCCCCACGTCCTGGACGCCGCAGCCGGCCGTCTCGACACCACCTACCGGCAGCACACTGCTGCACCCGAGAAGACGGCGGAGATCCGCGAGATCGGGCGTTCTGCCACGGCCTAGTGGCACGCGAACGGCACGGCGAGGCCAAGAGGGCTCGCCGTGCCGTCGTCATTAGGCGCCTGACGTGCGGTGATGCACGCGAGGTGGGGGATGAACCCCGGGATGCGACTCGGGGCAGAACCCTGATGACGACACCCGCCGACACTGCAAAGGTTCTTTGCATGACCTCTCCCACCACCGTTCCTGCCGTGCGCGCCGTGGACGTCCGCAAGTCCTACGGCAAGGGCGAGACCGCTGTGACCGCGCTCGCCGGCGTCTCGCTCGACGTCCCCAAGGGCCAGATGACCGCGGTGATGGGGCCTTCCGGCTCCGGCAAGTCCACCCTGATGCACTGCCTCGCCGGACTGGACTCCGTGGACACCGGCAGCATCGAGATCGGTGGCACCCAGGTCGTGGGCCTGGGAGACAAGCAGATCACGCAGCTCCGTCGCGACCGCATCGGCTTCGTGTTCCAGCAGTTCAACCTGCTGCCCACCCTGACGGCCGGGGAGAACATCTCGCTGCCCCTCGACATCGCCGGCAAGAAGCCGGACCAGGCCTGGTACGACGAAGTGGTGCGCGCCACCGGTCTGAGCGACCGCCTCAGCCACCGACCGTCGGAGCTCTCCGGTGGCCAGCAGCAGCGTGTCGCCTGCGCCCGCGCCCTCGTCACCAAGCCCGATGTCGTGTTCGCCGACGAGCCCACCGGCAACCTGGACTCGAGGTCGGGCGCGGAGGTCCTGTCGTTCCTGCAGAGCACCGCCCGCGTCCACGGCCAGACCGTCGTGATGGTCACCCACGACCCCAACGCCGCTGGGTACGCCGACCGCGTGGTGTTCCTCGCCGACGGGCTGCTCGTCGACGAGATGGACGCGCCCACCGCCGAGAAGGTGCTCGAGCGCATGAAGCGGTTCGAGGCGAGCGTCTGATGCTCAGAGCCACCTGGCGCGGACTGCTCGCGCGCAAGCTCCGACTGCTGCTCGCCAGCTTCTCGGTGCTCCTCGGGATCGCCTTCGTCTCCGGCGCTCTCGTGCTCACCGACAGCCTGAGCCGCGTCTTCGACAACCTCTTCTCGACCATCAACCAAGGCACCGCCGTCACCGTGCAGGGCCGGTCGGCGTTCGGGTCCAGCAGCTTCGAGGGCAGCGACCGCGAGCCGGTCCCGCAGTCAGTGCTTCAAGCCGTGAGCAAGGTCGACGGGGTCAGCAGCGTGGTCGGTTCGGTGAGTCGGCCGACCACCTTGTTGCTCCCCAACGGCAAGGCGTTCAAGAGCAAGGGCCCTCCGGTGCTGGGGGTGTCCTACCACGTGAGCAGCCCGCTGGAGTCCCTGACCATCGTCCGCGGCAGCGCACCCGTCGGGCTCGACCAGGTGCTCGTCGACGCCAACACCATCGACAAGCAGCACCTGGCCATCGGCCAGCGCATCGGCGTCATCGGCAACCGCCCCAAGCAGGTCGCGACGATCGTCGGGATCGCTCGGTTCGGCCCCACCAACTCGCTGGCCGGGGCCACCCTGCTCGCCTTCGACCCGCCGTCGGCGCAGCAGCTGTTCGGCACTCCTGGCGCCTGGGACAGCCTGAGCGTCGCCTCCGACCCCGGGGTGTCTGACCAGGCGCTGCGGGACCGGATCGCCGCCGTGCTTCCCAAGAACGACGAGGCGCTGACTTCGGCGCAGAGCACCGCCCAGCAGTCCGACGACATCAAGCAGGGACTGCGGTTCTTCAACATTTTCCTGCAGGTGTTTGCCGGAGTCGCCCTGTTCGTCGGGATGTTCCTGATCTTCAACACCTTCTCGATGCTGATCGCGCAGCGGACCCGCGAGCTCGCCCTCATGCGCGCGCTCGGCGCGAGCCGTGGGCAGGTCATGCGCTCGGTGCTCGTGGAGTCGCTCGCCGTCGGCCTCGTGAGCTCGCTCGGTGGCTTCGCCGCCGGTGTGGGCCTCGCGGTGGGGTTCCGCAGCCTGCTCAACGCGTTCGGGATCGAGATCCCGAAGGGCGCCACCGTCGTCGAGCTCCGCACCTTCGTGGTGTGCCTCGTCGTCGGGGTGCTCGTGACCGTGGCCGCGGCGGTGATCCCCGCTCGGCGGGCCGCACGGGTGGCACCAGTCCAGGCGATGCGCGAGTCCGGGCCCGCGGAGGACAAGTCCCTGGTCGGCAGGACGATCGTCGGCGCCCTGCTGCTCGCCGTCGGCGTGCTCGCGCTCGTCTCCGGCCTGGCGCAAGGGACCCTGGCGCTGGTCGGTCTCGGCGCGGTGTTCTCCTTCCTCGGGGTGACCGTGATCTCGCCGGTCTTCGCCCGTCCCGTCGTCGGGCTCCTTGGCCTGCCGTTCAGCCAGGTGGGCGTGGCCGGTCGGCTCGGGCGGGGCAACGCGATGCGCAACCCACGCCGCACCAGCACGACGGCCGCCGCGCTGATGATCGGTCTCGCACTGGTAGCGGCGATCAGCACGCTGGGCTCGAGCGCCAAGAAGAGCGTCGTCGCGGCGGTGGCGACCTCCTTGGGCGCCGACTACGTGCTGCACACCGACCAGTTCATGCCCTTCTCGCAGGACGCTGCCACGGCCCTTGCGAAGCAGCCCCAGCTCGCTGAGGTCGCTGCCTTCACCCAGGGCCAGGCCAAGATCGGCAAGGCCGGCAGGTCGTTCGTGCAGGGGGTTGACCCGAAGGCGCTGGCGACCGTCCTGAAGCTGAAGGTGCTCAGCGGCAACCTCGTCCGGCTCGGGCAAGACCAGCTGGCCGTGTCGAAGACCGAGGCCAAGAACCTCGGCGTGAAGGTCGGCGACCGGGTTCCCGTCACCTGGGCCAGGACCGGCCAACACGACTTCACCGTCGGGGCCGTCTTCGACAACAACCAGTTCGCGGGCGGCTACATCGTCTCCGCGTCGACCTACGCAGCGAACGTGACCGACAAGAAGGACTCCGTGGTCGCGGTCAAGGCGGTGGCGGGGGCCACGCCGGCCGAGAGCCGGGCGGCCGTCGAGAGAGGGCTGGCGGATTTCCCCAACATCCAGATCGAGGACCAGGCGGAGTTCGTCAAGAAGCAGGGCGACCAGATCGACAGCGTGCTCAACATCATCACCGGGCTGCTGCTGCTGTCGATCGTCATCGCCATGCTGGGCATCATCAACACGCTGGCGCTGTCGGTCGTGGAGCGCACCCGCGAGCTGGGGCTGCTCCGCGCGGTCGGGCTTCAGCGCCGCCAGCTCAAGCGGATGATCCGGGTCGAGAGCGTCGTCATCGCGGTGTTCGGTGCGCTGCTCGGGACGGTCGTGGGCGTCGGCTTCGGCTACGCGCTGGTGACCGCGCTGCACGACCAGGGCATCACCGAGTTCGCCCTGCCGATCAAGCGGATCGTCGAGGTGCTCGTGATCGCAGCCCTCGGCGGCGTGGTCGCGGCGGCGCTGCCGGCCCGTCGGGCAGCCAAGCTCAAGGTGCTGGACGCGATCGCGACGGCCTAGGTGTGGCCCGGGCGGGCTCAGAGCGGACGGAGGGCCAGGTCGAAGCCGTGCGCGGTCTGGTCGGTCCACGACCGCAGCACCGGGCGGTCCCCGAGGAGCGGCTTCACCTCGGGGACGTGCTCGTGCAGCACGACGGCGCGCAGCACCCTCATGCCGCGGACATCTGCCCGGGTGGCGAGCTCGTCCAGCAGCAACCGGGCCACACCCTGCCGTCGGTATGGCGACTCCACGAGGATGCCGACCTCGACGACGCCCTCCTCACCGGGCACTGGGCCGAGGTCGCCGAAGGCCACCAGCTGCCCCTCGACCTCGACGACCAGGGCGTCGTGCTCCGAGGCGGGTCGGTCCACCAGCAGGTGCAGGTACGACGAGGGCAGCCGGGAGACGGCGCCGTGGAAGCGGGAGTACCGGCTCATCACGTCCGAGCGGGTCACGAGCGACCGCAGAGCAGCCGCGTCTGCGGGACCTGCCCGCCGTACCAGAAGACCGGACGGCAGGACCAGCGGGATCATGGTGCGAACCTCGCGCGCATGTCGGCGGCGGCCAGCTCCAGCGGCTCGGACGACCGCAGTCCCTTGGCCAGGACGAGGGCGCCCTGCAAGGCGGTGAGCGCGAGCAGGGCCAGCGCGTCCGCGTCGTCGTACCCGGCGTCGGCCAGTCGCTCGGACAGCGCCGTCCGCCAGCGCTGCAGGGTGGCCCGGCTGGCCTCGGCGACGACCGGGTCCCCGGAGTCGAGCGCCAGCATGCCGATCGGGCAGGCCTGCTCGTAGTCGCTACGCTCGAGCACCCGCTGCGCCTTGCCGAACCACCAGGCGATCGCCTCGCCCGGGTCAGCGTGCTTCTCGAAGCCGATGCGGATGGCCGCGAGAGCGACGTCCTCGCCGGTGCCGAGGGCCGCGACAGCCAGCTCCTGCTTGCCCCCCGGGAAGTGGTGCTGCACCGAGCCCCACGGCGTCCCGGACTCAGCGACCAGACCTCTCCAGGAGGTCGCTGCATAGCCCTGGGAGCGGAACAGCCGCACGGCTGTCTCCACCATGCGCTGCCTGGTGTCTGTGGCCACGGCGTGACGATACCTCTTGACTAGTACGACTGTCATAGTCCACCGTGGACCATGGACGCACGCAGGATGTGGCAGCTGGTGGAGCCGGTGCACGCGGTCACCTACTTCGACCCCACGGCACGAGAACCCCTGCAGCAGCTGGGCATCGAGGGCTTCTGGGCCGGCTACGTCATCTCACGCGCTGCGCCGCTCGGACCGGTGGGACC
>JAOPVZ010000273.1 GCA_025965935.1 Frankiales bacterium | reverse complement strand
AACCCGTCGGTCGAGGGGCTGGCCTTCGAGCTCGAGGCGAACGACGACACCAGCCGCGGCATGCGCACCTGCGGGGTGGCCGTCTTCGAGGTGGCCGACTGGTCCCTGGACGGCGCCCACCTGACCCTCTTCCGCTGACCTCCCCGACAGCCCTGTGGTGACCTCCGCCCGGTGACCGACCCCTCGGTGACCGACTCCTCGGTGATCAACAGGCACTTGCGTGGCCGACACGCCGGCGTGGCGGCCCGGCGATCCCCTGTTGATCACCGGGCTCGGGGGTGGTTGGTGATCACCCAGGAGGGGCGGGGGGTGGCGGCCCGGGGGGTCAGTCGAACCAGGGGGCGACCCAGGCGTCGGGGTCGCCGGTGAGCTTGGAGATGTGCTTGGGCAGCTTCCCGGTCGCGATGTCGGCGAGGCTGACGTTGCTGAGCACCCCGCGCAGGGCGGCCCGGACGGCCACCCACACCTCCATCAGCGGCTCGGCGGAGCCGTGGTACTCGACCTGCTCGGGCCGCTCGCCGCGCACGAGCGCCATCGGGCCCTCGACCGCCCGGATGACGTCCGCCACCGAGATCTCCGACGCCGGCTTCGACAGCCAGTAGCCGCCGTGCGCGCCGCGGCGGCTCTTCACCAGCCCGCTGTGCCGGAGCTCGGACAAGATGGCCTCGAGGAACTTGGCCGGGATCTGCTGGGCCGTTGCGATCGACTCGCTCGTGACCGGGAACTCTGACGACGACGCCAGCTGGATGGCCGCACGGACGGCGTAGTCGGCCTTGGCAGAGATGTGCACGGGCGACAGTCTGCCCCGTGGTTGGCTGCGGGTCGTGGAGATCCAGTGAAGGTCGTCGTCGCCGGAGGCAGCGGATCCCTCGGCCGCCGCCTGTGCGACCGGCTCGCCGACCGCGGCCACGAGGTGGTCGTGCTGACCCGCACGCCGCGGCTGGGACGCCACCGGCAGGTCGCCTGGGACGGCCGGACCGTCGGCGACTGGGCGGCCGAGCTGGACGGGGCGGTGGTCGTTAACCTGGCCGGAGAGCTCGTCGACCGACGGCCCACGCCCGCCAACATCGAGCTGCTCACCCGCTCGCGGGTCGAACCGACCCGGGCGCTCGTTGCTGCCGCGCGCGAGGTTCCCGTCTGGGTGCAGATGAGCACCTTGGCGATCTACGGCGACGCGGGCGAGACCGAGCTGGTCGAGGGCTCGCCACCGGCTGACGGCCCACCGCAGATGGCGGACGTCGCCAAGGCCTGGGAAGCGGCGGTCCACGGTGCACCTGCCGGCCGGCTCGTCGTACTGCGCACCGGGATCGTGCTGGACCGGGACTCGCCGGCCTTCGACCGCCTCACCGGCCTCACCCGGTGGGGGCTGGGCGGCCGGATCGCGAGCGGCCGTCAGTGGATCAGCTGGCTGCACGTCGACGACTGGCTGCGCATCGTCGAGGAGTGCCTCGAGGGCGACGTGGGCGGGATCGTGCACGCGACAGGTCCCCGGCCCGTCCGCAACGCCGAGCTCATGGCCACGCTCAGGAAGGTCCTGCGCCGGCCGTCGAGCCCGCCGACCCCGGCCTGGGCGGTCCGGCTCGGCGCGGTCGCGCTGCGGACCGACCCTGCGCTTGGGCTGACCGGACGACGGGCGCTACCCGCCGTACTGCTGGAACGGGGCTTCGCCTTCGAGCACCCTGACTTGGAGGAGACACTCCGGGACTTGCTGCACGGTTCTGTCCCCGCCCCGTGACAAACTGGCACCTCCACCGCAGAGCACGGCCCGCCTTCCCCTCGGACCGCCCTGTACGCCGGCGCAACCTGGGAGAGCCCGACCTGTGAGCAATGACTCGTTCGTGCACCTGCACGTGCACACCGAGTACTCGATGCTCGACGGTGCGGCCCGCCTGGACGACCTGTTCGCACGGACGGCCGAGCTGGGGATGCCCGCGATCGCCATGACCGACCACGGCAACGTGTTCGGGGCCTACGACTTCTGGAAGAAGGCCAAGGCGCACGGCGTCAAGCCGATCATCGGCTCGGAGGCCTACCTCGCCCCCGGCAGCCGCTTCGACAAGACCCGGCACCGCTGGGCGTCCGGCGGCGACGACGACATCTCCGGCGGCGGCGCCTACACCCACATGACGTTGCTCTCGACCAGCTCAGAGGGCATGCACCGGCTGTTCAAGATGTCGTCGCTGGCCAGCCTCGAGGGCTACTACTACAAGCCGCGCATGGACAAGGAGCTCCTGGCGGAGCACGTCAAGGACATCATCGGCACCACCGGCTGCCCGGGTGGCGAGATCCAGACCTGGCTGCGCATCGGCGACTTCGAGCGGGCCAAGCAGTCGGCGGGGGAGTTCCAGGACATCTTCGGTAAGGAGAACTTCTACTGCGAGCTCATGGACCACGGGCTCCCGGTGGAGCAGCGCGTGCAGAAGGACCTGCTCCGGCTCGCCAAGGAGATGAGCCTCCCGCTGCTCGCGACCAACGACCTGCACTACGTCGACCAGGAGGACGCCAAGGCGCACGAGGTGCTGCTGTGCGTCCAGTCCGGCAAGACGATGGCCGACCCCAACCGGTTCAAGTTCGACGCGCACGACTTCTACGTCAAGACGCCGCAGGAGATGCGGCACCTGTGGCGCGAGCTGCCCGAGGCCTGCGACAACA
>JAOPVZ010000263.1 GCA_025965935.1 Frankiales bacterium | reverse complement strand
GCCTTGAGGCGCATCCGGCGCATCATGTGGACGAAGCCGTCGACGCAGTCCTCGCAGGAGCAGCGACCGCGTGCGGCCAGCATGAGCGCGGCGGGGACGAAGGCGACCTCGCCCTCGCCCGGCCAGGTGACGCCAGGGGAGCGGGGGACGGGCACGGTGACAGGTGCGTCGTTCTTGATGGCCGTGAGGGTGTGGGCCACGGGAGAGCCTCCGGGTCGCGGGGACGGGCACCATGAATGTCGCCCGAGCCGCCCGATGGCCACAGAGCCCGAAGTGACCGATTCGGGGTAGTTCGGGGTGACTAGTCCCGGTGGAAGGCCGCCGCGACCCGCTTGGGCGCGGTGAGCCGCCACGCGTCCTCGAGCAGCTCGGCGACCTCGGCGGCATCGGCTCTGAGGACGTCGACGGTCACCCAGCCGTGCCGGCCGACGTACGGTGCGAAGGAGTAGAGGGCCGGGTTCGCGGCCAGCAGCTCGGCCTGCGCCTCGGGGGTGGCCTTGATGCTCGCGCGCTTCCCGTCGTCGCCCAGGATGCAGAACATCTTGCGCCGTACCCGGAAGGTCGCATGACCCCAGGTCTCGACCTCCTCCGCCTCAGGAAAGGAGAGGGCAGCCCGGCGGAGCTGCCCCGGCGTCACGAGGAGAGCTCGCGCGCGGCCGCCAGGACAGCGGGAGCGTGCAGCCGGCCCGGTTGGCGGGTCAGCCGCTCGATCGGGCCGGACACGCTGACGGCCGCGAGCACGTCGCCGGCCGTGGACAGGACGGGGGCGGACACGGAGGCCACGCCCTGCTCCCGCTCGCCGACGGAGTGCGCCCAGCCGCGTCGCCGTACCTCGGCGAGGGTGCGGGGGGTGAAGGCGGCACCGTCGGGCAGTTCCCCGGTGCCGAACGCGAGCAGCACCTGGGCGGCTGACCCGGCGGTCATCGGCAGCGCCGCGCCGACCGGGACGGTGTCGCGCAGCCCGCTGCCCAGGTCGGCGGCCGCGACGCAGACCCGCCGGTCGCCCTGGCGGCGGTAGAGCTGGGCGCTCTCGCCCGTGACGTCGCGCAGCCGTGCGAGGACGGGCGCCGCGCGGTCGAGGAGGTCGTCCGCTCGGGCAGGAGCGAGCCGCGCCCCGAGCTGCCAGCGCCCGTCGCCCTCGCGGGCCAGGAAGCGGTGCACCTCGAGCGCCACGGCGAGCCGGTGCGCCGTGGCACGGGACAAGCCGGTGGCCTCGGTGAGCTGCGCGAGCGAGTGCGCACCGGCCTGAACGGCGTCGAGGACGACCACCGCTTTGTCAAGAACGCCGACTCCGCTAGTGTGTTTCACATAGCGATACAAGCATCTCAGCATATGAGAACGCAAACGCACTTGGGAAGGCAGCTGATGGGACGCACCCTGGCGGAGAAGGTCTGGGACCAGCACGTGGTCCGGCAGGCGGACGGTGAGCCTGACCTGCTCTACATCGACCTGCACCTCGTCCACGAGGTGACGAGCCCGCAGGCCTTCGACGGGCTGCGCTTGGCGGGGCGCGGTGTGCGCCGCCCCGACCTGACCCTCGCCACCGAGGATCACAACGTCCCGACCCTGTTCGACGGTCCGGGCCTCACCATCAGTGACCCGATCAGCGCCAAGCAGGTCGAGACGCTGCGCAAGAACTGCGCCGAGTTCGGCATCCGGCTGCATCCCATGGGTGACGCCGGCCAGGGCATCGTGCACGTCATCGGCCCGCAGCTCGGGATCACCCAGCCGGGCATGACGATCGTCTGCGGCGACAGCCACACCAGCACCCACGGCGCCTTCGGGGCGCTCGCTTTCGGGATCGGCACCAGCGAGGTCGAGCACGTCCTCGCCACCCAGACGCTGCCGCTGCCACGCCCGAAGACGATGGCGGTCACCGTCGAGGGCGCACTGCCGCCAGGCGCGACCGCCAAGGACCTGGTGCTGGCCCTCATCGCGCAGGTCGGCACCGGCGGCGGACAGGGGTACGTCGTCGAGTACCGCGGCGAGGCCATCCGGGCGCTCTCGATGGAGGGCCGCATGACCGTCTGCAACATGAGCATCGAGTGGGGGGCGCGGGCAGGCATGATCGCGCCCGACCAGACCACCTACGACTACCTCAAGGGTCGCGACCACGCCCCGGCCGACTGGGACGAGGCCGTCGCCGCGTGGGAGGCGCTGACGACCGACGAGGACGCGGTCTTCGACAAGGAGGTCGTCCTCGACGCGACCACGATCACGCCGTTCGTCACATGGGGCACCAACCCGGCCCAGGGCGTACCGCTCGGCGGCACCGTCCCGGACCCAACGGCCCTGCCGGCCGGCAACGGTCGCGATGCTGCTGAGCGGGCGCTGGACTACATGGGCCTGACCGCAGGCACTCCGATGCGAGAGATCGCCGTCGACACCGTCTTCCTCGGCTCGTGCACCAACGGCCGGATGGAGGACCTGCGAGCCGCAGCCCAGGTGCTCGCCGGTCGGCAGGTCGCCGAGGGCACCCGAATGCTCGTCGTGCCGGGCTCCATGCTGGTCAAGCAGCAGGCCGAGGCTGAGGGCCTCGACCAGGTCTTCACGGCGGCCGGCGCGGAGTGGCGCAGCGCAGGCTGCTCGATGTGCCTGGGCATGAACCCCGACACCCTGCGACCGGGGGAGCGCAGCGCCTCCACCAGCAATCGCAACTTCGAGGGCCGGCAGGGCCGTGGCGGCCGCACCCACCTGGTGAGCCCGCAGGTCGCTGCCGCCACCGCCGTCGTCGGACGCCTCGCGTCCCCCGCTGACCTGGAGGCCTGAGTCATGGAGCCGTTCGTCACCCACACCGGCACCGCGGTCCCGTTGCGTCGGAGCGACGTCGACACCGACCAGATCATCCCCAGCGACTGGCTGAAGCGGGTCGAGCGCACCGGTTTCGGCAAGGGCCTGTTCAGCGAGTGGCGCGAGGACCCTTCCTTCGTCCTCAACCAGCCGGAACGGCAGGGCGCCACGATCCTCGTCGCCGGCGAGAACTTCGGCACCGGCAGCTCTCGCGAGCACGCGGTCTGGGCCCTCACCGACTTCGGCTTCAAGGTCGTCATCAGCCCGCGCTTCGCCGACATCTTCCGGGGCAACTCGTTGAAGGGCGGACTCCTGCCGGTGGAGCTGCCGGCCGACGTCGTGACCCGCTTGCAGGAGCTCGTCGAGGCCGACGCGGCCACCCAGATCACCGTCGACCTCGAGGCGCGAGAGGTCCGCGCACCGGGCTTGAGGGCGTTGTTCGAGCTCGACGACTTCACGCGCTGGCGGCTCCTGGAGGGCCTCGACGACATCGGTCTGACCTTGCGACACGGCGAGAGCATCACTTCTTTCGAAAATGCGCGCCCGGCCTGGAAGCCTGTCGCGACCACCGCCTGACCGCTGGAGCAGACACGCGAGATCCCTTACGTGCCAAGGGGTTTCGAGCTCAGTACCCTCGTTGGACATTCCCGTTGGGCGCTTTCGTCGGCCTGACAAGCGCTGCGACACAAGCAATCTCACCTCGCCCGGTGGTCGACGTGGGCGCAGCGTGCCCATACCTTTTCCCGCGAAGGGGCAGAGCGCCTCGTCAGTCCACGGAGGTACATCGCTGTGAACAAGGCCGAGCTGATCGAGGCCATCGCCGACCGCATTGGCGACAAGAGGACGGCGAGTGCTGCCGTCGAGGCTGTCGTCGACGCAGTCACTACGGCGGTCGCCAAGGGCGAGAAGGTCGCGATCGCGGGCTTCGGCGTCTTTGAGAAGGTCGACCGGGCGGCGCGCATCGCGCGCAACCCGGCCACAGGTGCCCAGGTCAAGCTCAAGGCGACCTCGGTGCCGAAGTTCCGTCCGGGCCAGGGCTTCAAGGACGTCGTCTCCGGCGCCAAGAAGCTGGCGCCCGCTGCCAAGGCCACCGTTGCCAAGACCGTCG
>JAOPVZ010000255.1 GCA_025965935.1 Frankiales bacterium | reverse complement strand
ACACCGTCACCCTCCCGGCCCTGCTGCTCGTCGACGGCGACACCGTCACCACCGACGCGCAGGCGTTGGCCGGGGTGACCGTCACCGGCGAGATCGTGGAGCACGGCAAGGGCCCGAAGATCCACATCCACAAGTTCAAGAACAAGACCGGCTACCACAAGCGGCAGGGGCACCGTCAGCCCCTGACCAGCGTCGTGGTCCGCGACATCTCGAAGGGCTGACCTCGACATGGCACACAAGAAGGGCGCATCGTCGTCCCGTAACGGTCGCGACTCCAACGCTCAGCGCCTCGGCGTGAAGCGCTTCGGCGGTCAGGTCGTGAAGGCCGGCGAGATCATCGTCCGCCAGCGCGGCACCCACTTCCACCCTGGTGACCTGGTCGGCCGCGGCGGCGACGACACGCTGTTCGCGCTCGCCCCGGGCGCCGTCACCTTCGGCCTGAAGCGCGGTCGCAAGACCGTGAGCATCACGCCGGTCGGCTAGACCTACGGACCTAGGGCGGGCCTTCGGGTCCGCCCTTCGTCGTTTCGGAGAGACTCGTGACCACCTTCGTCGACCGCGTCGTCCTGCACGTCAGTGCCGGCGACGGCGGGCACGGCTGCGCCTCGGTACGGCGGGAGAAGTTCAAGCCCCTCGGGGGTCCCGACGGGGCAGACGGTGGGCACGGCGGTGACGTGGTTCTGGTCGTCGACCACAACGTGACGACCCTGCTCGACTACCACTACCACCCGCACCAGAAGGCGACGAGCGGCAAGCCCGGCGCGGGCGACATGCGGCAGGGCGCCAGCGGCCAGAGCGTCGAGCTGCCGGTGCCCAACGGGACCGTCGTCGTCGGAGCCGACGGTGAGGTCCTGGCCGACCTGGTCGGCGTGGGCACCCGCTTCATCGTGGCGCGCGGCGGCCGTGGCGGGCTGGGCAACGCGTCCCTGGCGTCCACCAAGCGCAAGGCACCCGGGTTCGCGCTGCTGGGCGAGCCGGGTCAGCAGGCCGAGGTCACCCTCGAGCTCAAGTCGGTCGCCGACGCGGCGCTGGTCGGGTTCCCGTCGGCCGGGAAGTCCTCGCTCATCGCCGCACTGTCCGCGGCTCGGCCCAAGATCGCGGACTACCCGTTCACGACGCTCGTGCCGAACCTGGGCGTCGTGCAGGCGGCGGGCACGACCTTCACCGTCGCGGACGTCCCCGGGCTGATCCCCGGCGCAGCCCAGGGCAAGGGCCTCGGGCTGGAGTTCCTGCGGCACGTCGAGCGGTGCGCCGTCCTCGTGCACGTCCTGGACTGCGGCACTCTCGACCCGGGTCGGGACCCGCTGTCCGACCTCGACGCGATCGAGGCCGAGCTCTCGCAGTACAAGACCTCGCTGATGGACCGGCCCCGGCTGGTGGTCCTCAACAAAGCCGACCTGCCCGAGGGCCGCGACCTCGCCGACATCGTCACCCCCGACCTCGAGGCGCGTGGCTATCGCGTCCTCACGGTCTCGGCCGTCTCGCACCTCGGGCTGCGCGAGCTGAGCTTCGCGCTGGCCGAGGTGATCGAGCAGTGGCGCGCCGCGCAGCCCATCGAGGAGGCCACCCGGATCGTGCTGCGCCCGACGGCGGTCGACGACCTGGGCTTCACGGTGACCTTCGAGGACGACGTCTACGTCGTGCGCGGGTCCAAGCCCGAGCGCTGGGTGCTGCAGACCGACTTCTCCAACGACGAGGCCGTCGGCTACCTCGGCGACCGGCTGGCCCGTCTCGGCGTCGAGAAGCAGCTCGCGGACATGGGTGCGACCCCGGGTGTCGAGGTCCAGGTCGGCGAGGTGGTCTTCGACTGGCAGCCCACCCTGCTCGAGGAGTTCGCCAGCGGCATGCGCGGCCAGGACGTCCGGTTCGAGAACCGCGACCGCACCTCAGCCGAGCAGCGCCGCTACGAGAAGGACCTGCGCCGTGCCGAGCGACTGGGCCTCGAGCTCGACGAATAGGGTCCCTCTGTGACCAGAGCCGCGATCGCCGATGCGCAGCGGCTCGTCGTCAAGGTCGGGTCGACCTCGCTGACCACCGCCACGGGCGGTCTCGACGTCGCACGGCTCGACGCGCTGGTGTCCTCGATCGCCACCCGCAACGGGGTCGTCCTCGTGTCGAGCGGCGCCATCGCCGCCGGACTCGCCCCGCTCGGGCTGTCCAAGCGACCGCGTGACCTGGCGACGCAGCAGGCCGCGGCGTCGGTCGGGCAGGCGGAGCTGGTGCACTGCTACTCGCTGTCGTTCGCCCGTCACGGCCGCACCGTCGGGCAGGTGCTCCTCACCGCGGACGACGTCGTCCGGCGCGCGCACTACCGCAACGCGCAGACCACGCTCGACCGGTTGCTGGCCCTCGGAGTGGTGCCGGTGGTGAACGAGAACGACGCGGTCGCCACCGATGAGATCCGGTTCGGCGACAACGACCGCCTTGCGGCGCTGGTCGCCCACATCGTGCGTGCCGACGCCCTGGTCCTGCTCTCCGACGTGGACGGTCTCTACGACGGCGACCCCGGCACGCCGGGCACGTCACTGATCACGGAGGTGCGCGCGCCGAGTGACCTCGAGGGAGTCCGCCTCGGCCGTGCCCGCTCCGGCATCGGCACCGGCGGCATGGCGTCGAAGGTCGACGCTGCCCGGGTCGCCACCGCCGCCGGCATCCCGGTGCTGCTGGGCTCATCCGCAGCCGTGCTCGACCTCCTCAACGGCGAGGGTGGCACCTACTTCGCGCCCACCGGCGGCCGTACCTCGGCCCGGCTGCTCTGGCTGGCGCACGCCTCGACCCCCCTCGGGCAGCTGGTCCTCGACGACGGCGCGGTGCGGGCAGTGTGCGAGCGACGGTTGTCGCTCCTGCCGGCCGGCATCACCGCCGTACGCGGGGAGTTCGTCGCCGGCGATCCGGTGGAGCTGGTCTCGACAGCGGGGACGGCCGTCGCCCGGGGGCTGGTCGGCTACGACGCGAGCGAGCTGCCCGCGATGCTGGGGCGCTCCACCAAGGAGTCAGGCCTGCGGGAGGTCGTCCACCGCGACGACCTCGTGGTCCTCTAGCGCTGTCAGGACTCGACGGCTGGGTCGACGTCGCCCGCGGAGCCGTCGGTGAGGCCGGTCCGCGCCTGCGCGATGAGCTTCTGGACGTGCCCCTCCACCTCGTGCGGGTCGAGCCCGAGCGTGCGCCCGATGTGCACCGACCAGACCTCCGAGCGCAGGTTGGTCTCGAAGTCGAGCTCCGAGCGCACGTCCGCCCGCGCGGCCGCCCGGTTCTGGCTGATCATCACGAACGTCGACAGGAAGATCGCCTCGAGGCTGACGATCAGCGTCAGCAGCCCGAACGGGAACTTGTCGAAGGGGGTCAGCCCGAACACCCCGACGTTCAGCAGCACCCAGGCCCCGAACCAGACGACGTGGATGTAGACGAACGACAGCGAGCCCGCGAAGGAGGTGATCGCGTCGGTCACGTGGTCCTGCACCTTGCGGACGCTGGCCCAGACGGCCTTCTCGGAGCGGGTGTGCGGCTGCAGGCGCTGGGGCTCGGTCATGTGGACAGCGTGACCGACCCGGCAGCGGGGCGCCGACCGCAACGCCCGGCGTTCAGGAAGGTGACCGCAGTGGCAGGACACGGCGGCTGATCCCTACGCTGGGGGCATGAGCGAGGTCCTCGACGCTGCCCGTCGTGCCAAGGTGGCCGCTGCCGCGCTGGCTCCGCTGCCCCGCAGCACCAAGGACGCGGCGCTGCTTGCCATGGCAGACGCCCTGGTGGCGAGCAGTGCGCGGATCCTCGAGGCCAACGCCCGCGACGTCGCCGCCGGACGCGAGGCCGGCACGGCGGAGGGGCTGCTCGACCGGCTGGCGCTGACCGAGAGCCGGATCGCGGCGATGGCCGACGGGCTGCGGCACGTCGCGACGCTGCCCGACCCGGTCGGCGAGGTCGTCCGCGGTTCCACCCTGCCGAACGGCCTGGAGATCCGGCAGCTCCGGGTGCCTCTGGGCGTGGTCGGCATCGTCTACGAGGCGCGTCCGAACGTCACCGCGGACGCCGCCGGCCTGTGTGTCAAGAGCGGCAACGCCGTGCTGCTGAGGGGATCGGCCTCCGCCTACGCGTCGAACACCGCCATCGTCGACGTGCTGAGCGCGGCTGCGACGGGTCTGCCGGAGCACAGCATCCAGCTGGTCCCCGGCACCGACCGCTCGTCCGTCCAGGAGCTCATGCGCGCCCGCGGCCTCGTCGATGTCCTCATCCCGCGCGGCGGCGCGGGTCTCATCCAGTCGGTCGTCGCGGAGTCGCAGGTGCCCGTGATCGAGACGGGCGTCGGCAACTGCACCGTGTACGTCGATGAGTCGGCCGACCTCGAGAAGGCGGTCGCCATCGTGGTCGACGCCAAGACGTCCCGCCCGTCGGTCTGCAACGCGGCGGAGACCCTGCTCGTCCACGCGGCGGCGGCGGACGCCTTCCTGCCGCTGGCCGTCAAGGCGCTGAAGGACAAGGGCGTCACGCTGCACGCCGATGCCCGGGCGGCCTCCCACGACCCCTCGGCGGTCCCGGTGACGGAGGAGGACTGGGCCGCCGAGTACCTGTCCCTCGACCTCGCCGTCGGCGTCGTGGACTCCCTCGATGACGCCGTCGCGCACATCCGGCGGTGGGGGAGCGGTCACACGGAGGCGATCGTCACCCGGGACGTGGACGAGGCCCGCAGGTTCGTGAAGGGCCTCGACTCGGCCGCCGTCATGATCAACGCGTCCACCCGGTTCACCGACGGCGGCGAGTTCGGGTTCGGCGCCGAGATCGGCATCTCGACGCAGAAGCTGCACGCCCGCGGGCCGATGGGGCTGCCGGAGCTGACGTCGACGACGTACGTCGTGACCGGCGACGGCCACATCCGGGGCTAGGCAGGCACCAGCTCGCGGCGCCAGCCGGTCCAGGAGCTGGCGCGCACAGCATGCAGCCGGAGTCGCCAGGCAGCCCAGACGACGCTGACAAGCACCAGCGCTCCGGCGCCGCCCATCGTCACCCGCGCGCCGGAGGTGTCGGCCAGCCAGCCGAGCAGCGGTGCACCACCGGCCGCCGCTGCCGCGGCGACCAGCGAGCGCAGCGCCAGCACTCGGCCGCGCAGCGACATGGGTGTCGACAGGACGAGGTGGCTGCCGATCGCGGTGTCGAGCACGACGCACGCTGCAGCCACGAGGACGAGCACGGCGCAGAGCTCGCCGAGGCCGGCGCTGGCCGCAGCCACGACCTGGCCCAGGGCGGCGAGGCCGGCCGCGGCCAGCACGACCCGTAGTGACAGCGCGCGGAGCCGGGTAGCCACCAGCGCACCGCCCAGAGCGCCGAGGGCGAAGGCGGTCGAGGTGATGGCGTACTCCCCGGAGCCGCCGTGCAGCGGGCCGTTGACCAGGGCTGCGGTCATCACCGAGAAGTTCCGGCCCAACGAGCTGGTCACCAGCACCAGGGCAAGCAGCACCGTGAGCTCGCGGCGGCTGAGGACGTACCGCAAGCCGGCGCGCACCGTGGCGTCCTGCCCGGCCGCGCGGGGCAGCGGCCGGATGTCCTGACGCCGCACCCGGAACACGACCAGAGCCACGGCGGCGAAGCTGACGGCGTTCAGCGCGAACAGGCCCGGCGCGCCCAGCGTCCCGAGGCCGACCCCCGCCAGCGCCATGCCGACCACCCGACCGGTGCTGGACGTGACCGACCCCAGGGCAGCGGCGTTCGGGAGGTCCTCGTCCGGCACGAGCTGCTGCGTGAACAGCGCGTGCGCGGGCGCGTCCAGCACTTGGACGAGCCCCTGCATCAGCGCGATGACGAGGAGGCTGCCGATGCTCGCCATGCCGAGACCCACGAGCAGCGCCAGGGCGACGGCAAGGACGCCTTGCGCGATCTGCGTGCCCAGGAGCAGTCGCCGCAGCGGCAAGCGATCTGCCGCTGCTCCACCCCAGGGACCGAGCAGCAGGATGGGCAGCGCCTGCAGTGCCACGGTGCCGCCCAGGGCGGCGGTGGAACCCGTCAGCTGGAGCACGACCCACGACAGCGCGAGCGCCTGGGCCCAGGTGCCGAGCTGGCTGGCGGTGTCAGCGGCCGCCCATCGGCGGTAGGCAGGGTGACGGAGGGCACGGAAGGAGGCGGCGGGAAGGACGGCGGTGAGCAGAGGCGCACGGCGCGCGTCCCCGCGGGTCATGGCGGACACGTAGAAGAGATCGGCAACGCGCGCGGAGTGCTCGACACGCGGTGCGCGTGACGCCTGTCACCAGAAGTCGGGTCGTCCCGGTCTGTCCGGGTCGGGCGGGGGCCGGTTCGCTAGTGGCCGTTGGCCTCGCCCTCACCGGCGAGGTGGCCGGTGATGGCGGCGTAGTCCTCGCCTGAGTGGCCGGCGGCCAATGTCCGCTTCGCCTGGTCGAGGCAGGCCCGGGTGACCTCCAGGTCGCTGTCGGCTGACGTGACCGCGAGCTCGAGGTCCTTCGCCATCAGGTCGACCGAGAAGGTCGTGCCGGCGAAGTCGTCGGCCTCCACCATCGGGCGCTTCTGGCCGAGGTACCAGCCGTAGGCCGTGCTCGACAGCACGTCCAGCAGCACGGACTGGTCGATTCCGAGGTCGCGCCCGAGCCGGAGCGCCTCGCCTGCGCCCGCGGCCATGATGCCGAGGCCTTGGTTGACGCAGAGCTTCAACGCGCTCGCGCTCCCGACACCGCCGACGTGCCGTACCCGGTCGGGATCTCCCCACAGCAGCGCAAGTTCGCGCGCCACCGCGATGTCCGCGTCGGCACCGCCCAGGAACACCCCGAGAGTGCCGTCGGTCGCGGGCTTCACGCTGCCGGCGACGGGCGCGTCGACGTACCGGAGACCCCTCGCGTGGGACGCCTTCGCGAACTCGTGCGCGGCATCGGGGCCGACGGTCGACGCGTCCAGCACGAGGGCTCCGGGGGCGTTGTCGAGGACGTCCTCGAGCACTGCCCGGACCGCGTCGGGACCGAACAGCATGAGCACGACGACCTCGGCGCCGGCGGCGGCGGAGGCGACGGTCCTCGCCTCGGTAGCACCGAGCTCGACCAGGTCACCGGCCTTGCCTGACGTCCGGTTCCACACGGTGACGTCGTGCCCCGCACGCACCACGTGGGCGGCCATCGGCGCACCCATCCGACCAAGACCGAGGAAGGCGACCTTCATGAGCTCAACCTAACCCGCCCATGAATGGATACTGCGCGTCGCTCTTCGGCCCCGAAACAGACGCGCGGTATCCATTCACGGCTGGGGGTCAGGCGTTCATCTTCAGGAGGCCGAAGGCCGAGCCGTGCGGGTCGGCGACGACGGAGAACGAGAGCTGGTCCATCTCCACCAGCGGCACCAGGACGGTGCCGCCGAGCGAGGCCACCTCCTGGGCCTTCGCAGCCGGGTCGTCGGCGCCGAAGTAGGGCATCCAGTAGGACGGGACCTCGGCGGGGACCATCTCGGGGGTGTCCATGCAGCCGGCCACCGAGGTGCCGCCGAGCTGGAACTCGGTGTAGCCCTCCTGGCGGTTCGCGCTCCAGCCGAAGACTGCCTCGTAGAACGGGATCGCGGCTTCCTGGTTCCGCGTGGACAGCTCCGCCCAGGCGAAGCAGCCCTCCTCTTTCACGCGCTCGGAGCCGAGGTGCTCACCCGGCTGCCAGACGCCGAAGAACGAGCCGTCGGTCGCGGAGTAGACCGCCATCGTGCCCAGCTCGGCGACCGCCATCGGCGGCGCGACGACAGAGCCGCCGGCCTCGGTGACCTTCGCCGTCGTCTTGTCGGCGTCATCAGTGCAGACGTAGCAGGACCAGACGGCCGGCATGCCCTCCTGCATGAGCGGCATGATGCCGGCCACCTTCTTGCCGTCCTTGGAGAAGTTCGCGTACCCCCCGAACTCCTCACCGCGGCTCTGGTCGCAGGTCCAGCCGAACAGGGACCCGTAGAAGGCGATGCTCTTGTCGAGGTCGGGAGACGCCAGGTCGACCCAGATGGGCTCGCCGGGCGCGTAGCTGGTCTTGATGGTCATCGAGTCCTCCGAAAGGGTGGGGTCGCTCTGTAGACGCCACCCGACGCTATTCCTCATCGGTGACAATCCCGAGGTCCCTGCGACCCACCGTTGCGCCGTACGACAGAATGGCGTTCGGTCCCTAGCGAGGAGAGCCCGTGCTGCAGCCCCAGTTCGCGACCGTCGACGATGTCCAGACGCGCCTTGGTGCGGCTGGCTATCTCGCGGACCATGCGATCGCCACCACCGTCTTCCTCGCCGACAGGCTTGGGAAGCCGCTGCTGATCGAGGGCCCGGCCGGGGTGGGCAAGACCGAGCTGGCCAAGTCGGTGGCGGCCGCGACGGGTAGCGAGCTGATCCGGTTGCAGTGCTACGAGGGTCTCGACGAGGCGCGCGCGCTGTATGAGTGGAACTACAAGAAGCAGCTGCTCCGGATCCAGGCGGCGCCCGCCGACCGTGCCTGGGAGACGACGCACGACGACATCTT
>JAOPVZ010000232.1 GCA_025965935.1 Frankiales bacterium | reverse complement strand
CGACGACGGCGTAGTGGTGGCCGCGCTGCACGAGCTCCTGGTTGCTCCACGCCATGTTGTCGCGCAGGTAGTCGAAGCCGAACTCGTTGTTGGTCCCGTAGGTGATGTCCGCGGCGTACTGCGGCCGCCGCTGGTCGGGGCTCTCGTTGGCCAGGATGACGCCGACCGACAGACCGAGGAAGCGATGGACGCGACCCATGGTCTCGGCGTCGCGCCGGGCCAGGTAGTCGTTGACCGTGACGATGTGCACGCCGTTGCCACCGAGCGCGTTGAGGTAGGCCGGCAGCACGCTGGTGAGGGTCTTGCCCTCGCCGGTCTTCATCTCGGCGATGTTGCCGAGGTGGAGGGCCGCGCCACCCATGACCTGTACGTCGAAGGGTCGCTGCCCCAGCGTGCGCCAGGCGCCCTCGCGGGCGACCGCGAAGGCCTCGACGAGCAGGTCGTCGACGTCCTCGCCGTCCGCCAGCCGCTTCTTGAACTCGTCCGTCTTGGCGCGCAGCTCCGCGTCCGACAGCGCCTTGATCTCGTCCTCGTAGTCGTTGACCGCATCTGCGATCGCTGAGAGCCGGCGGAGCGTCTTGCCTTCGCCGGCGCGGAGGATCCTGGAGAGCACCATGGGTCGATCCTAGGCGTCAAACGCCTCGCTGCAGGCGCACCGCCCCTGGCAGGGTGCTCGCATGCAACCGACGGACATCACTGGCGGGGCCGTGGTCCTGCAGCCCTGGACCGAGAGCGACGTCGACGCGATGGTGGCCGGCCGCCAGGACCCCGAGGTCGTCCGCTGGACGGGCGGCCCGCATCCGTACACCCGCGAGGACGCCGTCCGGTACATCACCGAGGAGACGCCGCGCTGGTGGGGGGAGGGCTCCGCGGCGACCTGGGCGGTCCGGGACGCGACGACGGGGGCGGTGCTGGGGGCGGTCGCGCTGCACGGGATCTCCGAGGGTGAGGCCGAGATCGCTTACTGGACAGCACCGGAGGCGCGCGGTCGGGGCACCGCCGCCGAGGCCGTGGCTGCCGTCTGCCGCTGGGGCTTCGGGGCGCTGGAGCTGGAGCGGATCGGGTGGGCCTGCATCGTCGGCAACTTTGGCTCCCGGGCCGTCGCGCAGAGCATCGGGTTCACGGTGGAGGGGACAACCCGCAAGTCCTACTGCCAGCGCGGCACCCGGGTGGACGACTGGGTGGGGTCGCTGCTGGCGACCGACCCGATGACCGACACCCGGCCCCTGCCCTCCCGCCTGGAGCTCACGGATGGCGTCGTGCGGCTGCGCCGGTGGCGTCCCGACGACGCCGCCGACCTTGCGCAGGCCTGCGACGACCCGCTCACCGCGCAGTGGCTGCCGGTGCCGGTGCCCTACACGCTGGAGCACGGCCGCAGCTACGTGGAGCGCACGGCGCACGCCTGGGCAGACGGCAAGGTGGCGGAACTGGCCGTGACCGACGCGCTGTCGGGCGAGCTGCTCGGTGCCATGGGGCTCAAGCTGCACCAGCGCGAGCAGGGGTTCGGTGAGGTGGGCTACTGGACGGCACCGTGGGCCCGCGGCCGAGGCGTGGCCGCGCGAGGAGCTCGTCTGCAGAGCCAGTGGGGGCTGGAGGTGCTGGGCCTGTCCCGGGTCGAGCTGCTCGCGGACGTCGACAACACCGCGTCCCAGCGGGCCGCGGTGAAAGGGGGCTTCACGCGCGAGGGCGTCCTGCGCCAGGCCCGTTCGGACCGGCACGGGACGCCCCGCGACATGGTGGTGTTCAGCCGGGTGCGCTCGGACGCATCCGGGTCCGCAGCCTGAGGGCCGCTCGGACCAGCCCGACTGCGGCCAGCCCCACCCAGATCGAGGCGATGGCGACGACCTCGTCGACGTGGACGGCATCGCTGCGGTTGAGGAAGAACAGTCCCGAGCTGATGAGAGCCACGACGCCGACCAGCATCGACAGCTTGTCGAAGCGCGGAGCAGGCGACTGGGCGGGGAGCTGGTCAGACATGGCGGACCTCCACGTAGCCGGTGCGGATGCTCAGGTCGAGGTGGATCGTCGGGCCGGTGCCCTGGGTCGTGACGTGCGCGGTCTTCTGCCGGCCGTTGACCTCTTTGTCGAAGACGTTGATGTCGCCGAGGCCCGCCTTGGCGTCGACCACGACGCCGGTGCTGGCAGGTACGAGCACGAGCAGGTGCCCGACCTCCAGGTGCGCCTTCACGGTCGCGCTCTCCCGCAGGTTGCTGAGGTCGACCGTGCCCTCGCCGACACCGAGGCGGTAGCTGGCCGACGTGGTCGGGTGCCAGGTCCGGTCACCCACGCCGTCGTCGATCACCGGTCGGACGCTCACGGTGGCCGCCAGGGCCACGAGCAGTGCACCAGCCAGCAGGACCAGACCCCAGGAGCGGCCGAGGAACGAGCCGGCGACGAGCCCGAGCCCGACGACGCCGAGCGCGGCGGCGAGGACGACCTCTGTCGGGATGCTGGCACCGGTGACCCCCACCAGGACGAGCACGCCGGCCAGGACCGCTGCGACGCCCGCGGTGATGCCGCCGAGCGGAGAGCGGGGCCGCGGCGGACGCGGCGGCGGCGCGGTCCAGACCGGCTCCGCGACAGGAGCGGCCGGCGGGGCGCTCTGGGCTCTCACGTGCGTGGCGTCGTGACGGCTGCGCCACAACAGGAAGCCGATGGCCACTGCGGCCACCGTGACCACCACGTGGTTCGGGTTGCCTACGTACGCGACGCCGAGGGCGACCAGCACGACCAGCAGCAGCGTCTGACGCCCGCTCAGGTGGCGGTCGGGGCCGTTGAGCACCCGATCGGCCAGCGACTGCGCCTCCCCCTCACGAGGGATGGCGACGATGCCACCGAGGTACAGCAGAAGGCCGAGACCCGAGAACAGCGTCAGCACCACCACCAGGACCCGCCACAGGACGGGATCGGTGCCGGTGGTGCGGGCAACGGCAGCGCAGACGCCCTTGAACGCGGAGTCACGGGGCCGCTCGAGGCGGGGCGCGGCGATGGTTGCGGAGCCGGTGGGGGGGCTGGTTGCGGAGCTCTGTGTCATGGCCTCCAGACTCCGGCTGCGGGGCCAGCGGCACATCAGGGGGCGACCCTGGACTTCCGCTCAGGGTCGGTGGCCCGGCTACTGTCGCGCCGTGCGGACGGGGACCTGGAGCTACGACGTGAACGCCCGCGCCACGCCCGAGGCGGCGATGGCGCTGCTGTCCGACATCACCCGCCAGGGCGAGCTGCACCCGCTCATCAGCCAGGTGGAGGAGCTGCCGCCGGTCGACGGGGCGCTGCGCAGCTACGCGGTCACCGACAACCTGCGGCTGGGCCCCGTCCGCTTCCGCATCACCTACCACGCCGACACTCTCTCGATCTCCGGCAGCGAGATCGTCACCGTCGCGCGCCAGCGACCTCGCACCACGATCCGCAACCGCACGACGATCGTGCCGACCGCGGAGGGAGTGCACGTGCACGTCGACGTCACGCTGACGACCCCGACGCCGCTGTTCTCCTATGCCTTCCGCGAGGGCCGCAAGGCTCACCTGCAGCTGGCGGGGCGGATACGTGACGTCCTGGAGTCGTCTCAGGGTTGAGCCCTGACGCCGTACGGCGGCAGCGCGCGGGATGCTGAGCAGGTGACCGCTCCCGTGCTGCGCCGTGAGGTTGACGGCCGCGTGCTCGCCGGCGTCGCCGCAGGCATCGCCGCCTTCACCGGGGTGCCCGTGCTGGCCGTGCGGCTCGCTCTCGTCGCGCTGTGCTTCGCCAGCGGGCTCGGTATCGCGGTGTACGCGGTGATGTGGGTGTTCCTGCCACAGAGGGACGGCACCACCTTCCAGGAGGACCGCCGCGGCCAGGGGCTGCTGCTCGTCGTCCTGCTCGTCGTCGTGGTGGCCCTGGTGCTGCTGGTACCCCTCGGCGTCGTCCCGGGCGGGGTCAGCGTGGCGCCGCTGCTGGTTGCCGTGGCGGGCGTCGCCCTCGTCTGGCAGCAGGCCGATCTCGCACAGCGGCGGCACTGGCGGGCCAGCGCCCTGTCCACCGCAACCGGCAGCCGGTCCGCGTTGCTGCGGCTCGGGTTCGGCGCGCTGCTGCTCATCGGTGGGCTGGTCGGGTTCCTCGCCTCGCGCGGCGAGCTGGCAGTCGCCCGGGCCGGTCTCGCGTCGACGGCGGTCGTCGTTGCCGGCATCGCGCTGCTGTCCTCGCCGTGGTGGGTCGGCATGGCCACGGACCTCAGCACGGAGCGACGCGAGCGCATCCGGTCGCAGGAGCGCGCCGAGGTCGCCGCTCACGTGCACGACTCGGTGCTGCAGACGCTGGCGCTCATCCAGAAGGCGGCCGCCTCCCCGGCTGAGGTGACCAGGCTGGCCCGCGGCCAGGAGCGCGAGCTGCGGACCTGGCTCTACACCGGTGGTACGGCCGAGGGCTCCCTCTCCGGCGCGCTCGAGGCACTCGCGGCGGCCGTCGAGGAGTCGTTCCAGGTGACCGTGGACGTGGTGACCGTGGGAGACCTTGCCCTGTCCGAGAAGGTCTCCGCCGTCGTCGCGGCCACTCGCGAGGCGGTCGTCAACGCGGCCAAGCACTCAGGGGTCGCCGCGGTGGACGTCTACTGCGAGGTCGAGCCCACGGCGGTCACCGTGTTCGTACGAGACCGTGGGCGGGGGTTCGACCCGTCCACCGTGCCAGCGGACAGGCACGGGTTGGCCGGCTCGGTGCACGGCCGAATGGAGCGGCACGGCGGACTGGCCGTCGTCCGCAGCTCGGCCGGCGACGGCACCGAGGTACGACTGGAGATGCCGCTGTGACGCAGCCACGAGGACGACCAGCACCCGGACCGGCACGATGACCACCGTCGTGCTGGTGGACGACCACCGCATGTTCCGCAGCGGCGTCCGGGCCGAGATCGGCGACCTGGTCGACGTGGTCGGCGAGGCCTCCACCGTCGCGGAGGCGATCGCGCTCGTCGACCGGCTGCAGCCCGACGTCGTGCTGCTGGACGTGCACATGCCCGACGGCGGTGGGCTCGCCGTCATCGCCGGCGTCGCGGCGCCGTCGCGGTTCCTCGCGTTGTCGGTGTCGGACGCCGCTGAGGACGTCATCGCGGTGATCCGGGCCGGCGCCCGCGGCTACGTCACGAAGACCGTCTCGGCCGACGAGCTCGTCGAGGCCGTGCGGCGGGTCGCCGACGGCGACGCGGTGTTCAGCCCTCGACTCGCCGGCTTCGTCCTGGACGCGTTCCGTTCCGACGTACCCGTCGTGGACGAGGAGCTCGACCGATTGACCGCCCGCGAGCGGGAGGTGCTGCGGCTGCTGGCTCGCGGCTACGCGTACAAGGAGATCGCCGCCGAGCTGTTCATCTCGCTCAAGACGGTCGAGACGCACGCCTCCGCGGTGCTGCGCAAGCTCCAGCTCTCCAACCGCCGTGAGCTCTCCCGCTGGGCCGAGGGCCGCTCCCTCGGCTGAGCTCAGCGGTCGGATGAGGCGCGGGTCAGGTGAT
>JAOPVZ010000153.1 GCA_025965935.1 Frankiales bacterium | reverse complement strand
CGTTCTTCCTCTACCTGCTGTGGGCCCTGGTCTTCGGGAGCTTCCTGGTGTTGCACCGCACGGCCTCGACCCACCTGTCCGAGGAGTCCCTCGTGTGAATCCGACACGGTGAGGAGTCGGAAGTTCGGGCTCGTCACATTCGATACCCGCGCAGATCCAGAACCGCAGTGCTCCTGCAGCCGCTTCCTGTGCAATGGCGGCGAAATCGCGCACCACCTGAGGTCAGCCCTCTACCAGCTGGCGCTAGGGAATCAATCAGACGTTGAAGCGGAACTCCACGACGTCGCCGTCCTGCATGACGTAGTCCTTGCCCTCCATGCGCGCCTTGCCGGCGGCACGGGCAGCGGCGACGGAACCCAGCTCGACCAGGTCGTCGAAGGCGATCACCTCGGCCTTGATGAACCCCTTCTGGAAGTCGCTGTGGATGACACCGGCCGCCTCGGGGGCAGTAGCGCCGACCTTGATGGTCCAGGCGCGGGACTCCTTGGGGCCAGCGGTGAGGTAGGTCTGCAGCCCGAGGGTGGCGAAGCCGATGCGGGCGAGTTGGTGCAACCCGGACTCCTCCTGGCCCATCGACTGGAGCAGCTCGAGAGCATCGGCCTCGTCCATCTCGATCAGCTCGCTCTCGACCTTGGCGTCGAGGAAGACCGCCTCGGCAGGAGCCACGAGAGCAGCTAGCTCAGCCCTGCGGGAGTCAGAGAGCAACCCGGCCTCATCGAGGTTGAACACGTAGAGGAACGGCTTGGCGGTGAGCAGCGAGAGCTCGCGCAGCATGGTCAGGTCGAGGCCCGCGGCGAAAGCCGTCACGCCCTTCTGGAGCGCTTCCTCGGCCCGCCGTACCTCATCGAGGAATGGCTGGCTGTCCTTCTTGATCCGGGCTTCCTTCTCGAGCCGGGGCAGCGCCTTCTCGATGGTCTGGAGGTCCGCGAGGATGAGCTCGGTGTTGATGGTCTCGATGTCGCCCAGCGGGTCGACACGGCCGTCGACGTGCACGACGTTGTCGTCGGCGAAGGCGCGGATGACCTGGCAGATCGCGTCGCTGCTGCGGATGTTCGCGAGGAACTGGTTGCCGAGCCCCTCCCCCTTGGAGGCACCGCGCACGATGCCGGCGATGTCCACGAAGTCGACGGTGGCCGGGATGATCTTCTCGCTGCCGAAGATCTCGGCGAGCTTGCCGAGGCGCTCGTCCGGCACGCCCACGACACCGATGTTGGGCTCGATCGTGGCGAACGGGTAGTTCGCCGCCAGCACGTTGTTCTTGGTCAGGGCGTTGAACAGCGTGCTCTTGCCGACGTTGGGGAGGCCGACGATGCCGAGGGAGAGGCTCACCGGCTCAAGGCTAAGGGAGCGATCCGTGCGCGCTGCCAGCCCAGGAATCAGGCTCGGGTTCGCACGGATCAGAAGTTGTCGGTGGGACCTGCCACCTTCCCCGCATGCTCATCGTCCTCGCCCTCCTCGTCGGCGCCGTGCTCGGCTGGCTCACCGCCACCGTCCTGCAGCAGCGCCGGCCGCTCACCGCTGAGCCGGTCCTGCACCAGCTCGATCGGGTCCAGGACCAGCTGCGCGCGCTCGAGGTCGACCGCGCGAGGGCGAGCGCCGAGCTGCGCGAGCAGGTGAGCACCATGGCGCTCGGCTCGGCCAAGGTGGAGCAGGAGACCCGCGCGCTGGCCTCGGCGCTCAGCAAGCCGCAGGCCCGCGGCCGGTGGGGCGAGCTGCAGCTGCGTCGGGTTGTCGAGCACGCCGGGATGCTGGACCGATGCGACTTCACCGAGCAGGCGGTGCTGGACGGCGGGCTGCGTCCGGACCTCGTGGTCAACCTGGCCGGCGGCGGCTGCGTGGTCGTCGATGCCAAGGTGTCGCTGGCGGCCTACCTGGAGTCGGCGGAGACCGGCGAGCCGCAGACCCGGCACGCCCGGCACCTGCGCGAGCACGTCGACCGGCTGGCCGACAAGGCGTACTGGAACGCGCTGCCGCAGGCGCCGGAGTTCGTGGTGCTGTTCGTGCCGAGCGAGGCGATGCTGGCTCCGGCGCTCGAGGCCGACCCGGCGCTGCTGGAGCACGCGATGGTGCGCCGCGTCCACATCGCGACACCGACCACGCTGCTGAGCCTGCTGCGCGCGGTGGCCTATGCCTGGCAGCAGCACCAGCTGGCCGACAACGCACAGGAGGTGTTCGCCGCCGGCAAGGACCTCTTCGCGCGGCTGGCGACCTTCGGCGCCCACGTGGACAAGCTCGGCCGCAGCCTCAGCACCGCGGTGAGCGACTTCAACAAGACCGTCGGCTCGCTGGAGCGCACCGTGCTGCCCAGCGCCCGCCGGATGACCGAGCTGGGCCTCGACGGCGAGCTGCCGCACCCGACACCGGTGGAGGACGTGACGCGGCCGGTGTCCGCGCCGCACCTGATCGCGCTGCCGGAGACCGGCTAGCGGTGATCGGTCTCGCTGCTCGCCCGCTCGAACGACACCTTCATGGCACGCACCGAGGCGTCGAAGAAGCCCGCGACCACCATCGGGTCCTCGTCCGCCAGGTGCCGCGTCAGCTCGTCGACGGTCCAGCCGTCGAAGACGCCGACGCCCAGCCCTGCGTCGAGGCACGGGCCGGCGAGCACGCAGATGCCTTGCGCAGCAAGGGCGGCGAGCGACTCGGAGTGTGCCGACAGGGCGGCGCCCTCCGCAGCGGTCAGCGCTGCCGGCCAGTCCGGCCGGGTCGGCGTCAGCGCCACGAAGAAGCTGCGGTGCCCCTCGGGTCCTGGGTGCGTCACGGTCACCGTCATGCGGACCGGACCTCCGCGACCGTCGTCGCGACCGCATTCGCCCAGCTCACGTCGAGCGCGGTGTCGGTCTCGAGCAGCGTGCGGGCGATCTCGGGGGCATCGGCGCCCGCCGGCGTCTGGAGGGCTGTCGCGGCCAGCGACTCCGCTGCGTCGGCCGGCAGCGACGGGTCCTTGCGGCAGGCGTCGGCGACGACGCTCGCGAGGATTTCATCCATGTCGCGCACGGTAGTGCCCGGGCGAGAGCAAGCCATCGCGGTACCGTCGGGACCGTGACCAGCTGGACCAGCCCTGCAGAGGGCGCGGACGGGCAGGAGCACCAGCACCACGGCCAGGAGCACCACGTGCACCTGCCGGCCGGGGCGCACGTCGCCGACCGCCGAGGACTCACCGCGATGGGCGCAGCCACCATCGGGTTGGCCATCGGCTTCGTCGGCGCCGTCATCGACGTCGAGACCGGTAGCGGGCTGCGCAACGTCTTCGCCATCTGCTTCATCGTCGGCAGCGCGCTCGCCGCGCTGCTGGCACACCACGAGGACCTCAAGGCCACCATCGTCATGCCGCCACTGATCTACTGCGTGCTGGCCCTCGTCGGCGCCGCGATCGGGCACACCGCCAGGTCCGGCAGCTTCCTCAAGCAGAACGCTCTCGAGCTCGTCAGCTCGCTGATCTCCGGCGCCCCAGTGCTCTACGCCGCGACCGGCCTGGCGCTCGTGATCGCGCTCGTGCGGCTCAGGACTGCCCGGCGGCCTTGAGGTCGCGCCGGAGCTCCGGCGGCAGCGCGAAGACGACGTTCTCCTCGACGGGAGAGACGACCCGCACGTCCCCGTAGCCCCGCTCGGCCAGCATCGCCAGCACGCCCTCGACCAGGTCGTCGGGCACCGATGCACCGCTCGTCACCCCGACGGTGTCGACGCCGTCGAGCCACTCGGGCAGCACCTCGGATGCGTCGTCGACGAGGTACGCGGCAGTGGCTCCGGCGCCCAGCGCGACCTCGACCAGGCGCACGCTGTTGGAGCTGTTGCGCGACCCCACCACGAGCACCAGCTGCGAGTCCGACGCGACCATCTTGATCGCGGTCTGCCGGTTCTGGGTGGCGTAGCAGATGTCCGCCGACGGCGGCCCCTGCAACAGCGGGAACCGCTCCCGCAGCGCGTCGACGGTCACGTTCGTCTCGTCCACGCTCAGCGTGGTCTGGGAGAGGTACGCCACGCGCGACGGGTCCCGGACCTGCACCTGGGCGGCCTCGTCTGCGCCGTCGACCAGGTGGATGTTGTCGGGCGCTTGTCCCGTCGTACCCACGACCTCCTCGTGACCCTCGTGGCCGATGAGCAGGATGTCGAAGTCGTCCTTCGCGAACCGCCGCGCCTCGAGGTGGACCTTCGTGACCAGCGGGCAGGTGGCGTCGATCGTCTTCAGCTGCCGCCCGGCCGCCTCGGTGTGCACGGTCGGCGCGACGCCGTGCGCGGAGAAGACCACGGTGGCGCCCTCCGGCACCTCCTCGGTCTCTTCGACGAAGATCGCGCCCTTGTTCTCCAGGCCCTTCACGACGTGCTTGTTGTGCACGATCTGCTTGCGCACGTAGACCGGCGCACCGTAGAGCTCGAGGGCCTTCTCGACCGTCACCACGGCGCGGTCGACGCCGGCGCAGTAGCCGCGGGGCGCGGCCAGCAGCACCCGCTTGGTTTGCGTCGCAGCCGCGGGGTCCATGCTTCAAGGGTACGTCCGCGAGCGAGGAGCCCGATCCGTGCCGAACACCCTGCCTACCCCTGTGGCCGCCGCCCTCGGCCTGGTCCCGACGGCGATCGACTCCGCCAAGCGGGTGCCCGGCAAGGTCGTCCAGCTGCCGGTGCTCGCGATCTCGACGGCACTGAGCAAGTGGGCCGAGGCACAGCAGAGGTACGACGAGCTGGCCGAGCGCGGTGAGCGGTTCGTGTCGTCGGTCCGCAACCACGCGCCCGAGTCGGCCGATGTCCAGGAGTGGCTGACCGAGCGGATCCCGACCGAGACAGCGTCCGACGCGGTGGCGCAGGTCACCGACCTGCTCGACAGGGCCGCGTCCCGGGGCGGCTCGGCGGTCCCGGCGGAGGAGGCCCCGAAGGGCGAGCCGACGCCCAGCGCGCCGGCGGGCTCGGCTGAGCGGCACGACACGGCCGCCACGCCCGAGGTGGTGGCCGTGGTCGAGGAGGTCGCCGCCGCCCTGCCGGTGGAGACGCCGTCGCACGACGAGCTGCCGCTGCCGGACTACGACCACATGACGCTGGGATCGCTGCGGGGCCGGCTGCGCTCGCTCACCCTCGACGAGCTCGTCGCGGTGCGGGAGTACGAGAAGGCGCACGCCGACCGGCTGCCCGTCGTCACGCTGGTCGACAACCGCATCGCGAAGCTCTCGCTCGAGGGCGGCGAGCCGTCGCCCGGCGGGCAGCTTCCTGTCACACCGGAGCCCGCTGGCAAGGGCAAGGTGACGGGTCCGGAGCAGACCCCGGCCAAGCGCCCGACCAAGAAGGTCCGCACCACGTAGTTTTCTGGGCGTGGCCCAGACCTCGACCCCCGAGCAGCCGATGCCGGTGCGCACGGTCGCGCTGCACATCGACCAGTGGGTCAGCCGCCTGGGCCGGGTCTGGGTCGAGGGGCAGGTCGCGCAGATCGGCGGGCGCGGCGCCACCGTCTTCCTCACGCTGCGCGACCCGGTCGCCGACGTGTCCCTCAGCGTGACCTGCCCGCGAGCCGTCGCGGAGGGGCTGCGCGAGGGCGAGCGGGTCGTGGTGCACGCCAAGCCGGACTTCTACCTGACGCGCGGCACGCTGTCGCTGAACGCGACCGAGATCCGCGCTGTCGGCGTCGGTGAGCTGCTGGCCCGCATCGAGCGGCTCAAGGTGCTGCTCGGCCAGGAGGGCCTGTTCGCCCCGGAGCGCAAGAAGCCTCTACCGTTCCTGCCGGGGATCGTCGGCCTGGTCACGGGGCGGGCGTCCGCTGCCGAGCGCGACGTGCTCGAGAACGCCCGCCGCCGCTGGCCCGCCGTCCGCTTCGAGATCGAGAACGTCGCCGTCCAGGGCCACCTGGCCGTGGAGCAGTGCATCGGCGCGGTGCAGCGACTCGACGGCAAGGTCGACGTGATCGTCATCGCCCGCGGCGGGGGGTCGGTCGAGGACCTGCTGCCCTTCAGCGACGAAGCGCTGCTCCGCGCGGTCAGCGCCTGCCGTACCCCTGTCGTCAGTGCCATCGGGCACGAGCCGGACTCGCCGCTGCTCGACCTCGTCGCCGACGTGCGCTGCTCCACGCCGACCGACGCCGGCAAGCGGGTCGTGCCGGACGTCCGCGAGGAGGCGCAGCGCATCACGATGCTGCGCGACCGCGCCCGCCGTGTCCTGGTCGGCACCCTCGACCGGGAGCGGCACCGGGTCGACCAGCTCGCCTCGCGGCCAGTCATCGCCCAGCCGCAGGTGCTCGTCACGGAGCGCCGTCGCGACGTGGAAGCCTTGCGTGACAGGGCATCCCGATGCGCGACCGCGGTGCTCGAGCGCGCGCAGCAGGACCTCGCGCACACCCTCGCCCGGGTGGTGGCGCTCAGCCCGCAGGCGACCCTGGACCGCGGTTATGCCGTCGTGCAGTCACCCGACGGGTCGGTGGTGCGCGACGCGGCCGACGTCGTGCTCGGCGAGGCGCTGCGCGTCCGGCTCGCCAAGGGCGAGCTGCACGTCACCAACGGCTGACCGCCCGGCCCGCCACCCCTTCCGTGATCAACAGGGGAACGGCGGGCCGACGCGCCGGCGTGTCAGCTACGGGATGGCCTGTTGATCACCAAAAAGCGCGGGGCGGGGTCATTGGAGGCCGGCGCGGCCTCCGGGTGCGAACCAGGCCATCGTCGCGCCGCCGAGGACCTTGAAGCCGAACTGCTCGTAGAGCGCCCGGCCCTCCTCGGTCGCGCGCAGGTCGACGCGGGTGATGCCCAGCGAGTAGAACCAGTCCATGAGCGCGGCGAAGACCTGCCGCGCATAGCCGTTGCGGCGGTGGCCCGGATCAGTGCTCATCGAGGCGATGTGCCCCCGGGTGCCGGACAGCAGGTACGGCGAGGGCAGGTGCTCGTCCAGCCAGCCGGCGCCGCCGCAGACCACCTCGCCGTCGATCTCGACGACGTAGGCGCGGAAGCCCTCGGTGGCGATGCGGCGGCGGA
>JAOPVZ010000094.1 GCA_025965935.1 Frankiales bacterium | reverse complement strand
GCGCGACCTGCGGTGCGGCGGGCGCCAGCGGCGCGACGGGCGGCATGGCAGGCGCCGGGGCGACGGCGGGCAGGACCGGCGTGACCGGCGGCACCACCGGCGGCACGGGCGGGACCTCCTGGGTGCCCTGCGGCTCGGTGACCGTGAGCGCGGTCGCAGTGGGGTGCAGCACGACGAGCCGGTCGGTGGCTCCCGGGATGAGCACGACGGACAGCAGGCCGCTGTCGGTCGCCAGCTTGCCGATGTCAGGGAAGGTCAGTGTGGTGCCGTCGCTCGACAGCGTCGCCACGGCGTAGCGGGACAGGTCGGGTGTCGGGGCGTCCTCGATGGCGCCGTTCTCCACTGGCCGCCACGACGCCGTGGTGGCGTAGGCACGGACGTCGGCCGCCTGCGCACCGCCGCCGAGCTGCAACGTGAGGGCCCCGATGTTGGCGCTGTCGGGGACGGTGAACCGCAGTGCCGCGTAGGCGGTGGGCATGGGGGCGCTGCCGGCATCGGCCAGCCGGCCGGGGTCGCCGCCCTGCAGGAGCAGGTCACCCGCGGCGACGTCCGGTGGGGGTGGGGGCGTGGCCGGTACGGCGGAGTGGTGGGCCGCGTTCCACCAGCCGACCGCGTCGGGGGCCTGGGCGCGCGCGGTCCCGGGGGCGAGGGCCAGCAGCGGGGCGAGCAGCACCACGGCGAGCAGTCGTCTCAAGCCAGCACCCCCGACCGGGAGACGTGCGCACCGTCGCCGGTGCCCAGGTAGGAGGCGACCACCAGCGGGTCGCGGATCACCTCGAGCGGTGGGCCTTCAGCGATCACGGCACCCAGCTCCAGGGCCATCAGCCGGTCGGAGACGGTCGTGATGAGCGGCATGTCGTGCTCGATCACGAGCATGGCGCAGCCGGTCTCGACCCGGATCCGCTCGAGCAGCGGGCCGAGCGCCTCGGTCTCCCGCTGCGCGATGCCGCTGCTCGGCTCGTCGAGCACGAGCACCGTCGGGTCGTGCGCGATGGCCATCGCGAGGTCGACCACCCGGCGGCTGCCGGTGGACAGCTCGCTGACGAACTTGTCGCGGAACGCCCCGAGCTGCATGAGCTCGACCAGGTCGCCGACGGTCCAGGCGATGTCCTGCTCGACCTCACGGGCGGCCGGCAGCCCGAGCCCGGCAGCGAGGTGGTCGCGCACCTCCAGGTGCCGCTCGAGGGACAGCGCGATGTTCTCGGCGACGGTGAGCGACGGGAAGATCCGGGCGTCCTGGAAGGACCGCCCGAGCCCGAGCCGGGCGCGGGCATCCGGGCTCCACCGGGTGACGTCCTGCCCGAGCAGCAGCACCCGACCGGACCCGGGGGGCAGGAAGCCCGACAGCAGGTCGAACAGGGTCGTCTTGCCGGCGCCGTTGGGACCGATGAGCCCGAGGATCTCGGCCTCCCGCAGCACGAGCGACACGTCGTCGACGGCCCGGATGCCGCCGAAGGACACCCCCAGGCCCTGCGCCTCAAGCACGACGGACCGCTCCTCGGCCGGCAGCTCGCCGCGCTCCGCGCGCACCCGGGCAGCCGTCGGCCGGCCGGCGCCCTCGAGGAAGACCGAGCGCACGATGTCGTCGCGCTCGAGGAGCTCCGACGTCGGCCCCTCGAAGCGGACCTCGCCCTTCTCCATGAAGTAGGCACGGTCGGCGACGGTGAGGGCGACGTTCACCGACTGCTCGACCAGCACGACCGCGGTGCCGGCTGCGTTGATCTCGCGGACCAGCTCGAGCAGCTGCTCGACGATCGTCGGCGCGAGCCCCAGGGACAGCTCGTCGATGATGAGCAGGTCCGGCTTGGCAAGGAAGGCCATGCCGAGCGCGAGCTGCTGCTGCTCGCCGCCGGAGAGGTTGCCGGCCAGCTGGTCGTACCGCTCCCGCAGCCGCGGGAACAGCGTCAGGACGTGCTCGCGGCGCTCGTCCAGCTCGGGGTCGTCGCGGAGCAGCCAGGCCGCCGCGGTGAAGTGCTCGGCCACCGTCAAGGTCGGGAAGACGCCCCTGCCCCCGGGCACCTGCACCACCTTCAGCCGCGCCATCGACACGGCGTCCAGCCGGGTGACGTCGGTGCTCTGGAAGGTCACCGTCCCGCGGCTCGCCGGCAGCAGCCCGGAGACCACCCGCAGCAGGGTGGACTTGCCCGCGCCGTTGGTGCCGAGCAGCGCGAGGATCTCGCCGCGCCGTACCTCGAGGTCGACGTCGAAGAGCACCTGCACGCCGTCGTAGCCCGCGTCGATGCCCTGGCAGATCAGGATCGCGTCCTCGGCCGGCTCCGTGATCAACAGGCGATCGGGAGGCAGACTCGCGGGCGTGTCGCCGCGCGATGCCCTGTTGATCACGGAGGGGGCGGCGAGGCGGTCGGCCAGCAGCGACGGGACGAGGACGTGGTGGCGGCGGGCGACCGACCGCAACCAGCTGTCTCGCAGCGCGTACCAGCCGGCGCCGATGCCCCCCGGCGAGAAGGTCAGCACGAACAGCGCGCTGCCGTGGATGACGAAGGTGTCCAGGAACTCCGTGGTGCTGTTGAACCCGAACAGGTGCTGCAGCGGCTGCAGGTACTTCAGGCCCTCGAAGGCCACCGCACCAGCGATGGCCGGCCCGACGCCGGAGAGCCCACCGATGACGGAGAAGACGAACACCTCGATCGAGAAGTCCACGACGAACGAGCTCACGTCGAGAGTGCCCTGCTGGTACACGAACAACGCGCCGGCGACGGCGGCGAGGAAGCCGCTGACGGCGAACGCCGACAGCCGGGTCACGGTCGCCGAGACGCCGAAGGCCTGAGCCGCGCGGACGTTGTCCCGCACGCCGATGAACAGCCGGCCGGACCGTGAGGTCCGCAGCGCCCTGGCCATCATCGCGGCGAGGACGAGGCCCGCGATGCAGACGTAGTAGAAGGCCGTGCCGCTGCTCGTGTCGACGCGGGACCACAGGACCGGCCGCGGGATGGCGGCGTCGTACTTGGGCAGCAGCGGCCCGAGGAAGTCGCGGTTGAGCACCACGCCGTGCACGGTGGCCGCGAAGGCCAGCGTCACCACGGCGAGGAAGAGCCCCTGCACCCGCAGAGCCGGTACGCCGATGAGGACCGCCACCACGGCACCGGCCACGCCGGCGAGAGCCACCGAGACGAAGAAGTCGCTGTCGGCGCGCGACGCCAGGCTGCCGGCGACGGCGGCCCCGATGCCGGCGAAGGCCCAGTTGCCCAGGGAGATCTGGCCCGCCCAGCCCGAGAGCACGACCATCGAGACGGCGAGGATCCCGCAGATGACGATGTAGCTGGCGTGGTCGGCCCGTGAGGTCCCCAGCAGGTAGGGCGCACCGAGCGCGAGCCCGGCGACCAGCGCCGCCCCTGCTCCCCTTGCCACCCGCACCTCGCGGAGACCGCGCAGCTCGAGCGGGATGGGCCGGTGCTCCTGCAGCACTCGAAAGCTGGAGACGCCCGAGTCGAGAGCCCGTACGAAGGTGCGCCGGCGGACCAGGAGCGCCACCAGCACGACGGGCAGGACGAGCCCGGTCGCCAGATCGGGGTGGTTCGTGAACGTGGCGCCTTGCTCGAGGACGCCGAGGCCCATACCGGCTCCGAGGGCCACGGGCAGGCTCTCCATCCGCGCGATCACCGCGGCGGCGAGCCCGTAGAGCAGCACGACGGGACTGACGCCCGTGCCGACCGGTAGTCCGATGACAGGACCACGGAGGAACGCCGCGGTGCCCGCCAGCACGGTCGCCAGCACCCAGACCGTCGTCGTCACGCGCTGCACCGGGATGCCCAGAAGCGCTGCCCTGTCGGCGTTCTCGGCCGAGGCACGGATGGCGATGCCGATGCGGGAGTACCTCAGCAGCGACGCGAGCCCTACGCAGGCGAGTCCGGCGACGACCACGACGGCGAGGTGGTCGCCGTTGAGGACGAAGCCGTTGCTGTTGTAGGTGAACCTCGTGAAGGGGCTGGGGAAGCTGACCGGCGCGAGGTCCTGACCGGCGAGCCACGAAGGCTCGTAGGACTCGAGGAACGTGAGCAGGTACCCGACGCCGATGGTCACGACCGTCACGATCAGGCGTGGCCGGGTGGCGAACCGCCGCAGCATGAAGGCCTCGATGAAGACGCCGACGACGACCGACCCGCCGAGCATGACGAGCACGCCGGCCCAGTAGGGCCAACCGCGCCCGACGACGAGCAGCAGACCAGCGAGCGCCGGGAACGAGCCCATCGCTGCCACGGCGAAGTTGATGATGCGCGCAGCGCGGTAGATGAGGATGAGGCCGAACGCGACCAGCCCGTAGAGCGTCCCGATGACCGCCCCGTTGATGAGGTAGCCGCGTGCGATGCCGTCCCAGTAAGGGATCCCCAGCAGGTGGCTGGTGTGAGCGCGGCCGAAGAGCGCCTCGGCGAGCATGACGACGCCCAGTGCGGCGAGCAGCGCCCGACCGATGGACCGGAGCACGATCACACCCCGGCGGGCAGCGACGGCTCGCCGCGTGTCCACTCACCGAGGCGGTAGCGGTGGCCGCTGTTCAGGGGGACATAGGCGCCCTGCTTGCCGTCGATGGGTGAGATGGCGTTGGCGTCCCAGTACGCCTCCTTCGCGTCCGACACGGCGGTGTAGTCGCCCGGGCCGAAGTGCGTCCAGGTGATGTGCGAGTCGTGGGACCGGGTCCACGGGAGGCCGTCGATGCTGCCGGACAGCAGGGCCTGCTCGAAGGTGCCGGGGTTGAGGGTGGGTCCGGCCATCTGGATGCCCGCCGCGATCGCGGCCCAGTAGCCCCACTGCAGCTGCGCGCTGTTGTAGGCGTTGCCCTTGCGGCCCGCGGCCCGCCAGGTGATCGAAGCCTCCTGCTGACCGAGCGGCCGGTAGACGACGGTGTCGCTCGGACCGAACGCGTGCTTCCACTGCTGGGCGTCGTAGAGCCGCGCCAGGATGTCGTAGTCGATCAGACCGCTTCCGACGAGCAGGTGCTCGGGAAACCAGTTCTGCGAGGACATCGCCTTGGTGCCGAACGCCGGCGCGATCGGGTCGGCGAAGTACATGACCGTCGTGGCACCCGCCGACCGGGCCTGCGCGACCTGCGAGGTGGCCTGCGAGGAAGCGGTGGCGGTGTCGGGCGAGTACGGCACGTCGACGACCTCGGTGCCGCACCCCTTGATGAGCCGCTCGAGGTGCTGCGCCGGCTCGGTGTTGACCTCGGTCTGCGGGTAGAAGACGGCCACCTTGCGGGTCTTGGCCTGCAGGTCCGGCGTACCGGCGAAGCGAGCTTTTCTGCCGGCGAGCTTCTTGCAGAAGTACTCGCCGGTCAGCTCGGCCTGGGCGTCGCCGCCCATCGTCACGTCGTAGTGGTAGGGCCGGTGGCTGGTGCTGAAGGAGTCCTGGAAGTGCCAGCCGCCCCAGTTGATGACGTGCAGCTTGGAGAGCTGGTCGAAGAAGGCCGGGGCGTTGGTGTTGTTGTCGTAGAGCACGGCGAACGGGTGCCGCTGCGCCACCAGCGCCTTGGCGTCGTCGCGCATGCACGAGTCGACCGGCGGTGCGGACTCGCACGGGGACTGCCAGAAGCTCATCTTCACCTTCCGCCCGTAGAGCTCGTAGCGGGAGTTGATGAAGTCCTCCATGGCGGAGATGAACGCCTGCTGGTCCTTCGGGTCGCTGTAGAGGCCGATCGACTGCAGCAGGCCCTTGACGACCGGGTTGTCCTTCTCACGGAAGTAGACGAGGTTGATCGTCTTGCCGGTGACGCCGGGGTAGGTCGCGCCGGGGTTGCCGGTGTGGGCGACGCACCGCGGCGCCTGCGGGAAGTCGGTGAACTGCTTGGCGCCGTGACAGCGACTGGTGTCCGCGCCAGCCGGGACCTGGCGCGAGCCGACACCAGGCGCCCCAGTCGTGCCGCCGCCCGTGCCGCCGCTCGTCCCGCCGGGGACCGCACCGGAGGTGCCGGTGGTGGCGCCGCCGCTGCCGCCCGGAAGGGTGCTGGCGCCCTGGCCCGGGACCTGCCCGTCGGCCTGCGTGCTGCTGCCGGCGAAGGTGGGCGCGTTCTCCACGCGGCCCTTCGACGGGGCCACGGCCACGAGCACCAGCTGGGCGAGGATGACAGCGACGAACGGGGCATAGCGCTTCGCGGGGATCGCGCTGGGTGCGAGCACGAGCATCCTCACAAGGGGGTCGATTTGTTGCACTTGAGGTGCAAGGACCCACTTTGGGGTGATGCGGCTCACACTGGCAAGGGAGGTTCGTGCTCCCCCAGAGGTGGCTTCGCTGACTGGTCGGTCAGCCGGTGCGCGGGACCGGCACCTCCGCCAGCACCAGCGCTTCGAGTGCCACGGCGTAGCCCGCCGCCATCAGCCTGGCGGTCTGCGAGAAGTCCCGCATCTCGATGCGGCCGAGATCCGGGCGCCGGAGCCGGACCACCCGCTGGTCGGGGCGCACACCGGTGAGCGGCCGGTCCAGCTGCGCGCGGCTGATGGCGAACGCCTGCAGCAGCACGTCGAGCGCGGTCATCCGGTCGTCGCGTCGACCGAGCGCGCCACCCGAGGTGTCCACGACCCACACCCGGACGGCACCGAGCTCCAAGGCTCGTTCGACCGGCACGGGGCAGACGACGCCGCCGTCGACGTGCAGCGAGCCGCCGAGCGCCACCGGTGGGAACAGCGCCGGCAGGCACGCACTCGCGGTGAGGACGGTGACCGGGTCACCGTCGCACCACCACGATGGCTGGCCCGTGACCAGATCGGTGGTGACCACGTGGCAGGGGACAGCGGTGTCGCCGAGGTCGTCGAGCGGCACCCACTGGCGGACCAGCGACCGGAGCGCATCCGGCTCGTAGATGTGGTCGTCGCGCCGGACGGCATGCATCAGCGGATGCGAGGCGAGCAGCCTGCGGTTGCGGCCGAAGACGTCACCGCGGTCCAGCTTGCGCCAGATCTGCTCGAGCTCGGTCAGCCGTTCCGGCGTCGGGTCGACGGCGAGGAAGGCCGCGTTGAGGGCACCGACGCTGCAGCCGACGAAGGCGTCCGGTCGGATGCCGGCCTCGAACAGCGCCCGGAGCGAGCCGACCTGCGCGGCCCCGAGCGAGCCGCCGCCCGAGAGGACGATGACCTCCCGCGGCCGGCCGGACGCGGTGTGCTTGCGCGCCCGGGCGCGACGAAGGGAAAGAGCCACGTCTCCCACATCGGCCGGGTGCGCGCCGCAGCCTCACCCGATCAGGTGATTCGTCCGTCAGATGAGTCGCAGCTCCTCGCGCCCCCGGAACCGCTGCAGGAACCGGTCGTAGGTCTTCTTCGACTCCTTGTCGCGAAGCGCCGGGTCGCTGTCGTGGTAGCCGCGGTGCCGGTCCTGCCGGACGGGCACGTCGATCGCCAGCAGCCGGTGGCCCCGCTCGCGCAGCAGGAACGACCACTCGAGGTCGGCGTTGCGGTAGTACCGGGCCTTCGCCGGCAGCGGTACGTCGAGGGCCAGCTGCCGTCGCACCGCGATCAGGTAGCCGAGCAGCGCCTCGACCTCACCGGGCGGAGCGTCGCTGAACGACAGCCAGCCGTCGTCCACGCGCACGCCGCGCCACCCCGCCGCACCGAAGGTCCCGAGTGCCTCGCGCAGCGGGCTGATCGCGTCGCCCTCGAGGACCGTGGACGGGTCCATCAGCACGTGGACCGGTGCCGTCGAGTGCCGGACCAGCGCGTTGTGCGCCTCCGCCCAACCGGCAGGCTGCTCGACGTGCAGCTCCTCGACCCGCGGGTCCTCCGCCAGCTCGTGCACCACGGCACCGGCGTCGGTGGGCCCGTTCTCGAGCAGGACGATGCCGACGTCGGTGTGCTCGAGCAACGCGGTCACGCAGGTGCGGATGTCGTCGGGCCAGCCCTCGACGAGCAGCCCGACGACCGCCGTACTCGCCCTCTCCAGGACGTCCCGGACGCTGCGCAGGACCGGGTACGGCGGAGCCGCCCCCACCACCTGGCCCTCGGCCGTGTCGCGGACGACCCAGCCCAGCGCCGCGATCTCGTCGCGCAAGGCGTCGCTGGCCGCGAAGTCCCTGTCGGCGCGTGCCTGCGCCCGTCGGTCGACGAGTCGCTGGACGTCCGGGGTCACCGCAGCGTGGCCCGAAGCGCCTTGCGGTCGGTCTTCATCACGCTGGTCAGCGGGATGGCGTCGACGACCCGGACCTCGCGCGGGTACTTGTAGGCGCCGAGGTGCTCCCTGCTGAACGACACCAGCTCCTCGGGTGTGACGGCGCCGCTGAGCTGCACGAACGCGACGACCTCCTCGCCCAGCTTGGGGTCGGGCTTGCCCACGACGGCTGCGGCGGCGACCGCGGGGTGGCTGAGCAGCACGTCCTCGACGTCGCGGGGGTAGACGTTGAAACCGCCACGGATGATGAGGTCCTTGATCCGGTCGACGACGTAGAGGTAGCCGTCCTCGTCGAGGTGACCCACGTCGCCGGTGTGCAGCCAGCCGTCCCGCACCGCGGCAGCGGTCGCCTCCGGGCTCTGCCAGTAGCCCTGCATGAGGGTCGCCCCGGCGACGCAGATCTCGCCGTCCTCGTCCGCCTTGGCGTCGCGGCCGTCCGGCAGCTCGATCCGCACCTCGATGCCGGGCAGCGGCTTGCCGACCGAGCCGAGGCGGCGGGCCTCCGGCGGCTGGCTGCTGATCAGCGCGCTGGTCTCCGTGCAGCCGTAGCCCTCCCGGATCTCGCACGAGGGGATGCGCCGCTCGAACTCGTCGGCGACGTCGCGGGCGAGCGGTGCGGCGCCGCTGCTGATCCGCTCCAGCGAGGACAGGTCGCGGTCCTCCAACGGCTGGCTGAGCAGCATCTGGATCATGCTGGGGACCAGCGCGCTGGCCTGGATCCGGTGCTCCTCGACCAGGGCCACCCAGCCGGCCGGGTCGAACCAGCGCATGAGGAAGGACCGGCCCGGCTCCTGCGCGTGCAGCGCAGCGACGGTGACGAGCAGGCCGTAGGCGTGGGCGAGCGGCAGCGGCACCAGGATCGAGTTGCGCCCCGGGCTGTGGGACGCCTCGGCGGCCGCACGTCCCGCCGCGTCGAGCCCGGCGTGCGTGAGGGCGACGCCCTTCGAGCGGCCGGTCGTGCCGCCGGTGTAGAGCAGCGCGGCCAGGTCGGTCGGCTCCCGGTGCACGAGCGGCAGCTCGTCGTGGGCCTCGAGCTGCTCCCAGCTGGTGCCGCCGTCACCGCCCACCACGACGACCGGCAGTCCGGGCGCCGACGCCTCCACCTTGGCCAGGAACTCCGGCGTGGTCACGCAAGCCACCGCCCCGGAGTCGGTGACGACGTGGCGCAGCTCCTCCTCCGTCAGCAGGAACAGGGCCGGCGTGGGGACCGCGCCCGCGCGCCACAGCGCGCTGTAGGTCAGCCCCACCTCGGGGCAGTTCGCCATGACGACCACCACCCGGTCACCCGGACCCACGCCCAGCTCGACGAAGCCGGCTGCCGCCCGCCGGGACCGGCTTGCGAGCTGGTGGCTGCTGTGCCACGTGCCCTCGAAGTACAGCGCCGGGTGGTCGGGGAAGCGGTCGAGCGCCTCCTCGGCGCGCTGTCCGAGGGAGGCGGCGGCAGGGCTGGCGTCGAGGGCAGTCACCACTGATTCCTACGCGACGGCGCGACGGAAGCGCAACACGGCAGGCCAAAGCCGATCAGAGGCGAACCGTCGCCTTGGCGCCCATCAGCACCTTGTCGCCCCCGACCGTGGCGGTCAGGCCGACGACGACGGTGCCGTCGTCGTTCTTCTCCTCCACCACGCCGGAGACGGTGAGGGTCGCACCGGTGTCGTCGTCCTGGACCACCACCGGGCGGGAGAACCGGACGCCGTACCGGACGACCTTGCCCGGGTCGCCGACCCAGTCGGTCACGACCCGCCCGGCGGTCGCCATCGTGAGCATCCCGTGGGCGATCACGTTGGGCAGCCCGACCGACTTCGCCACCCGCTCGTTCCAGTGGATGATGTTGAAGTCGCCGCTCGCACCTGCGTAGCGCACTAGGTTCTCGCGCTTGAGCTGGAACTCCTGGGCCGGCAGCTCAGTCCCCACGGAGACGTCGTCGAACGCAGGCATCTCAGACCTCCACGTCTTGGGGAGCCGTACCCCGGCTGACGATCGTGTTGGTGATCGTGGCGACGTGCTCGCCGGAGTCGCTGGTCACCTCGGTGACGAGCGTGAGCAGCTCGTTGCTGCCCTTGACCTGGATGTCGGAGATGCGCTGCTGGAGGGTGAGCAGGTCACCCG
>JAOPVZ010000081.1 GCA_025965935.1 Frankiales bacterium | reverse complement strand
GCGACCTGACCGGTCAGATGCAGCACCAGGTGTCGTACGGCGGGACCGGCGGCCGCACCGGCGGGCGCGGGCCGGTGGTGCAGCTAGCGCGCGTGCCGGCCCTTGCCGAGCGACGGGGTGCGCGCGTGCTTGGCCCGCTGTGCCTGCTGACCATGGGAACGGCTGTCCGACTGGCTGCCGGAGCTGCCGTGGGAACTGCTGTGGGAACTGCCGTTGCCCTGGTTGCCCTGCTTGCCGACGTGTCCTTGACCCTTCCCGTTGCCGGGGTGCTGCGGTCCGGTGGTGGGCCCCTCGGTCGGCGGGGGGTTCTCGGTGCCGGTGCTGGTGCCCTCGTCGCCGACGTGTCCCTGCCCGCTCCCGGGACGGGTGGGCGGCGGGGCCACCACCGGCGGCGGGGTCGACGGTGTGGTGGGGCCGACCACCGGCGGCGCGACCGGTCCGATGACGGGCGGCGGCTGCGGTAGCGCGGGGGTGCTCGGGAGGAGCGGCACCAGAGGGGCCGTGAGTGTCCGGCGGCCGGGCAGAGAGCGGTGCGCGAGGGCGTCCTGCAGAGCTTGCTGCGTCGGGTCGACCGGGGCGGGCGAGGACACCGGGGATGCGGGGGTGGCCGGGGCAGTGCCTGCAGGCTGCCCGACTATGAGTCCGCCCGGGGCGGCCGCAGCGTCGGGCGGTAGCGGGCGTGCAGGCAGCGCGGTGGGGCTGCTGACGCTGTGGGTCGCGTGCGCGACGAGGACGGCGGTCCCACCGGAGGCGAGCGTGACCAGCGCCGCGGTCGTGGCGCCGAAGGCCAGCTTGGAGCTGCCCTGCACCTTCAGCAGCGCCGACGGGGCCGGGCCGGGAGTCCCGCTGGGTGGTGGTGTGGCGGAAGGGCGCTGCGCCATGGTGTCGGCCCGACCTTCCTTTCCGATCCTCGTGAGGACAGCCCTGGCCACACCCAGGATGATCACAGTCTGCCATGAATGTGCCACAGAGCGTGGCAAGCCGGGCGCAGCGTGTGAGTCAGTCGGGTCACATCTTGGACCCGGGACCGTCCGGGCGGAAGGGGCCACCCGGGTGCCTCGACGGTCGAGTCGGGGTCAGCCTTGCTCGGCCAGCAGCTTGACGGCGGCCAGCGTGGTCTCGAGGTTGACCGCCGTACTGCTGTCGTCGCGGTTCATGACTCCCGTGACCAGTCCGGCGGGGGCCTTGAACCAGCCGGGGCGGCGGTCGCTCCAGGTCTCGGTCACCTCGCAGGCGCCATCGCCGGCCGCGGTGATGTCGTAGCTCCACTCGCTCACCGGGATGCCGAGCACAGAGGAGACCGCGAAGGAGAAGCTGCGGCCCGGCTCGCAGCGGATGACCCGCACGGTGGTGCTCCACCTTCGGGCGCCGTGCTGGTTGTGGCCCTTGAAGACCGCTCCCACCGCCGGTCCGCTGGCACGGCCTCGCCAGGAACCTCCGGTGTTCTCGGGGCTGAGCCGACCCATCCCGGGCAGGTCGCTGACCAGGTCCCACACCCGCTGAGCGGGAGCCTCGACCTGCACCGTTCGAGAGACAGCCATGACCGGAGTCTGACAGGGTGCCCCAACTCACCCCGCGCAGAGCAGGAGTCGGGTGGGGCGAGGCCGAACTACAGGCTCATGTCCTTCGCCCTGACCCGCCGCACCCTCGCCTCCGCTGCTGCTGCGCTGCTCGCCGGCAGCGCCTGCCTCGCCGGCGTCGCGACCACCTCCGCCGCGGCCGCCACGCCGACGCTGCGGTTCGGCCACGAGGTGGTCATCGACCATCAGCGCTCCGGCTTCGAGCCGGACATCATCACGGACTCGAAGGGCCGGATCTTCTCCTCGGTGCCCAACGGCTCGTCGCAGGGCGAGTCGTTCGTGTGGCGGTCGCAGGACCACGGTGACAGCTTCCAGCTCGTCCCGGGCAACGTGGCCTTCGGCAAGCCGGCCACCTGCCTCGGCGGTGGTGACACCGAGCTGGCCAAGGACGCCGGCGACAACCTCTACCTGTCGGACCTGCAGAACCTCACCAACCTGTCGAACTCGGTCAGCAAGGACGCCGGGCTCACGTTCTCGACGTCGTGCACCGCGGCCCCCAACACCCCGGTCGACCGGATGTGGTTCGCGAGCCACGGCAAGCTCGGTGATCCCGACTTCGCGATCTACGAGGAGTACGACGCGGTGCTGTCCGGGGTCAACGGTGGACCGACGAACCAGCTCGTCGAGACGGTGAGCCACGACGGCGTGAACTTCCTGCCGGTCATCAACGCCGCGCCGTCAGCGGCCTGCCTCGGTGGCGGCGCCGTCAACTGCGTCTCGAACGAGGAGGGCATCCCTGGCAACCAGGTGCTCAACAAGGCAGGCGAGCTCGTCATCGCGCACAGCTCGAGCGATGGCAACGGGATCCTCGTGAGCGTCGGCAAGCCGGTCACCGTCAACGGCGTCACGACGGCCACGTGGAAGGACGTGTTCGTCAACCGGGACATCTGCCCGGACAAGAGCTCGGCCGATCCGGGCATCTGCGGTTCGGCGAACTTCAACACCATCGCTCAGGACAGCAGCGGCAACCTCTACATGGTCTACGCGTCGCAGCTCATCAAGAGCGGCAACGCGGCCGGTCCCTACAACGTCTACCTCGCGACGTCCCGGAACGGCGGCCACACCTGGTCCCGGTCGCGCCAGATCAGCCACACCGGCTCCAACGCCTTCCCGTGGGTCACGGCCGGGAGCCTCGGCCGGGTGGCGGTCGCCTGGTACCACGCGAACGAGACCAGCGAGGGCAACCGCTACCAGTTCGACGACCTCGCGCACGCGGAGTTCGACGTGCAGATCGCGCAGAGCGTCGACGCTCTCGCGCCGACACCGCACTACTCCACCGTCACGGCCAGCGAGCACCCGATGAAGTACGGCCCGATCTGCACCGCCGGCACCACCTGCACGGCGACCATGGGGGACCGCTCGCTCGGCGACTACCTCAACCTCGGCGTCGACACCGACGGCGCCCTGGAGGTGGTCTACGTCGACGACACGTCCAACAGCTTCACCACCGGTCCCACCGGCGCGGTCGCGGAGAACGGGCCGCCGGTGTACCAGCGCCAGATCGGTGGGCCGTCGATGATCGCCGGCAAGACCCCCAGCCACAACGCCTTCCCGTTCGACAAGGTCACCGACCCGGCCGGCGACGCCCACTACAGCGGCAACGGGCTGTACCAGGCGGCGGGGGACAACCTCGACCTGACGAACGCCTCGGTGACGGAGGACGGCAAGGGGCTTGTCATCTCGATGAAGCTGCGGTCGCTGGAGTCGCTCGGCATCAACACCGCCTTCGGGCCGGCGACGGCCGGCGTCTGGCTCACCCGGTTCACGACCTACAACCCGCACACCCCGGGCAACGGCCACATCTACTACGTGGGCATGGAGAGCCGGCTCGGTCAGGCGCCGCGGTTCTTCCTGGGTGATGTGGCCAGCGCACCGGTGCAGCTGAGCATGGTGTTCGACAGCACCACGCCGGCGAACGGCAGCTACTCCCCGCGCGGCACGATCACCTGGCATGTGCCCTACTCAGCCTTCCCCGGGCTGAAGAAGAAGCAGCTGATGTACAGCGTGACGGCGGTCGCCGGCACCACGTTGGCGTCGGCCAGCAGCAACCCCGGCGGCATCATCAACCTGGTGGACGCGACCGCGCCCTTCGACCACGTCGCGGGCAGCAAGGGCGTGCCGACCACGGTCCGTCCCGTGCTGGTGAGCAGCAGCGCGGCGGGCCCGGTGCCGGTCGGCAGGGGCCTCGCCGCCACCGGTGGGCTCGGGGCGCCGGTGGCCGCGCTCGTCCTGCTGGCCGCCGGTCTCGGGCTGCTGGCCTACCGGCGTCGCCAGCTCTGACTACCGTGGGGGTGTGACCTGGCCACGTCCCGTACCGCTCATCGGCGACGCCACGTCAGCCGCCGAGCGCGCGGCGGCGCCGGACGCCTGGGCGTTCCCTGAGGCAGCCCGGGACAGCCTGTACGGCGTGATCGCGGCCCGTCGCGACGTGCGCCGCTACCGGCCGGACCCGGTGCCCGACGAGGTGCTGGACCGGGTCCTCGGGGCGGGCCACCAGGCCCCGTCGGTGGGGCACTCCCAGCCCTGGCGGTTCATCGTCGTCCGCGACCCTGCGATCCGGGAGCAGGCCGCGTGGATGGCCGACCAGGAGCGGCTCGCACAGGCTGCGCAGCTGGAGCCCGAGGCGGCCCGCCAGCTGCTGGACCTACAGCTCGAGGGGCTACGCGAGGCGCCACTGGGCGTGGTGGTGTGCTGCGACCGACGGGTGCCGGCGGCGGGAGTCCTCGGCCGCGCGACGTACCCGGACGCCGACCTGTGGTCATGCGCCTGTGCCATCCAGAACCTCTGGCTCTCGGCCCGGGCCGAGGGTCTGGGCATGGGGTGGGTGACGCTGTTCGACCCGTCCGCGCTCGGCGAGCTGCTCGGCCTGCCCGACGGTGTGGTCACGCTGGGCTGGCTGTGCCTGGGCTGGCCGGACGAGCGACCGCCGGCGCCGGGGTTGGAGCGGGCCGGTTGGTCGCGGCGGCAGCCGCTGTCCGAGGTGCTCCTCACCGACCGCTGGTCGGAGACGGCCGCGCCGGTGTCCCGACTGCGGGCGCCCACCCAGCGGTCCGTCGTCGGTGCCCGTGACGAGGCGGACCGGCTGCTCACACCGCCCGGGTCGCTCGGAGTCCTCGACCGCGCCGTTGACCGGGTGGTCGCCCTCGGCCGCTGTGACACCACGACCGGCACGCTCGTGCTGGCCGGAGCGACCCACGCCGTCACGCGCCTGGGCGTCTCGGCGTTCCCCGACTCGGTCACCGCCGACGTGCTGGACGCAGCCCGAGCCGGCACCGCCCTGGGCACCGTCGCCGCCCGTGCCGCCGGGATGGGCACCGTCGTCGTCGATGCCGGCCGATCGCACGGGGACCTGCTGCACGAAGACGCGCTGACGACCCTTGAGGTGCAGGCGCTGCTGGAGCAGGGCCGCGACCTCGGCCTCGGCCACGCGCCGGCCGGCCTGGTCGCGCTGGGCGAGATGGGCATCGGCAACACCACGGTCGCGGCCGCGCTGTCCGCCGTACTGCTGGAGAGGTCCGCCGACGAGGTCGTCGGTCTGGGTGCCGGTGCCGACACCGCGATGCTCGAGCGCAAGCGCGCCGTCGTGGCCGGTGCGGTCACCCGGGCCGGCAGACCTGACGGTCCGGTCCGGCTGCTTGCCGCCCTGGGCGGGCCCGAGGTGGCGCTGCTGACCGGCGTGGTGCTCGGTGCCGCGGCCGGTGGCGCCGTCGTCGTGCTCGACGGGTTGCTCACCTCCGTCGCGGCCCTGTGCGCCGTGCAGCTCGAGCCGGCTGCCGCCCAGCACCTCGTCGCCGGGCAGCGCAGCAGGGAGCGTGCGCACGCGGAGGTGCTGGCACGGCTCGGGCTCGAACCGCTCCTCGACCTGCGGCTCCGCGCCGGCGAGGGCGCCGGCGCCTGCTTCGCTGCCGGGATGCTCCTCGCTGCGCTCCGCGTGCGGCGCGAGACCGCCCGGACCCGCTGAGCGCACCGGGAGCACAGGCAGAGAGACAGAACAGCGGGACGCCTCCCCCCGGAAGCGCCCCGCTGGTCCTGAGCACGACGACCACAGCCCTGGGCCGCGGTGGATGTCGCGCGATGGCCCTGTGTTTCGCCGCCGCGCCACGATCTCCTGCCCCTGTGGAATCACATTTTTCACGTTTCGGAGCGGTACCGTCCGGGTGTGAGCCAGCGCCACCGGGGACGCCGCAGCGCGACGACCCTGACACTGCTGGGCGCGGCGCTCACGCAGGGTCCCGGGATGGCCCAGGCAGCTCCACCCGACGTGCCGCTCGCTGAGTGCCACGACATGACGCTGCGCTTCGACAACGTCAGCTACCAGTCGTACGACGTGGTGGTGTCGGCCGTCGTCACCCGGCCCGGCCTGTTCCAGCTCGGCGACGGCCACGCCTTCTTCGGCACGTCCGAGACGGCACCCGACCCTGCCGGTGTCCTCATGACGGCCACCGCGACGATCATCACGCCGGAGCCGGGTGCGCAGGAGCGGTGGACGGCCAGCTGCATCGGCGGGCACGTGGCCGGCGTGGTGCAGGTCCCCGCAGCTCCCGTGCCGCCGCGACTGACCGTGCGCGGCCCGTCGACCGTCCGGGCGACCGGGCACCACGGCGTCGCTGACCCGCTGGCTGCCACCGCCGTCGACGCGCACGGCCGCACGCTCGCCGCCCACTGCTCGCCCGCTGTCCTGCCGATCGTCCCGAGGCAGACGCGGGTGACGTGCAGCGCCCGGGACAGCGCAGGCCGGGTCGGGGTGGCCACCCGTGTGGTGACCGTGCTCGGTGCCGGCGCGCAGCTGACGAGCCTGCGCGACACGCTCGGTCCCGGACACCTGCGCGACCTGGTCGACGCGACCCGCACTGCCGTCGACCGCAGGGACGGACCGGCGGCGGCCCGGCGGCTGGGCCTGGTGCTGGACGCGCTGCCGGCCTCGGGCCTGAGGGGACAGCGGCTGCTCGACGTCCGTGCTGACGTCGTCCGCATCGGGCGCGTCCTGGGACGTGCGATCCCGGCGGTGCACGCGGTGCGCCCGGGGGAGACGGTGTGGTCCGTCGTGGCGGACGCGCTGCGGCAGCGGACGGGCCACACGCCCGACGACCACGCCATCGCACTGGGCGTGCGGCTGCTCCTCGCGGTCAACCCGGGGGCGCTCGACCGGTTCGGCGTGCTCCACCCCGGGACGGTGCTCGCTCTCCCGCTGTGAGGCGGCTCAGCGGGTCCGCGGCAGCAGCGGGCGCAAGGTGCGGTGCCGTGCGCAACCGGCGATGACCCCGGCGCCGTAGGCGGCCTGCTCGAGCAGGCCCTCACCGACGTACCCGATGACCCCCGCGTCGGGCCGGCGCTCCAGCT
>JAOPVZ010000066.1 GCA_025965935.1 Frankiales bacterium | reverse complement strand
CGAACTTCCGACTCCTCACCGTGTCGGATTCACACGAGGGACTCCTCGGACAGGTGGGTCGAGGCCGTGCGGTGCAACACCAGGAAGCTCCCGAAGACCAGGGCCCACAGCAGGTAGAGGAAGAACGTGAAGAAGAAGGGCGCGAGGATGCCGCACACCCCGGCCACGGCCGAGAACACCCGCAGCCAGCGAGGCTGGGTCCTGATCCTGGACAGCAGGATTGCGACGACGCCGAGGAACAGGGCGGGGGCGCACCAGCTGAGGAGATTGCCGATCTCGGTGATCATGTAGACGACCGGGTGTGGGACTCCGGCCGGTACGGTCGAGCCACCTTCGGCCATGGCGACGTCCACACCGGCGCTGACGAACCATCCGATCACGCCCGTAGTCGCTGCCGCGATGCCCAAGGCCCATGCGAGGTCGCTGTATGGCCCGAGTTCGCCACGAACCCCCAGAACGAACGGCAGGACAGCCACGGCGCCGAGACAGCCGAGGTACGCGGCGGTAAAGGCGACCGGAAAGTGTCCGGAGTCGATGTAGCTGGCCACGCTTCCGGGCTCGTAGTCGCCCCCGGGGGCAGCGATCAGGGCGTTGGCGACAAACGTCGCCACACCATAGAGCAGCAGCGCGACCCCAGCCGTGCGTCGAGTGATCATGGTGTCCTCTTGTGGTGGTTGGTCGCCAGACGCTTGTTCGCGGCTGCCGGTTCGACATGGCGACGCTAGGTCCGGAGACCGTCGCTCGCGTCGGTCGCGTAGAGGAGATCGCGGTGCCGTTCGAGACGATCCTCGGTCGTCCTGCAGTAGGAGGGGTGAATCGTTCCGAGGAATGACTTCACGTCGCTTGCCTGGGCGCTAGCGTCGAGCGGTGACCCGGCGCAATGTGCTGTTCGACCTGCTCGTCGCCAGCGCCGTCCTCATCCCCGGACAGCTCGAGGTGTGGACCGGCGCCGGCGCCACCCACCTTCAGGGCCCGCACTGGGTGCAAGCCCTCGGCTACGGTCTCGGGGCGCTGTTGCTGCTGCGCCGCCGTGTCAACCCGGTCGGGGTCTTCGCGGGTCTGGTCGCGATCTACGTGGCGGAGTTCGTTGTCGTCGGGGCGCCAGAGGGATATGGCGTGGCCGTGCCGCCGATGGTGGCGGCGTACAGCGTGGCCCGGTGGGAAGGCCGCAGGCCGGCCTGGTGGGGCCTCGTCCTCCTCCTGCTCCTCGGCCTCGCCTGGATCACGTTCGACCCGGTGCCGGCAACAGCCGCGGCGCGGGTCCGCGAGGCGGTGTGGTGGTCGCCCTGGGTCATAGCGTGGCTCCTGGGTGCGCTCGTGCGCAGCCGCGTTCAGAACGCCGAACAGCGACGGCTGCGGCGCCAGGAAATGGCTACCCGGGCAGTCACCGAGGAACGTAACCGCATCGCGCGGGAGCTGCACGACGTGATCGGCCACAGCGTCAGCATCATGACCGTGCAGGCCTCCGCCGTACGACGCCGGCTCAACGACGACCAGGCCTCCGAGCGCGAGGCCCTGGAGACGGTGGAGACCACCGGGCGCCAGGCTCTGGCCGAGATGCGTCGCATGGTCGGCGTGCTGCGCCAAAATGGCGAAGCGGCCGAACGCGAACCCGCGCCCGGGCTGACCGAGCTGCCCCGACTGGTCGACCAGTTCCGGAGCGCCGGTCTACCAGTCGACGTGGCGGTCACCGGCCAGGCACGGCCGTTGGCGCCAGGCCTTGACTTGACGGCCTACCGGCTGGTCCAGGAAGCGCTGACCAACTCCTTGCGGCACGCCGTCTCGCCAACTCGCGCCGAGGTCTCGATCGGGTACACCTCCGAACACCTCGAGCTCGCGATCCGCGATGACGGACGACGAGTCGCACCCGGTGCCGAGGCAGGACACGGCCTTCTCGGGCTTCGTGAGCGGGTCTCCGTCTACGGTGGCGACCTGATCGCCCGACCACGTCCTGAAGGCGGCTTCGAACTCCTCGCCACCATGCCCTTGGCACCGGCATGACCACGGACGGGCCAACCGGCGTCATCCGAGTGCTGATCGCCGATGACCAGGCCCTGGTCCGGCGCGGGTTCCGGATGGTCCTCGAGATCGAACCCGACCTCGAGATCGTCGGCGAGGCTGCCGACGGCCTGGAGGCAGTGGCCCGCACCCGCGACCTCGCCGCCGATGTCGTGCTCATGGACGTCCGCATGCCGAATGTCGACGGCGTCGAGGCCACTCGCCAGCTCACTGCGGATGCCCGATGTCACGCGAAGGTCATCATGCTGACCACCTTCGACATGGACGACTACGTATACGACGCCCTGGAGGCCGGAGCCAGCGGCTTCCTGCTCAAGGACATCCAGCCCGAACTGCTCGTGGCGGGCATTCACGCCGTCCACGCAGGTGAGTCCCTCCTGGCACCCACCGTGACCCGGCGGATGATCGAGTCCTTCCTCAGCCACCGCCCCGCCGGCGACCGGACCGACGACGCCCGCCTGGCGACCCTCACCCAACGCGAGCGCGAGACGCTCGAGCTGATCGCCCGCGGCCTGACGAACACCGAGATCGCCGAGGCCTTCGTCGTGTCCGAGACAACGGTCAAGACCCACGTCAGCCGGGTTCTGATGAAGCTGGATGTCCGCGACCGCGTCCACGCGGTCATCTACGCCTATGAGCATGGACTCACCCCGCGCTGAATCCGGATGGCCGCGCTTCGTGGCGGAAAGCGTGGGCCGCGTCCGGGACGGCTAGATGAGCAAGTCCACGGGGTCGTGCAAGCGAGCGCCGCTCAGCGCGTGCGCTGGTAAGGCAGCGGAGGGAGCCGTGGCGGAGACACGGCGGCTGACGACATCGCAGTCCAGCGTCTGGGCGTCGTGTCTGACAGGACAACAGCGGGATGACCGCCGTCGCCGCTTCGATCGACGTGACCGCGCGTCGCTGCCGAGGTGCCGGCACGCGGTCGGTCGACAGGCCGAGCTTCAGCGGGCCGGCGTGCGACCGAAGCGGTCGGCCAGCTCGGTGGTGAGGGCCGGCCAGACCACCGGGTCGTGGCCGGGGATCAGTCGGTAGTCGCGGTCGGCCGCCAAGGCCTTCAGCCGGCGGATCTGCTCGACGGACTCCTCCGGCGTGGCGTCGACGCGCCCACCGACCGACACCTCTCGGTCGAGGTTCTCGGTGAGATCGGCGGCGTCGAACGCGAACACGAAACCACCGCCACCGACGCTGTCGTCCAGGTCGACGATGAAGCTCTGGTGTCCGGGCGTGTGCCCGGAGGTGAGCACGGCCGTCACGCCCGGAGCGATCTCGGCATCGCCGTCGACGAGCCGCCAGTCGTGTTTGGGATCGTCGAAGTCGATACGGAAGATCGCATGCCGTTCGGCCTCCGGACTCAGGCCGTACTCGAGCTCGCGCCGCTGGCAGTGCACCGGTACACCTGTGAAGTGACGCAGCCCGCCGGCGTGATCCAGGTGCAGGTGGCTCAACCCGACGGCGTGCACGTCCGACATCTCGATGCCGGCATGCGACAAGGCCTCCTCCAACGGCTCGCCCGGCCCCGGGAGGATCGCGCGGTGGATCGGGTCGCCGTGGAACCGGCGACGCAAGGCCGCGTCATGCATCAGGGCCGTGTTGAAGCCGGTGTCGAGCAGCAACCATCCACCGTCGCAGTGCAGCAGGATGCCGGGCAGACCTTCGTGTTACGCCGCGTGACGGGGTCAGCTCGGAGCGTCGCGGCCTCGTCCCGAGCCTGAATCGCCGTTCCGACACCCTCTGAACGTCGCCGGCACCGCAGGTTGCGCAAGCAGTGGCAGCCCTCAGATCGGCGAGTACACGCAGACCTCGTACGGAGTCGGGTCACCCGGCACCGTTCGGGAGATGCACAAGACCGGATAGGAGCTGGCCTGGGTCGAGGGCGCGGAGGTCAGGACCGCCGTACCAGCCACGAGTCCGGTCACGATGAGGAGGAGCGGGACAAGCCCGCAAGCCACCTTCAGCGGGTGCTTCAGCACTGGGTTCTCCTTCGGTAGGTGGGCGACGTGTCGACGCCCATCAGGGAGTAGTCGCCTGAACAGGCCTGCATTCGCAGAACTGACCCCGATGACGGGAGGAAAGGCAGACGCGGCGTCGAAGGGTCACCTGCAGAGGGAGGAGCGATGCTCTACGCACGCGAGGAACTCGAAGACCACTGGCGATCGATGGTCCGGGTCGCCCACAGCGTTCTCGGCAGTCGTCCGGAGGCCGAGGACTGTGCGG
>JAOPVZ010000013.1 GCA_025965935.1 Frankiales bacterium | reverse complement strand
CTCACGCGGGGAAGCCGCACAGTGCGCAAACGGGCGAGGGTTGTCGGCAGGGCACAGCACCCGCTCACCGGCCTCGCACTCTGCCGCATCCTCCGCACTGGGGAAGTCCGCACATACCGCGACGAGCACGCCCCCGAGCTGTTCCTCGCGTTGCCGTCGTGTATCTACCACTCGCTACCAGGCTCCTGATGAGGACGGTGCACGACCGGCAAGGTCCGCATCGTCCTCGGGACAAGGGGGATGGCCCCTCGCTGTCCACGTCCAAGGGAGAGAACATGCTTCGGAAGAAGACGATGCTCGCCGCCGCGATGTGCTCAGTCGCCCTCGTGGGAGCAGGTGCTGGTACTGCTTACGCGGGCGAGGTGACCGGGGCTCCGGGCACGCCGGGGGTTGCGGGTTCAGGCTCGAACGTTCGCACCGGTGCCCCCGCCCACGCCAACTCGATCTGCGCCTACAACGGGCTGAACGACATGAACCCGGACCAGGGCCAAATCAGCAGCATCGTTCAGACTCCGCACAACCAGGGGTCTCCCGGGGACGCGGGCCACGGAACCTGCGCGGGCGGGACCAACCCGGAGAACCCCCCGACTCCGTAACCGAGAACCCGAGGTTGGATCGGACGCCGGGCCCAGTGGCTGCTTCGACGACGACTTCCATGTGACTCCGCCAGCGGCAGTGGGCCGCGTTCGGGCATGCGTGTGCGCACCATCTACCGGCGTCGTCAGTAGTCCAGGACGGACGGTGGTTCAGCCCAGCCGTGCTGGTCGAGCCACTTGCCGTTCCGTAGCGGCACCGTGCTGCCGCGATGGATGGCGTCGTGGAGGCGAGGGCGGGCCCAGGTCGTCTCCTCCATCGACGTTTCCAAGCTCTGCCCACGACCGGACGCGGTGCGGGACCAGCGTGACGAGCGGGTCGTGCCGGCTGCAGCAGCGCAGGCCCGAGCGGCCGTTCCCGTGCTGGATCTTGGAGGCCCTTCGCTCGACGGCGGTGAGCGTCCGTTGCTCTCGCGTGATGCCCAGCGGGATCATGCCGGTCGAGACGACCAGCGCGGTGACGGAGGCGTCGCACCACCAGCGCCCGACGAGGCTGGCCGGGAGCGAGCGGCCGCCGCCCTTGGCGGGCAGGGCTCCCGGCCGCTTCTCCGGTGGCTCCGGCCTGAGTCGATCCAGCTCACCGGGCCCGCTTGCTCGGCCTACTCCGCCTGCTGCGGCGGCGGCTCCATCAGCACGGTCACTCGGCGCTCTCCTCTTTACCTCCGTGCGCGAACATACGAGCGATACTGTCAAACCGCTGTGAGCACCGAAGTGCCTGAGAACAAAGGAAAGTCGCCAGCCGCGGGCGCGCCGCACCGTGGGCGATCAATGCCGCCACGTCGTGCCGCCCGACCCCTGGGTCGGCACCCTGGCATCCTTGTCGGCGGAACAGCAGACGACGAAGGAGTCGATCATCAAGGGCATCGTCCTCGCCGGCGGCTCGGGAACACGCTTGTACCCGATCACCAAGGGCGTCTCGAAACAGCTCATGCCGGTCTACGACAAGCCGATGGTCTACTACCCCATCTCGACCCTGATGCTGGCCGGCATCCGCGAGATCCTGATCATCACCACGCCGGAGGACCAGCCATCCTTCCAGCGGCTGCTGGGCGACGGCTCCGCGGTGGGCTGCCGGTTCGAGTACGCGATCCAGGAGGCGCCGAACGGCCTGGCTGAGGCCTTCATCATCGGCAAGGACTTCATCGGCATCGACAAGGTGGCGCTGGTCCTCGGAGACAACATCTTCTACGGCCAGGACTTCGGCGACCAGCTGGCCAAGTACACCGACGTCGACGGCGGCGCGGTCTTCGCCTACCACGTGACGGACCCGGAGCGGTACGGCGTGGTCGAGTTCGACGAGGGGCAGCGGGCGCTGTCCATCGAGGAGAAGCCCGACAAGCCGAAGAGCAGCTTCGCGGTCGTCGGCCTCTACTTCTACGACAACGAGGTAGTCCGCATCGCCGCGGAGATCGAGCCGTCCACACGGGGCGAGCTCGAGATCACGACCATCAACCAGCGGTATCTCGAGGCCGGGAAGCTGCAGGTCGAGACCATGGGTCGCGGCACCGCCTGGCTGGACACGGGCACCTTCTCCTCGATGATGCAGGCGTCTCAGTTCATGCAGGTCATCGAGGAGCGGCAAGGCCTCAAGATCGGCTGCATCGAGGAGATCGCCTGGGAGCAGGGATTCATCGACGACGACGGGCTCCGCGCCCTCGCCAAGCCGTTGGAGAAGTCTGGTTACGGCCAGTACCTGATGGCGCTTCTGCCAAAGGGGTGACACCTCCGATTGTCCCCTGGCGAAATGCCTTCTCGGCGTAGCATGGCGATGAGGTCGCGACGGTGGCCGTGAGGCGGCACCGTGACACCTGTAGCAGCGATCATCCCTCCGGACGAGGAGGAACGAATCGCTGCAGTGCGCCGCTTCGAAGTGCTGGACACGCCCCCGGACGGCACCTTCGACCGCATCACGGCGCTGGCGGCCCGCTCGTTCGGGGTGCCGATTGCGATCGTCAGCATCGTGGACACCGACCGGATCTGGTTCAAGTCGCGGCACGGGCTGCCGGACGTCTCGGAGATCGGCCGCGACCCCGGTCTCTGCGCCTCGGCGATCCTTGGCCACGGGCCGTGGGTGGTGTCGGACGCCCCCGCGGACCCGCGGGCCCTCTCGAACCCGCTCGTCGCGGGTGAGTTCGGCCTGCGCTTCTACGCCGGCGTCCCGCTCACGACCAGGGAGGGCTTCAACCTCGGAACCCTCTGCGTCCTCGACATCGCGCCTCGCGAGGTCACTGACGACGAGGTGGCCCTTCTCGAGGACCTTGCCGCGCTGGTGGTCGACCAGCTGGAGCTCCGGCTCGAGGCGCGCGAGGTGCTCCGCGCCGAGGGGCAGCTGCGTCGCGACGCGGAGCGGCTGGCGGACGCCCTCCAGGCCAGCCTGCTGCCGCCCAAGCCACCCACCGTGCCGGGGATGGATGTCTCCAGCGTGTTCGTCGCAGGCGAGCAGGGACTGGCCATCGGCGGCGACTTCCTCGACGTCTTCCGGCTCGCCAGCAACGACTGGGCACTCGTGCTCGGCGACGTATGCGGCAAGGGCGCACGCGCTGCGTCGCTCACCGGCCTCGCTCGCTGGGCCGTCCGTGGGGCGGCCGTGCACAAGTTCGCCCCCAGCGACGTCCTCAAGGACCTCAACGCGGTGCTGCTGGCCGACGGTGACGCCGACGACCACTTCTGCACGGCGGTCTTCGCGCGGCTTGAGCTCGACGTCTGCGGTGCGTGGATGACCCTCGCGACCAGCGGGCACCCGCAGCCGGTGCTCGTGCGCGCCTCAGGGCTCATCGAGCGACGAGGCGCTCCGTCGCTGCCGCTCGGCATGTTCGAAGCCATCGACCCGGTGGACGACCGGGTCGGCCTGGGACCTGGTGACAGCCTCGTCTTCTACACCGACGGCATCACCGAGGCCCGCGATGCCGACGGCTCGCTCTTCGGCACCGCAGGCCTCATCGAGGTCCTCCGCCAGTCGCTGGGACTCGGCGCCGCCGAGATCACCGGACGGGTCATCGATGCGGCGCGGGAGTTCTCCGCGTTCGGCCTCAACGACGACGCCGCTGTCCTGGTCGTCCGGGTGCCGGAGGCCGCACGCGGCGCCGGACTGGAGCGGGTGGTGCAGGCGACCGGTGTGGCGGCCGGCGATCTCGAGCTGCCGGGGTACGAGCACGGGACCCCGCCTCCCCCCGGCGCCAGCGAGGACGCGCAGTGAGCCAGCACGTGGTCAGCGTCTACGAGGACGACACCGCGCTGGTGTCGGCCATCACCGACTTCCTCGGCGCCGCGCTGGCGACCGGCTCACCCGTCCTCGTGGTCGCGACGCCGGCACACACCCGCGCGGTCGCCATGGCTCTCACCGAAGGCGGGATCGACCTGGCAGCAGCCGTCGACAGCGGCATGTACCGGACGGCCGACGCGGCCACGCTGCTCGCGTCGTTCATCGTGGACGGCGCACCAGACCCGGCCCGCTTCGAGGCCGCCGTCGGGGCCCTGGTGCGCGAGCACGCGACTCGCGGGACCGGGCGGCTCCATGCGTTCGGCGAGATGGTCGCGCTGCTCTGGGACGACGGAGCCGTCACCGCCGCCCTCGAGCTTGAGGCACTCTGGAACGGGCTGCTGTCCGAGGAGCCGTTCTCGCTGCTCTGCGGCTATCCGCAACGACTGCTCGACGCGGAGGGGCAGTCGCAGGTCTGCGCGCACCACGACGACGTGCTGGAACCGGCGCCGGGCGAGCCGTCCGCCCCGGGTCGAGCAGTGCGACGCTTCGAGCACACCGCCTCAGGCGCACGGGCGGCCCGCGTCTTCGTGGCCGTGACCCTGAACGCCTGGGGGCGCGGGCACCTGGTCGATCACGCGCAGGTGGTGGTGAGCGAGCTCGCGGGCAACGCCGTCCGCTACGGCGGCGGACGCTTCTGGGTCACCATCGAGCAGGGCGACGGCGTCGTGCGCATCGGCGTCCGCGACTCGAGCAGGGCCGTGCCCTTCCGCCGTACCGCGCCTCCGGGCTCCACGGGTGGACGCGGGCTGCACATCATCGACGTGCTGTCGCGCAGCTGGGGAACGACGCTCCACGCGACCGGCAAGACGGTCTGGGCAGTGCTCGACGACTGAGCGGTGACGGGACTGTGACCCCTGACACTCCCGCGTGACCGCTAGCGATCTCCGTGCCGGGCAGGGCCCTCTGGGCAACCGACCCGACGACAGGAGGCACGAGCCATGACCGACAACACAGCCGATCAGGCCAAGCACGGCCTCGGCGCGACCCTGGCCGGCAAGGCCAAGGAGGTCGCGGGTGCCGTTCTGGGCAACGAATCCCTGACGGCCGAGGGACAGCTGCAGCAGGCGGAGGCCGCAGCCAGCAAGGACGCGTCCGTCAAGGATGCGGTCGCCCAGGCGGAGGCCAAGGAAGCCGCCGCCGCACTGACCCGCGAGCACCAGCGGGCGGAGCAGCAGCGTGAGGCGGCGGAGACCGTCGCGGAGGCGCGGACCGAGAGCGTCCTGGACGAGGCCGACCGCCGGGCGCTGGCCGCAGAGATGTCCGCCGAGCAGCAGCGCGCGGTGGAGCAGGCGCAGGTCGACGCGGAGACGCGGCTCGAGGTGCAGGCCACGCAGCAGGAAGCACGTCGTGAGCTGAGCGAGGCGGACCGCCTCGAGCAGGAGGCGCGGGATCGTGCCGAGCAGGAGCGCGCCCGGGCCGGGGCAGCGGAGCAGGCCGCAGCCCGCGCCCGCGAGGACGCCGAGCGCCTCGCCGCCCAGACCCGCTGATCGAAGGAGATCTCATGAATGCCCTCACGATCCCCCGTGCCGTCGCCGGTGCGGAGTACACCGTCATCCGACTGCCGCTGTCCGTCCTCGAGACGCACGTCATGGAGCGCTACCTGCCCGAGGAGAGCCCCGTCCGGCTCGGTTTCGAACGGGCGCTGGGCACTCTCGACGCCACCGTCGGCCGCGTCTTGAGCGACCCCGAGTTGACCCGCCGGGGGGCGGCCCTCGCCCGTCGCTCGGACGTCCTCGCCAAGGCAGTGGCGCTGGAGGAGAAGGCCGCCGCTCGCAAGGACCAGGCGAACGTCGGGCTGAAGCAGGCCAAGCGCGCCGCCGAGCGCAAGCGCGCGGATGCCACCCAGCGCGCACAGGTGGAGGTGAAGGAGCTGCGCGAGCAGCAGCAGGCCGAGCGCCGCGCCGCAGAGGAGAAGGCCGAGGCGGCTGCGCGCGCCAAGGTCCAGGCCGTGGAGCGCGAGGCGGAGGCCGCCCTCGAGCGGGAGCAGGCCGAGCTCGACAGCCGTCTCACCTCGATCGAGTCCCGGACGGAGGCCAGGACGGCGAAGCCGCGCGCTGAGCTCGAGGAAGCCGCCGAGCTCAAGGGCGAGGCCAACCGCGAGCGCAAGACGGCGGCTCGGCTCGGCCAGCTCGCCGAGACCGAGAAGGCGCACCGCCAGTCCAGCTGATCCACCACCTGCCCGGACGGGCCGTCGCAGTCACAGCTGCGGCGGCCCGTCCGTCACGTCGGCGTGAGCACCGTCTCAGGTCGATGTCGGGTGCGGAGCCGTGCACGCACTGACCACCCCTCGGTAGGCCGTCATGGCGTTCGTGGCGAGCGAGGGGGCGTAGCTGTCAGTCGCGGTCCGCAGTCGCAGAATCCCGACGGTGGTGACGAGCTCCTGGACGGTTGCAGCCAGCGATGTCGGCACCTGGGCCTGCAGGTCGCGCACGTCCGACTGGGCGGCCTTGATGGCCGCCTGCTGCTCGCGTGTGGGTGCCTGGCTCCCGAGTCCGTGCAGGTCCCGGCCGAGACGGAGCACCGACGGGGCGAGATCCCGGCAGCTACCCGGGTAGAAGGCGCTCACGCGGGGTTGGTGGAAGCTTGAACCGCTGTCGGAGCACGCGGCCACGACGAGAAGCAGGACGGGCACGAGAACGCGCGAGGCAAGCACGGACCACTCTCCAGAAAGGGACGCCGAACGCCGGCGCCCGGCGGAACTCAGCGCGAAGTGTGCGCGGCCGGGTTGACCGTCGATCCCGAGTGGGGATCGGCGATATAGGGGAAGGACCGGAGGAACGGCTTGTCGTTCGCGTTCACACCGTCACCCAGACCGGTGCGCTGACCCAGCAGCACCCCTTCAGTGACCTGCAGTGCCTCGTCGAGGACGTCATCCGCCAGCCGACGCCCGTTCGGGAAGCCTGCGAAGTCACCCGCGAGCGCCCCCAACCGCTTCGGCGAGGCGGTGGGCGCCACGCCGAGGTTGAGCCGGAGGTACTCGGCCGGGACGACGCCACCACTGGCGATGTCAGTGTTGAGGTCCAGGCTGTTGAGGTTGGCCGAGAGTGATCCCTGGGCGATGCCGGAGAAGTCGGTGCCGGCGGCGGCCTTCTTGGAGATCCCCGTCAGGAACACCTCTGAGAGGTCGTTGCGGGTGGCACCCCCTGGCAGCGTGTTCGGGTTCGGCACGCCATAGATCGAATCGACCAGATACGGAAGCTCCGGGTTCTGGACCTTGCCCAGCAGGGCGCCGTCCTGGTCCGGACGCGACCGGTTGAAGTAGTCCTTCAGCTGCGCAGGCACGACCACCTCGTTGACGAGCGGGTTCCCCAGGCGGGACACCTGCGCGTCGTAGCTGCCGGCCGGGCTGGTGCTCTCCGCCGTGGCGGGCGCGGAGCCCGTGGCAGCGAGCGTTCTCGTGGAGCTGCGGCTCGTCGTGCTCCACACGCCGATCACCGGGTTCCTCGTCGCGTCGCCCTTACCGGCCAGCGCGCTCTTGGGCAGCTGCAACGCGATCGTGTTCACGTTGTAGTGGGACAGCGTGTCGTGACGAACCTCGTTCAGCTTGGTCCCGTAGAGCAGGTCGAACACCCGGAGGTCGAGGAAGAACGGGTCGTCGGCCTGGCCCACGTAGCTCTGCCCGCCGCCAGTGATCGCGCCCGCCGCGACACCCATTCGCCGCAAGGAGGCAAAGCTCGGCATCGAAGCCGAGCCCACGTTGGACGGGACGACCGGCTTGTCGGCGAGCAGGGTCTTGGGTGTCGCCACACCCGAGCTGTCGTAATCCAGCTCGGTGAGGGTGTACGTCTGGCGGAACAGCAGGTTGCTGTCCGTGAGGCTGGTGACTGGCCCGTCGTTGTAGAGGAAGGAACCACCGACGCCGTTACCCTTGATGGTCTTGCCGTTCGTCGTCTGGTCGCTCTTGTCGCCGTGGTTCACCGTGCCGCGGGCGTCGACGTTCGTGAACGTCCAGCGGTAGGTGACGTCGGGCTTGGCATCGCCGTTGTTGTCGAGGTTGATGTCGTAGGCGGCGTCTGTGGCCCACGGGTAGAAGTTCGGACCGCCGGCCGGCTCCTGGAACGGCGACCAGTTGGCGATCAGGGTGGCCGTGGACGGCTTGTCGGGGCTGACGAACGCGTACACGTCGGTGTTGTCGATAGCGGGGTCACTGGCGACGTAGGGGGCCTCGCGGTGGCTCGACGCCGACGACGTGCCGGGTCGAAGCAGCGAGGCTCCCGCTGTGGCTGTGGCCACCACCGAGAGAGCGGCCAGGGCGCCTGTTCGCGCCCGTGACCGACGGGGATGGGACATAGCGCTCCTTGCAGTTCGCCCCGACGCAGCCGGGGCGGGAACGGGAGTAAGCACGTGCCGGACGACCGACCCGCACTCCCCAGTTCGTTGGCGAAGCCTGACCGGTTCGCTGCAAACCGCGGCTCGTCGGCAAGCGAACTCCTGGGGAACGACCTCCGATTCCGAGGAGCACCACGTGCATCATCGACGGATCCGACGATCCCTCGTCGTCGCCGGAGTCTTTGGCGCGTTCCTGTTGCCGACCCCCTCGCCGGCATCGGCCCACCCACTCGGCAATGCGACCGTCAACCACTACGACGGGCTACGCCTGTCGTCGTCGGAGGTCGTCGACCGGGCTGTCGAGGACGTCGCGGAGATCCCCACGTTCCAGCGCAGGCCGCGGGTCGACCACGACGGCAACGGCCGGCTCTCCGACCGGGAGCGATCCGGCTACGCCACGACCCAGTGCGCCGCCATGGCGCGCACCGTAGCCCTCACGGTTGATGGCACCCGCGCTCCGTTCTCCGTCACCTCGTCCGCGTACACGGAGCGCCCGGGACAGGTGTCGCTCACCGTCGGCCGCCTCGAGTGCACGCTCCGGGCACCCGTCCAGCTGTCCACCGCGTCGAGTCTCAGGTTCCAGAACCTCTGGGATGACGACGGGATCGGCTGGCACGAGATCACCGCCATCGGCACGGATGTCTCCTTGCAGCACTCGCCGTTCCCGGCCAAGAGCATGAGCGACGAGCTGCGCCGCTACCCGGGCGACTTGCTCAGCTCGCCCCTCGACGTCCGCCGGGGAAGCGTGTCGGTTGCTCCCGGCCCTGGGCTCTCCAGCTACCAGCTCGCCAAGAAGCTCCCCGTCGCGGGCCCTGCCGTCCGCGCTCTCAACTCCCTGGCGACCACGTTCAACCAGACCGTGGGCAGCAAGCACCTGACGGTGGACGTGGGCTTGCTGGCGCTGCTGCTCTCGCTCCTCCTCGGCGCCGGGCACGCGTTCCTGCCAGGACACGGCAAGACGATCATGGCGGCCTACCTCGTCGGTCGTCGGGGCCGACTGCGCGACGTCGTCACGGTCGGCGCGACGGTGACGCTCACGCACACCGGAGGTGTCCTGATCCTGGGCTTGGTCCTCGCCAGCACCTCGGCGTTCGCTCCGACCGCTGCGGAGCAGCTGCTCGGCATCGTGTCCGGAAGCATCGTGGCCGGCGTGGGCCTCCTGCTCCTCGCTTCCGCCCTCCGCGCCCGCCACACCCCCCGGCTGGCGACCGCACTGATCGCGCCGGTCCCCGAGCCCGTCCTCGTGGGTGCCGGTACCCCTGTCGTGCGACCCGATCACCGTCACGACCACGACCACGACCACGACCCCGATCACGACCACGACCATGCGGCGCCCGGTCACCGGCACGGACTGCTCCGCGGCCACAAGCACCGCCACGACGCGCAGGCCGCCTTCTCCCGGACCGGGCTCGTCGGTCTCGGCGTTGCCGGCGGGCTCGTCCCCAGTCCCTCCGCGCTGCTGGTGCTGCTCGCTGCCACCGCCCTCGGCCGGACCGCGTTCGGCGTTGTGCTCGTGCTCGGATACGGCCTCGGCATGGCTCTCGCGTTATGCGCCGCCGGGGTGCTGCTGATCCGGCTGCGTGGTCGGCTCGACCGGTTCGCGCAGAGCCCTCGGCTCGCTCGAGCAGACTGGGTCCTCGCAGCGCTTCCCGTCCTCACGGCCTTGCTCGTGCTCGCGGTCGGAGCCGGGCTCGCCCTCCGGGCTGCCGGAGGTGCGGTGTAGTCGTGCGACGCACCGTGCAGCTCCTCATCAGCGGGGTCGCCGTCGGCGGCATCGCCATCGGCCTGTTCGTCGCGGCCGCCGTCGGCGGTAGCCCCGGGCCACAGCCCACGAATCCACCCCGGCCCGCTGCGGCAGGGCTCCGCGGCACGACCCTCGCGAGCGACATCGCTGCGGCGCAGAAGCAGCTCACGGCAACTCCCGGCCACGCGCGCACCTGGGCCGCTCTCGCCATCGACTACGTGGCGGAGGCCAAGGCCACCGTCGACCCGAGCTACTACCTCAAGGCCGAGGGCGCCGTCGCGAAGTCGCTCGCGCTCGACAGCCGGACGAACGACATCGGCTACGCCGCACTTGCCGCGCTCAAGAACGCTGAGCACGACTTCCGCGCGGCCCTCGCCGCGGCCCACAAGGGACTCGCCATCAACGGCTACAGCAGCACCTTGTACGGCGCTCTCGGCGACGCCTACACCCAGCTGGGTCGCTACGCAGATGCGGCGAGAGCCGTCGACCGCATGAACACGCTCCTTCCCGGAGTACCCGCCTTCACCCGGGCGTCCTACGTCTTCGAGCTGCGCGGCGACATCGCCGGCGCGCGGCGAGCGCTCGATCGGGCGCTGCAGGACGCGACCAGCCCCGGCGACGTCGCGTTCGCCCGCACCTACCTCGGTGAGCTGCACCTGAACTACGGCGGGGACGCCGGCGCTGCCCTGGCCCAGTTCCACGCCGGGCTCGTCACCGACCCGAGCGACTACGGGTTGCAGGCCGGGCAGGCCAGGGCCCTCGCCGCGCTCGGCCGCACCAAACAGGCCCTTGACGCCTACGCGTCGCTCGTGAGCGCCGTGCCGCAGCCGCAGTACGTCCTCGAGTACGCAGAGCTGCTCGAGTCGCTGCACGACCCCCGTGCCGTCCGGCAGTACGCGTTGTTCCGGACCGAGGAGCGACTGTTCCGCGCGAACCATGTCGTGCTGGACACCGAGCCCACGCTGTTCGAGGCCGACCACGGCTCTCCCGCCAAGGCGCTGCAGTACGCAGAGGCTGGCTGGCGGAACCGGCCCTTCCTCGAGATGGCCGACGCCTACGCCTGGGCGCTCTACACGAACAAGAGGTACGCCGAGGCGCTGCGTTGGTCCGACCGTGCACTGGCGACCGGCTGGACCAACGCGCTGTGCCGCTTCCACCGCGGCATGATCGAGAAGTCGCTGTCCCGACGTGCCGCGGCGCGGGCAGACCTGCAGGCAGCTCTCACGCTCAACCCGCACTTCAGTCCCCTGCAGGTTCCCCAGGCACGGGCTGCCCTGGTCGGCCTGCGGCGGTGATCGTGGCCGCGCAAGCCACGAGTGGTGGCCTCGCACGGGGGTAGTGGGCCACAAGCGCTCCGGCCTTCGGCGTGACCTGTTGTCACAAGATGTCGGAGTCGACCGTGACCAGCCTGGACCTTCCCGGGGCAACGATCCCCGCCATTCGATCTGGCTCCCACACAATCCAGACTGCCACGCCAGTGGCCCATCGAGTCGACGACCGGGACGTCGCCACCGAGGACGCGGGGTGGTTGGTCGCGGCCGCATCGGGTGATGACCAATCCTTGTTGCTGCTGTACCGGCGTCACGTCGGCGGCTGCCTCGCTCACGCACGTGCGTTGCTCCGGGACCAGCATCTCGCTGAGGAGGCGGTGCAGGACGCCTTCCTCGACCTGTGGCGCTCGGCGGGCGCCTTCGACAGCGTCCGGTGCTCGGTCGCCGGCTGGCTGCACACCTTGGTGCACCGGCGTGCCGTCGATGCAGCCCGGTCCAGCGCCCGACGACAGGCCCACAGCCAGAGCTTCCCCGACGAGCTCGTGGACGGCGGGCCGGACCCGGCCGACGCCGCACTCACCGCGGCCCTGGGACGCGCGGCTCTCGACAAGCTGCGGGAACTGCCCATGCCTCAACGACGCGCACTGGTGCTTGCCTACTGGGGTGGCTACACGATGACGGAGATCGCCGCGCTCGAAGGTGCTCCGGTCGGGACGGTCAAAACCCGCTGCCGAGCGGGCCTCTCGCGACTGCGCGAGGCCATGGCAGCCGCCTGACTCGCGCGATCCGCACATCGCGAGTCGACCCCCTGGCGGAACGAGACGAGCCCGCCTCCGTCGCCTGTCGTTCGGGGAGACTCAGCGCGCGGCGCGCGCAGCTCGCATCGTGAGGTAGTCCCGCTCTCGCCGGTTATCCGCACCGGACGCGGCCTTCCCGTAGGCCGCAGCCGCTCCTTCCAGATCCCCTGCTTCTTCCAGCAGGTGCGCGCGCACCGCGTGCAGCCGATGGGTGTCGAGCTCGAGACCCTCGAGCAGGGCAAGGCCGGCGTGCGGGCCGTCCACCATCGCGACCGCCGCGGCGCGGTTGAGAGTCACGACGGGGTTGCCGGTCATCCGCTCCAGGAGCCCGTAGAGCGTGGCGATCTCGGCCCACCGCGTCTGGGCGTGCGACGCCGCCTCATCGTGCAGGCCGGCGATTGAGGCGAGCAGCTGGTACTCGCCGATCTCGCGCCGCTTGAGGGCCGCGGTCAGCAGGACCATGCCCTCCGTGATGCGGGACCGGTCCCACAGCGTGCGGTCCTGCTCGGCCAACGGCACCAGCTCGCCGGACGATGTCGTGCGCGCCGGTCGGCGCGCGTCGCTGAGCAGCATCAGGGCGAGAAGCCCTGCAGCTTCGGCACTCTCGGGCAACTGCTCGTGCAGGAGTCGGGCGAGCCGGATGGCCTCGCCCGACAGGTCGGTGCGGGCGAGGTCGGGGCCGCTGCTGCTCGCGTAGCCCTCGTTGAACAGCAGGTAGAGCACCTCCAGCACGGACCTCAGCCGGCCGCTTTGGTCGTCGGGGAGAGCGAAGCGCTCACCGCGCAACCTGGCCTTGGCCCGGCTGATCCGCTGGGCCATGGTGGCCTCGGGGACGAGGTAGGCGGCAGCGATCTCCCGGGTGGTCAGACCGGCGACCGCCCGCAGTGTCAGCGGGATCGCGAGGGTCGGCGACAGCGCGTCGTGGCAGCAGAGGAAGAGCAGGACGAGGGAGTCGTCTGTGGCGGCCCCCGCGCCAGGGAGGTCGAGCAGGGCGACGGTGTCCTCGCGCCTACGGCGGGCGTCGTTGCGCCGCACCTCATCGATGAGCCGACGCGACGCGACGGTCACGAGCCAGCCGAGCGGGTTGGTCGGCAGGTCGGCCGGCCACTCGTGCGCGGCGGCCAGCAGGGCTTCCTGCACGGCGTCCTCGGCGTCGGCGAAGTCGCCGTACCGGCGCACGACCGCGCCGAGGGCCCGCGGCGCGAGTTCGCGCAGCAGGCCCTCGACGTCGGGGTTGCTCACACCTCCGGGTCGGGGGCGCCGAGGACTTGGCGCACCTCGATCGGCTGACGGATCGCGACGCCGCCAGGGCCGGGCGCGGCGCTGGACTGCGCGGCGATCTCGAGGGCCCGCTCGAGCGAGTCGACGTCGACCAGCCGGTAGCCGGCAAGCAGCTCCTTGGACTCCGGGTACGGCCCGTCGATCACCTTGGCCGGGCTCGTCCCGTCGGAGACCACGAACTTCGCCTGGTCCGGACCTGCCAGGCCCTGCGCGTCGACCAGCTCGCCGCGGTCGAGCAGCTCGGCGTTGAGCGTGTGCTGGAACTCGATGTGCGCCTTGACGTCCTCCGGGGCCCACTCGGTCATCGGGACGCAGCCCTCGAGCTCGACGCCCCCGTAGGCCTGCAGCAGCATGAATCTCATGACGTCATCCTCTCGCCGGTGAGCCTCCTTGGCCCACTCACCCCTAGGTCGAAGCAGGCTCGCGGTTCTCGACATGTCCTGCGGGCACGATCAGCGCGGGTTCCAGGCCGTGATCCAGACGCGCGCCGCCGCTGCGGCGTTGTCGGCGGCGAGGCCCTGGTAGACGAGGTACTCGAACGGCCACAGGTTGCCGACCGAGTCGGTGTCGGAGATGCCGCGAAACGCGATGAACGGCACGTGCCGCGCCCGTGCCGCGGCGAGCGAGGCGGTCGTCTGCATGTCGTCCGCGATGTAGCTCGTGCTGCTGTTGCCGACGGTCCCACCGGGCCGCGGCGCGAGACCTGCCAGTGCTCGGGCGCCGGGCACCAGGCCGGCCCGTGCGGCCTGCGCCGCCAGCACGGGGGTGAGCGACAGCACGACGGGGGCACGCAGACCGGTCGACCCCGGCGGGCACGGGTTGCAGCCGGCGAGCATCCCGCCCTGTTCGTAGCAGGCGTTGCTCTCGCCGCCGAACGTCACGCCGTTCCCGCCGACAACCACCCTCGGTGTCCGGCCGAGGGGCACCGCCTTCACCGACTCCACGACGGCCTCGCACGCGCACGGGCCGTCGTTGACCGCGGCCATGGTGCCGAGCTGCTTGCCGGCCTGGGCTGCCGTCCGCTTGGCGAGCGCCAGTGCCCGCTTGTCGATGCTCGAGTAGTGGTGGCCCTCGTCGCCCGTCCAGCGGCTGGGCACTGCCACGTCCCCGAGCTGTGCCGGACCCGCGCCTCCCGCCGTACCGGTGAAAACGACGGCGTTGATGCACGTCCATTGCCTGAGGGCGAGGGTGGTCGTCGCACCGGTGAGGGCGGGCGACGGGCCGGCGATGCCCGTGACGACGCGGCGACCGCCGAGGGTGCCGGCATAGAGCTCGTGGCCGTCAAGGGTCGTCGGCTGGCGCGGGTCCAGCGTCATCAGCGCGAGGTTGGCACTGACCTCGGCCGGATAGGACCCCAGGAGGAGGACGCAGGGCGCGGTCGACGCCGTCGCGGGGACCGCGAGCGTTGCCGCCACCAGGGAAGCGACCAGCAGCGCGCGTGTGAGCATGCCGGTGAGTTCGACGCCCCACCGCGAACTCCTGGCGCGTGAGACGGAAGCAACACCGACGTCACGTGGCTGACCCCAGCGCGCAAACACACGGCCCTTGACTCAATCCCGACCTGCTCACGTGGCAGGGCGCGTCTAGGGTTCCGCCTCGCCGGCTCGCCGATGAGGGACTGGTCCGAGAGACGCAGGCAGATCGACGCCGATCTGCTCCACGGCGGGAGAAAAGCCCGGGAGGCCGAACGTGGCCCCGGGCTGCTCGCTTCCGGGGTCTCCGTCCTGGAGGTCCGTGTTGACCGAAACCCTCGTCAAGCCCGATGCCGCTGACGCGGCAGACCTGTCGCACTTCGGGTACGCCCAGCAGCTGCACCGCTCGATCGGCTCCTACGGCTCCTTCGCCGCCGGCTTCTCCTTCGTCTCGATCCTCACCACCGTCTTCCAGCTGTTCTCCTTCGGATTCGGCTTCGGCGGACCCTCCTTCTTCTGGACCTGGCCGATCGTGTTCGGCGGTCAGATCCTCGTCGCGCTGTGCTTCTCGGAGCTGGCCGCGCGCTACCCGATCTCGGGCTGCATCTACCAGTGGTCGACGCGACTCGGCGGCAAGGCCTGGGGGTGGACGGCCGGCTGGCTGATGCTCGTCGCGCAGGTCTGCACCGTGGCTGCGGCCGCGATCGCGCTCGAGATCGTGCTGCCGAGCGTCTGGAGCGGCTTCCAGGTCTTCAGCGGCTTCGGCAGCAACGCGGTCTTCCTCGGCAGCCTGCTGCTTGTCGTGACGACCGCGATCAACGCCGTCAGCGTGCGGGTGATGAGCCTCATCAACAGCATCGGCGTCACCTGCGAGCTGATCGGCGTCACGCTGCTCGTCATCGCGCTGTTCTCGCACGCCGAGCGGGGACCGGGCGTCGTGCTGCACACCGGTGCGGGCGTCGGCCACGGGGCCGGCTACCTCTGGTCGTTCATGATCTCGGGCCTGATGGCCGCCTACGTCATGGTGGGCTTCGACAGCGCGGGCGAGCTCTCCGAGGAGACGCGAGAGCCGCGCCGCACCGCGCCGCGGACGATCCTGCGGGCCCTCGTGGTGTCCGGCATCGGCGGCGCCTTCATGCTCATCGCCACCCTCATGGCCGCGCCGTCGCTGACCGACGGCAGCCTCGGTGACCCCACCAAGGGCCTCCCCTACGTCCTGACCAGCCGGCTTGGCGACACCCTCGGCCGGGTCTTCCTCGTCGACGTCACGATCGCCGTCTGCGTGTGCACGCTGGCAATCCAGACAGCGACCACCCGCATGATGTTCTCGATGGCGCGCGACGAGGTGCTGCCGTTCTCCGGTGCGCTCAAGAAGGTGAACCCGCGGACCGGTACGCCGATGCTGCCCGCGCTCGTCGTGGGGCTGCTCACGGTCGCGCTGCTGGCCATCAACATCAAGAACCCGCAGGTCTTCCTCGCGCTCTCCAGCGTCTGCATCATGCTGCTCTACATCGCCTACCTGATGGTCACCGGGCCGATGCTCGTCAAGCGCCTCAAGGGCGAGATCCCCGAAGAGCCCGGCTTGTTCAGCCTCGGCCGCTGGGGCGTCCTGGTGAACGCGGTCGCCGTCGTGTGGGGCCTGTTCATGGCGATCAACCTGGGCTGGCCGCGGGCGAAGGTCTTCGGCTCGGCGTGGTACCTGCAGTGGTTCCCCGAGCTCTTCCTCGGCGGTGCCATCGTCGTCGGCGCGATCGCGTACGCCGCGGTGCGCCCGCACTCCCCCCGTGTCCTCCACCTCCCCGACGCCGCGGCCCTGCCCGCGCTGGCGGAGTGACCACCACCAAGGTCGAGCACGAGGTCCCTGGCGGAGCAGCTTGGTCGCTGCGAGTTCGGCCCGGTCGCGAGGTGCGGTTCAGCGCCCTGGGACCCGGGGCGAACTGCAGCCTGCTCCTGCTCACCCCCGACGGGGACCGGCTCAACGTGCCCGACACCCTCAAGGCGCAGATGAGCGCCCGCATCACGCCGCCGATGGTGCTCATGTCCGACCGCGGCGTCGGACTGGCCTCGGTGACCGGCAGCTCCCTCGATTGGCACGACGCTGTCTGCGGGCACTCGACCGACCGGCACGTCACGGAGCGCAGCTCCTACCAGGAGCACCGCAACGACCGCCGGATCTCAGCTCGCGCCGGCCTGCTCAGCGAGCTGCGCAAGCGCGGCTTCGACCGGGCCGACCTGCACGCGACTGTGAACCTGTTCAGCAAGGCGGCGATCGACGACGCCGGTCGGCTGTCGCACGTGCCCAAGCACTGCGCTGCCGACGACTGGGTGGCGCTGCGGACCGAGGTCGAGCTCGTCCTGGTGATGTCCACCGCGCCGCACCCGCTCGATCCCTCGTGGAAGCCGGCGGGCGTGCGCGTCGCCGTCACCGACGCACCGCCGGACGAGGCCTCCCGGCTCTTCCGACCCGAGAGCGGCCGCGCTCTCGACGCCGCAGCGCAGGCGCTCGCATGACCATGACGACGGTCCCTTCTGGCGACGGCCACCTGGCCCTGCTGCCTGCCGGCGCGACGCTGCGGATCACCGACCTCGAGGGCAACCAAGCCGCGGACACGCTGCTCTACGACGCCGCAGACCTGGACAACCGCTACAGCGCGGTCGACACCGTCCGCGAGCAGGCAGCGGCTTACCTCACGACCGGAAGTGCCTTGCTGTCAACGGATCTCGACGTGCTGGCCACCATCACGGCCGACACCGTTGGACGGCACGACACCCTCGGCGGCGCGTGCTCGCAGGAGTCCAACGTGATCCGGTACGGCCTGCACACCCGGCACCAGCACGCCTGCCGTGAGACGTTCCTGCGCTGGGGCGCACCGGTCGGCATCGGTGCGCGCCAGCTGACCCACAACATCAACTTCTTCATGAACGTGCCGCTGACCGAGGACGGCGGCCTCACCTTCGCCGACGGCCTGTCCGGGCCCGGCCAGTACGTCGAGCTGACTGCGGCGCGTGAGGTCTACGTCCTGATCAGCAACTGCCCGCAGCTCAACAACCCCTGCAACGGCTGGAACCCCACGCCCATCGGGGTGACCGTCTCATGACGACAGTCGCGCTGCGCACAGCCACGGTGCTCGAGGCCGGACTGCAGACGACCGTGCAGGAGCTGCCCGGCCGTACCGGACTGTGGGACGTCGGCGTCCCGCCCTCCGGCGCCTGGGACGACCTGTCGTTCGCGCTGGCCAACCTCGCCGTCGGCAACCCGGTCGGTGCCGCCGGCCTGGAGTTCGTACTGCGCGGGCCGACGCTGCGGTTCTCCTCCCGCGCGCTCGTCTGCCTGGCCGGGGCGGTCCACGCCGCCCGGCTCGACGGCCGGCCGGTCCGCACCGGCGTGGTGCTGTCGGTCCCTGCCGGCGGCGTGCTGGAGGTGGGGGCGCTCGACGGTCCCGGCATGCGCGGCTACCTGACCGTCGCGGGCGGGATCGACGTACCGGTGGTGCTCGGCAGCCGGGCGACGTTCCTGCTGGGCGAGCTGGGCGGGTTGGACGGCCGGGCTCTCATGACGGGCGACGAGCTGCCGTTCGGCAGCGACGAGAACGCCCTCGCACCGCTCGACGTCGCGCCACTGCTGCCCGAGCTGACGACCGCATGGTCGCTGTCCGTCGTCCCTGGCCCGCACGGCGCGCCGGAGCACCTGACCGAGCAAGGGGTGGAAGAGCTCTTCGCCGCGACCTGGACGGTGGACCACCGCGCCGACCGCACCGGCATCCGGCTGGTCGGGCCGCGACCGGGGTGGGCGCGCGCCGACGGCGGTGAGGCCGGACTCCACCCGTCGAACATCCATGACAGCGCCTACCCGGTCGGCGGCATCATGCTCTCCGGCGACACCCCGGTCATCGTGGGTCCGGACGGGCCGTCGCTCGGCGGCTTCGTGGTGCCCTGCGCGGTGGTCAGCGCCGACCGCTGGAAGCTCGCACAGCTGCGACCCGGCGACACCGTCCGTCTGGTCCCCGTCACCGCCGGCCAGGCCGACGACCTGATGGCGGTACGACGCTGGCTGCTCGCCGATCCCCGCGCGGCCGTGGCCGCGGTGCTGGAGCAGGACCTCATCGGCCCGCCCTCTCCGACCCCGCCGCAGGGTCCCTCGGCACGTCCACCAGTCCTGGCCGCCGTACCCGGCCAGGGGCACCGGCCGGTCGTGACGGTACGGCGGGCAGGCGACTGCCACCTGCTGCTCGAAGCCGGTCCTCCGGTGCTCGACCTCGAGGTTCGGGTCTGGGTGCACCTGCTCGCCGAGGCGCTGCGCGCCCGCGCGCTGGACGGTGTGCTGGAGCTGGTCGAGGGTGTCCGCTCGATGCTGGTCAAGGTCGACCCGCTGCGGCTGCCGCTGCACGAGCTGGCCCTGCTGCTTGCCGACCTGGCCGTCGATGTCGCGGACCCGTCGACCGTCGAGCTGGCCGTGCGCGAGGTGACCCTGCCGCTGTGCCTGGATCACCCGCTGGCGCACGAGGCGATGGCGCGCTACGCCAGGTCGGTGCGGCCGGACGCGCCGTGGTGCCCGGACAACGTGGAGTTCATCCGCCGCATCAACGACCTGGCGTCGCGCGAGGACGTGTTCGACGTGGTGACCTCGGCGACCTACCTCGTAGTGGGGCTGGGCGACGTCTACCTGGGGGCACCGGTCGCGGTGCCGATCGACCCGCGCCACCGGTTGGTCACCACGAAGTACGACCCGGCAAGGACCTGGACCCCGCAGAACGCGGTCGGCATCGGCGGCGTGTACCTGTGCGTCTACGGCATGGAAGGCCCCGGCGGCTACCAGCTGGTCGGGCGCACCGTCCCGGTGTGGCGGCTGTCCGGCGAGCAGACGCCGTGGCTGCTCCGGCCGTTCGACCGCTTGCGGTTCGCACCGGTGTCCGCCGACGAGCTGGCCGAGCTGCGCGCCTCGGGGCAGCCGCTGGTCACCCGGCCGGCGGTCTTCAGCCTGTCGGAGGTGCGGGCGCTCGAGGCCGCCCACGCTGCCGAGATCCAGACCTTCACCACGCGGCGGCGAGCCGCCTTCGACGCAGAACGGGAGCGGTGGGCACGATGACGACGGTGTCAGGAACAGCAGCCGAGGCCTCGCTGGAAGCGGCCCGCGAGACAGGGTTGCCGGTGTTCATCTCCACCGTGCCGCACGTGGCGCCGGGATCGGGACCGCTGGCGGGTGTGCCGTTCGCCGTGAAGGACAACATCGACGTCGCGGGGCTGCCGTCGACGGCGGCCTGTCCCGCGCTCGATGCGCCGGTCGAGCGCAACGCGTTCGTCGTGCAGCGCCTCATCGATGCCGGAGCCGTGCCGGTCGGCAAGACCAACATGGACCAGTTCGCGACCGGCCTCGTGGGGACCCGCTCGCCGTACGGCATCCCGACCGCGGTCGACGACCCGAGCCGGGTCAGCGGGGGCAGCTCCTCGGGCAGCGCCGTCGCTGTGGCGAGCGGGATCGTGCCGCTGGCGCTCGGCACCGACACGGCCGGCTCCGGCCGAGTGCCCGCGGCCTTCAACGGCCTGGTCGGGGTGAAGCCGACCAGGGGGCTGCTGTCGACGTCCGGGGTGCTGCCGGCCTGCCGCTCCCTGGACTGCGTGACGACGTTGACCCGTGATGTGGCGACGGCGCGCGAGGCGCTCGCGCAGCTCGTGTCCTTCGACCCGACCGATCCCTGGGCACGGCCCAGGCCCGTGGCGCTGCCCTCCGGCGTCGCGCAGGTCATGACGACCGTTGGGGTGCCGCGCGGCGCGATCGACGTCGACGACCTCACGGCGTCCGCGTGGCAGCGCGCCGTCGACCACGCCTGGGCTCTCGGGTTGAACGTCGTCGAGGTGGACGTCACCGCGTTCTTGGACGCGGCGGTGCTCCTCTACGGCGGGCCGTGGGTCGCCGAGCGGTACGCCGCGGTCGGCCACCTCGTCGAGCAGGACGGCCCGCACCTCGACCCGAC